>DATKSM010000056.1:0-66619 GCA_035531655.1 Solirubrobacteraceae bacterium
CGCCTGCCGGCCGAAGCGCTGCTGCCCGAGGCGACGTCGCTGCGCGGCCCGCTGTCCTGCTTGAACGAGGCGCGCTACGGGATCGTCTGGGGCGCGATCGGCGCCGCGCGCGCCTGTTTCGAGGCCGCGCTGGCCTACAGCCGCGAGCGGATCGCGTTCGGCCGACCGATCGCCGCCACCCAGCTGCAGCAGTCCAAGCTCGCCGACATCGCCACCGAGGTGAACCGCGGCGCGCTGCTGGCGTTGCACCTCGGACGCCTGAAGGACGCCCACCGGCTGGCGCCCGAGCAGGTGAGCATGGGCAAGCTCGCCAACGTCAACGCCGCCCTGCACGTCGCGCGAACCGCCCGCCAGGTCCTGGGCGCCAACGGGATCACGCTCGAATACCCGGTGATGCGCCACATGAACAACCTCGAGGCGGTCGTCACCTACGAGGGCACCGCGGACGTGCACGCCCTGGTCGTCGGCGAAGCGCTGACAGGCCAGCAGGCTTTCCGCTGACCGCGGCGGCCCGCTGGCCGCGCGGTCGAATCAGGCGCTGGCTACTCTCTGGGAAGTGCCTGCCCAGGCTTACAGCGGCAAGGAGTGCGTCTGTCAGTTCCGCAAGGGGATCTGCGACCAGTCGTGCGTGCGCGACATGCTCGCGACTCCCTTCTACATCGCCTGCCTGCGGCTGAGCGGCCGCAGGGCGCTGGTCGTCGGCGGCGGTGATATCGGCCTCGAGAAGGTCGAGGGCCTGCTCGCGTGCGACGCGGACGTCGTGCTGGTCGCGCCCGACGCGCACCCGGCGCTGCAGGAGCTGGCCGCCGAGGGCTCGATCAGGTGGCAGCGCCGAGCCTACGAGCACGGCGACCTCGAGGGCTGCCTGATCGCGATCGCCGCGACCGACGACACCGACGTCAACATCCGCGTCTTCGACGACGCCGAGGCCCGGGCGATGCTCGTCAACGTGGTCGACGTGCCGCCGTTGTGCAACTTCATCTTGCCCGCGATCGTGCGCACCGGCCCGCTCGCCGTCGCGATCTCCACGGCCGGCGCGTCGCCGGCGCTGGCCAAGCGCATGAAACGCGAGATCGGCGAGCTGTTCGGCGAGCCCTACGCAACGCTGGCGATCCTGCTCAACGACGTGCGCGGTTGGGCCAAGGGCACGCTCCCGACCTACCAGGACCGCAGGGAGTTCTTCGAGAACATCGTCAACGGCGATCCCGACCCGATCGCGCTGCTGCGCGACGGTGATGTCGCGGCGGTCAAGGACCTGATCGCCGTGGCCCAGAGCATCTACCAGCCCGCTTGAGCGACGACCTCACCCACCTCAACGCCGAAGGCCGGGCCGAGATGGTCGATGTCTCCGACAAGGACGTCACCGCACGGCGCGCGATCGCGCGCGCCATCGTGCGGGTCTCGGTGGCTACGGCTGAGCTCGTCGCCGCCGGAAACGCCCCCAAGGGCGACGTGATCGGCGTCGCCCGGATCGCGGGGATCCAGGCCGCCAAGCGCACGCACGAGCTGATCCCGCTGTGTCATCAGTTGCCGCTCACGTTCGTCGGCGTCGAGGTCACGATTGACACCGCCACCGGTGAGTTCGAGCTGATCGCAGAGGCCAGGACGACGGCTCGGACGGGCGTTGAGATGGAGGCGCTGACGGCCGCCGCAGTCGCAGCGCTGACGGTCTACGACATGGTCAAGGGGGTCGAGCGCGGAGCGTCGATCGGCCCCGTCGAGCTGCTGGAGAAGTCCGGTGGCCGCTCCGGCCATTGGCACCGAGACGGTGCCTGACGCGCGACTGTCGCGGTCGTGAGCGAGCCGGTTTTCGACCCGCTCGGCGTCCTCGCCGATGCGCAGGCACGCGCCGGCGAGACGCTGGAGCTGGCGGCGCGCCATCTCGACCCTTCGCTGGTCGCGGTGCTGCGGATCCTCGGCTTCGACAAGACCTACCGCTCGGCGAGCGGGTCCTACATCTATGACGAAGACGGACGTGCGTACCTGGATTTCCACACCGGAGAGGGATTCGCCAGCCTCGGTCACGGCCATCCGGATGTACGAGCCGTGCTGCACGCGATGCTCGACTCAGACCTCGTCGACGGGGTCCAGCTGCACTACTCGGTGCTTGCCGGGATGCTCGGCGAGGCGCTGTCGGCCCGCGTGCCGGCCGGTCTCGACGCGATTTTCTTCGCCAGCACGGGTGCCGAAGCCGTTGATTCCGCGATGAAGTTCGCGCGGGCGGCCACGGGCCGGCCGCGGCTGCTCTCATGCGACTCAAGCTTCCACGGAGTGACGCTCGGCCCGCTCTCGATCGTCGGCGATGAGTTCTTCAAGGAGGGCTTCGGCCCACTGCTGCCCGGATGCGCACGCGTCCCGTTCGGCGACCTCACGCGGCTGGAAGCCGAGCTGCGGTCCAAGGATGTCGCCGCCTTCATCGTCGAGCCGATCCAGGGTCGCCTGGTCACACTGCCGCCCCCCGAGTACCTGCGCGCCGCGCAGGATCTTTGCCGGCGCTACGGCACCCTGTTCGTGGCCGACGAGATTCAGACGGGACTCGGCCGCACCGGCAGCTGGTTCGCGCTCGAGCGCTGGGGCTTGGAGCCGGACATCGTGCTCGTCGGCAAGGCGCTCAGCGGCGGCTACATGCCTGTCGCGGCGATGGTCACGCGCCGCGACATCTACCAGCGCGCCGTCGGCACGCTCGAGCGCAGCTACGTGCACCAGTCGACCTACGGCCGCAACCGCCTCTCGATGGCGGCCGGGCTGGCGACGCTGCGCGTGATCGAGCGCGATCGGCTGGTCGAGCGCGCCGCGGATATGGGCATGCTGCTGACCGACGGGCTCCGGGAGCTGCGGCAGCGCCATGAGCTGGTCAAGGAGATTCGTGGCGCCGGGCTGATGATCGGCATCGAGCTGCAGGCGCCGCGCTCGCGCAAGGGCCAGGTGGGCGTCCGCCTGATGCGGATGGCGAGCGAAGGCTTGTTCCCGCAGCTGGTCGTAATCCCGCTGCATCGTGATCACGGTGTGATCACGATGGCCGCCGGAAAGAACGACGTGATCAAGCTGCTGCCGCCGCTGACTGTGTCGGAGACTGAGGTGCAGACGTTCCTCAGCGCGCTGGACGCTGTACTCACCGAGTGCGAGAGTGACAGCGGGAAGAACTGGGCTGTGGTGCGTGACATTGCCACCTCGACGATGCGCCGGCGTGAGCGGGAGACCGTTCCGGCGCTGATGGAAATGCCATTCCGCGGCCGGCGCATCGACCGCTCGCGTGACGACGTCTGCCTGGTCACGGGCGCCACCGGATTCATCGGGAGTCACCTGGCCGAGCGCCTCGTGCGCGACGGCTACCAGGTGCGCTGCCTGGTGCGCCCGACCAGCGACACCACCTCGCTCAACGGCCTCGATGTCGAGCTCGCGACCGGTGACCTGACCAGCGCGCACTCGCTCGAGCGCGCCGTCGAGGGTTGCCGCTACGTGTTCCACTGCGGCGCGATGGTGTCCGACTGGGCCACTCCCAAGGAGGTATCCCGTGTCAACGTCGAGGGCACGCGGGAGCTGCTGAGCGCTTCCGCTGCCGCCTCGGTGAGGCGCGTGGTCCACTTCTCGAGCACCGACGTCTACGGCTATCCCGGTGGCATCGAGATCGACGAGACCTACGCTGCCACCAGCTTCCGCAATTGGTACGCACAGACCAAGCTGCAGGCGGAGGCCGAGGTCCGCCGGTTCGCGGTGACGCACGACCTCGACGCGGTCATCCTGCGGCCCTCGACCGTGTACGGGCCGCGCTCCAGGGAGGTGGTGCTGGAGATCGCCCGCGCGATACGGAGCGGCCACATGCTCCTGATCGACAACGGCCGGGCGATCGCGGGCCTCTGCTTCGTGGACAACCTTGTGGACGCCACTTTGCTCGCCATGCACCACGACGGCGCGCGCGGGCAGGCGTTCAACGCCACCGACGGTCTCGCCATCACCTGGCGTGAGCTTGCCGACGGGCTTGCCGACGGCCTTGGATGCTCGAAGCCGCGCTGGAGCATGCCCTACCGCCTGGCCGAGGGCGTCGGCTTCTCACTCGAGCACGGCTATCGCGCCCTGCACAGGACGACGCGCCTGAAGACACGACCGCTCCTCTCACGCCAGGCGGTGCACGTGATGGGCACCAATCAGAGCTTCAGCAACCGCAAGGCGCGAGAGCTGCTCGCCTGGGAGCCGCGGGTCGACTACGCGACGGGCCTGGAGGTCACGCTCGATTGGCTGCGGGCCGAGGGGCTTTGAGCCCCGAGACAACGAACTTTCGACGTAGAGGGCGCAATACGGGCACCGCACGTCGAAAGTTCGTCACCCGGAGATAAGCTCGCCGAGCGATGCGCTGCGCGATCCTCACAGTCTCGACGTCGCTTGCCGCCGGTCAGGGCGACGACCTGTCGGGGCCGGCCCTGGCAGACGCCGCCGCAGGGGCCGGAGCGGAGGTTGTCGTGCGTGACGTGGTGGCCGACGATGTCGTTGCGATCGAGGCGTGGCTGCGCAGACAGATCGAGGCAGGCGTCGAGCTGATCCTCACCACCGGCGGGACCGGGCTTACGCCGGACGACGTCACACCGGAGGCGACGCTCTCGGTGATCGAGCGCGAGGTGCCGGGGCTGGCCGAGGCAATGCGGGCGGCCTCAGTCCAGTACACGCCGATGTCGATGCTCTCCCGAGCCGTTGCCGGCGTCGGCGGCGGTTCGCTGATCATCAACTTTCCCGGGAATCCGAAGGCGATCGCACAGCTGTTCCCGGTGGTCGAGCCGGTGCTTAGGCACGCAGTTGCGACACTGCACCGGCAAAATGGAAATTCCGAGCGCCACGCAAGCCACTGACGCGCCGGTCGTCCGGCTCGACGGCCTGACCCGCCACTTCGGCGAGCGGACGGTCCTTCGCGGGATCACGCTCGATGTCACCGCCGGCCAGACGCTCGCAGTGCTCGGCCGCAACGGCGCCGGTAAGTCAACGCTGCTGCGGATTCTCGCGACCCTGTTGCGCCCGCACGAGGGCGCCGTGAAGCTGTTCGGCGAGCCGCTGCCCCGTGAGGGTTGGAAGGTACGCGGGCGTGTCGGGCTGCTCGGACACGAGCCGCTGCTGTATCGCGACCTCACCGGGCGCGAGAACCTCGTCTACCACGCGCGCCTGCACCGGGTGGTGCCCGGGCGGGTCGACGAGCTGCTCGACACAGTGGGGATGCGCGAGCGCGCCGAGGATCCCGTGCGTTCGCTCAGCCGCGGCATGGTTCAGCGCCTGACGATCGCGCGCGCCGTGCTGCACGCCCCCGAGTTGCTGCTGCTCGACGAGCCCCGCTCCAACCTCGATCCGGCAGCCGGCGAGCTCGTCGAACCGCTGATCGGGCGCGCCGCCGGTGTCACACGGGTGCTGACAAGCCATGACCCGCAGGCGGCACTGGCCGAGGCCGACCTCGTGCTCGCCCTGGCCGGAGGGCGTGCCGCCTACGTCGGCCCGCCGTCCGGCCTCGATTCGGACACGCTCAGGGGGCTGTACGCATGAGGACCGCCGCCGCGATCCTGCGCAAGGACCTGGTGCTCGAACTGCGGACGCTCGAGACCGTTCCGTCGATGGCATTGCTGTCGGTCGTGACGTTCGTGATCTTCCACTTCGCCCTGAACCGCAACTCGCTATCGGGACAGGTCGCGGCCGGGGTGTTCACGGTCACACTGCTGTTCGCCGCGCTGCTCGCCGTCAACCGGTTGTTCGTCGCCGAGCGCGAGCAGGGCGGCTTCGACGCGTTCCTGTTGGCGCCGGTCGACCGCACCGCGATGCTGGTCGCGAAGGCCTCAGCGCTGCTGATCTTCATGATGGTTCTGGAGGTGATCGCGGTGCCCGCCTTCGCGCTGCTGCTGGCGCCGCCGCGGATCGGGCATTCGCTGCCGGCGCTGATGCTGATCCTGCTGCTGGCCGACATCGCCTTTGCGGTGATTGGGACGTTCGTCTCTGCGATCGCCATCAACACGCGTGCGCGTGACCTGATCGGGCCGATGATCGGGCTGCCGCTGCTGCTGCCGGCACTGATCGCGACAGCGCGGGGGATCGGGCCGCTGTTGAGCCCGCATGCGACCGGCTCGCCGCCGGCGAAGTGGCTGGCCGTGCTGGCGCTCTATGATCTCCTGAACGCGCTCCTCGCCTACGGGCTGTTCGATTTTCTGGTCGAGGACTAGCGTCCTTGAGATGAGCACCCACGTTCGGCATCTGCGCGGCCTCACGATCGCCACCGCCGCGACGATGACGGCGGCGTTGGCACTGGTGTTCTTCTATGCGCCGCTCGACGCCGAACAGGGCTTCGTGCAGAAGATCTTTTACCTACACGTGCCGCTGGCGATCGTCTCCCTCGTGGGGTACTGCCTCGGCGGCGTCTTCGGCATCGCCTACCTGCGCACCGGCAAGCGGGCGTGGGACATGCGCTCGTACTGCGCGATCCACATGTCATTGATCTTCTCCGTCGCCGGGATCATCGCCGGCTCGATCTGGGCCAAGGCCTCATGGGGGCATTGGTGGGTGTGGTCGGAGCCGACGCTCGTCTCGTACCTGATCGTGATCCTGCTGTTCTGCACCTACCAGCCGCTGCGCTTCTCGATCGAGGACCCGGAACGGCAGGCGCGTTACGCGGCGGTGTTCGCGGTTGTGTGTGGCGCGTTCGTGCCGGTCAATTTCATCGTTGTGCGGCTCTCGGTCGAATACGTGCATCCGCGCGTGCTCAACCTCGAAGGTGGCAACCTCCCGGGATCGATGAAGCTCGCCTTCTACGCGTCACTGCTGGCCTTCGCGCTCCTGTTCGCGACGCTGATGAAATATGAGATGTTGGCCAAGGAGACTCGGATCGAGACCCGGCGCCTGCGGCGCAGCCTGCTCGGCGACGACGCGGTGCGACCGTTTGGAAGGACGGCGGCCCCGTCATGAGCGCGCTGTTCGCCGAAGCCCCGGCACTGCCGCTGCACACGGCCGGCCCGTACGTGGCCGCCGCCTACATAGTGTTCGTACTGATCCTGCTGATCTACGTCGGGATCATGGCCACGCGACTCACCCGCAATCAGCGTGAACTGGCCGAACTCCGCCGGCAGGTCGAGGAACGCGAGCACCTCGCGACTAAGAGCGACCTGACCCGGGTCACGGGGCGTGAACTGGACGATCCGGCCACCCCCTTCCTTTCGACCGAAAATGATAATGAGATTCATTCTCATGTTGGTGTGGGCGGAGAGGGGGCCGCCGTGGACGTGGATATCGCGGCTGCGGGCGAAGGTGGCGAGCAATGAGCGAGCTGCTCGCGATTGGCGTTTCGCACAAGACTGCGCCTGTAGAGGTGCGCGAGCGCTTGGCGCTGACGGACGCGCGCGCCGCCGAGTTCCTGCGCGACCTGCACGGCGTGCCAGAGGTGCAGGAGGTCGTTGCGATCTCCACCTGCAACCGCATCGAGCTGTACCTGGTCGTCGACGATCCGGTCGAGGCCGAGAGCACGGTGCTGGGGATGCTCGCCAGACAGGCGAGCATTCGCCCGACGGCGCTGTCCGGCGCGATCTACTCGCACCGCAACTGCGACGCCGCGCGGCACCTCTACCGGGTCAGCGCCGGGCTCGAGTCGATGATCGTCGGCGAGGATCAGGTCCAAGGCCAGGTCAGGCGCGCGTACGATGCGGCGCTCGAGCGCGAGACGACCGGGCCGCTCACCAACCACCTGTTCAGGGCAGCGCTGGTGACCGGCAAGCGCGTTCGCACGGAGACCGCGATCGGGGAGGGCCACATGAGCCTGCCCTCGGTTTCGGCGATGCTGGCGCGTGAGGTATTGGGCGACCTGCAGGGCCGGCGCGCAGTGATCATCGGCACCGGTGAGTCCAGCGAGCTGGCCGCGCGCGCCCTCGCAGACGCCGGTGTGCAGCTCGTGTTCGTCGCTACGCGGCGACGCGACCGTGCAGTCAGCCTGGCGGCGCGCTTCGATGCTGAGAGCGTCAGCTTCGACGAGCTCCCGGAGGCGCTGGTGGAGGCAGACATGGTCATATCCGCCACCTCCTCGCCGCACCTGCTGATCGAGGCGCGGGAGTTGGCCGAGGTGCAGTCACAGCGCGACGAGCGTGCGTTGCTGATCATCGACCTGGCGGTGCCGCGCGACGTGGACGCGGATTGTGCCGAGGTGGCCGGGGTCACGCTGCACGACGTAGACGACCTCGAGGCGGTGGTCGCACGCAACCGCAGGGTGCGCCAGAGCGAGGCGCGCAAGGCCGAGGGCATCGTCGAGGAGGAGATCCAGAGCTTCGCGACCTGGCTTGGCTCGCTCGAGGTGCTGCCGACGCTCGCCGCTCTGCGCAGCCACGCGACCGATATCGCCGAGCAGGTCGTCGCCGAGAACGACGGCAGGTGGGAGTCGGCCTCCGAGCGCGACATCGAGCGCGTCCAGGCAATCTCACGCGCGGTCGTCAACCGGCTCCTTCACCACCCGACGCTGCGAATCAAGGAGCTCCGCGACGATCGCGTGCACGCTCGCATGGCGCTGGTCCGTGACTTGTTCGGCTTGAGCGTCGACGACGAACCGGCACTGCGGGACGCGCCCGCCGAGGCTGAGGACCTGGCCGCGATCCGCAAGCTGCCGGAGCGCGAGCGGTCATCCCAGGACCCCATCCGGTGATCCGGATCGGCACGCGCTCAAGCGCGTTGGCGCTGGCCCAGGCGAACGCTGTCGGGAGCTGGCTGGCGCCGCTCGACGCGCATGAGATCGTCGTGATCACCACGGCCGGGGACCGTGGCGAGGTCGGTGATAAAGCCCGCTGGACCTCCGAGCTCGAGCGGGCGCTGCTCGCCCGTGAGATCGACGTCGCCGTGCACTCCGCCAAGGATGTTCCCGGACAGCTTGCTGAGGGGACGACCGTTGCGGCTGTGCCCGGACGCGCGGGCGTCCTTGACGCGATCTGTGGCTTCGCCGAGGTCGCGTCAATTCCGCCCGCCGCCCGCGTGGGGACGAGCAGCATCCGCCGCACAGCACAGCTTCGCGCGCTCCGTGATGATCTGACCTTCGTGACGGTGCGCGGCAATGTCGATACGCGTCTTCGCAAGCTGGCTGCTGGCGAGGTCGACGCGCTGGTGCTGGCGCAGGCCGGGCTCGAGCGTCTCGGCCGCGAGCGCGAGATCGGCGGCTACCTCGACGAGCTGGTGCCGGCACCGGGTCAGGGTGCACTGCTGGTGCAGGCGCGAGCCGACGACGCCGCGACGCTCGCCAAGCTCGCGACCATCAACGACGAGACTGCTGAGCGTTGCGTCATGGCCGAAAGGGCACTCGCGAGCTCGTTGAAGGCAACTTGTAACACACCGCTGGGTGCACTCGGCGTACCCGCATCGGGCATGGACGTAATGCTCAGAGCCTGGGTCGGCCTACCAGACGGCTCGCATTGGATCGCGGATGAGCTGACTGGTCAGTTCGACGAGGTTGGCGGGCACCTGGCAGAGCGCATGATCGCGGCCGGCGCCCGGGAACTGCTACAGCAGGCTGAGGAGCTGGCGGCCAGATGACCGTCTACCTCGTCGGCGCAGGCCCCGGCGACCGTGGCCTGATGACCGCCCGCTCGCTCGAGCTGATCGCTGAAGCCGACGTGATCATCCACGACCGCTTGATCCCGGAGACGGCGTTGGAGGGCGCGCGCCCGGAAGCACGACTGATCTACGCGGGCAAGGAGGGTGGTGGCGAGCAGGTGCCGCAGGAAGAGATCACGCGGCTGCTGATCGAGCACGGCCGCACCGCCGGCACCGTCGTGCGGCTGAAGGGCGGGGACCCCTTCGTGTTCGGTCGCGGTGGCGAGGAGGCGGAGGCGCTGGTCGATGCGGGCATCGCCTTCGAGGTGGTTCCCGGTGTCACCTCCGGCATCGCCGCCCCGGCTTATGCCGGGATTCCGGTCACACACCGCGATGCCGCGAGTTCCGTGGCATTCATCACCGGTCACGAGGATCCCGGTAAGCGCGGGTCGGCACTGAACTGGCAGTCGCTCGCGGGTTTCCCCGGCACGCTGATCGTCTACATGGGCGTGCGTCAACTCGAGGCGATCGCCGACCGGCTGATTGAAGGCGGACGCCCGGCCGACGAGCCTGCCGCACTCGTTCACCGCGGGACGCTTCCGGATCAGCGGGCTGCGCTCGGCACGCTTTCGACGATCGCCCAGGTTGCCGCCGATCAGCAGATCAAGCAACCGACGATCGCGATCTTCGGGCCCGTCGCCGCCCTGCGGGAAAAACTCGCGTGGCTCGAGCGCCGCCCCCTGCACGGTGTCACGATTGCCGTCACGCGCGCGCGCGCACAGGCGTCGCAGCTCGCCGAGCGGCTGCGCGGCCTGGGTGCCGACGTCGTCGTCGCGCCCGTGATCCGTATCGACACGCTCCCTGGGCCGGCCCCCGAGCTCGACGGCTACGACCTGATCTGCTTCACGAGCCCCAATGGCGTCGAGGCGCTATTTCAGCGGCTCGACGGCGCCGGCCTCGACACGCGCGCGTTCCCGAGTCGCACCAGCACGCGCATCGCCGCGATCGGGCCCGCGACCGCCGGCGCGCTGCGCGTGCGGGGGATCGACGCCGACGTGATGCCTGCCAAGGCCGTCGGCGAGGCGCTGGCCGAGGCGCTCGCGGATGTCCCGGTGACGCGGGCGCTCGTCGTACGCGCTCGCGACGCGCGCGACGTTGTGCCGGATGCGCTGCGTGCTCGCGGCGCCGAGGTTGATGTCGTGCCCGTCTATGAGACCGTTGTCGAGCTGCTCGACCAGGAACAGATCGCTGCGATCGCCGGGGCGGATTTCCTGACGTTCACTTCCGCCTCGACCGTCCGCAACTTCCTCGCTGCAGTCGGCGGCACGAGCGCGTGGCTCGCCCACGGGCAGTCACGGCCGCGAGTGGTGAGCATCGGTCCGGTCACGAGCGACGAACTCCGCGGTCACGGCATGGCGCCAGAGATCGAGGCCGAGCAGCACGACATCGACGGCCTGATCGCTGCGATCATCAGTTCGTGAGCGCTTCATCGCGCAGACCGGTCATCACACTACTGACGGACTACGGCACCGCCGACGAGTTCGCCGGGGTGCTGCACGGGGTCATCGCGATGATCTGCCCGGACGCGCGCGTCATCGACCTCACACATGGCATTGGGCGGCACGACATACGTAGCGGCGCAACGATCCTCGCACAGTCGTTGCGGTACCTGCCGGTAGGCGTGCACCTGGCAGTCGTGGATCCCACAGTCGGCGGCGACCGTCGCGCGGTCGCGCTGCGGCTGGCCGGCGGGCGCATACTCGTCGGGCCTGACAACGGGCTGTTGTGGCCGGCCTCCCAGGCCGGCGGGGGCGTCGAGGAGGCGGTCGAGATCTCCGAGTCCCGGTGGCGACGCGAGCCGGTCGCCGCAACTTTCCACGGGCGCGACATCTTCGCGCCGGCCAGCGCGCATCTCGCCGCTGGGGAGCGCTTTGACCAGGCCGGGACGCCGCTCGACCCCGCGCTGCTGATCCGCCTGGAGGAACCGCGGGCCCGGACCGAGGGCGGCGCGTTGGTCGTGACAGCCACCAACTCCGACCGTTACGGCAATGTGCAACTCGGCGCCGGCAGCGAGGACATCTCAGGGCTGGGGGTCGAGCTCGGCGAGAACCTGCGCGTGCGGCTGCCCTCGGGCGAGGCGCGTCAGGCCACATATGTGGTCACGTTCGCCGACGTGGCCGAGGGCGAGTTGATTCTGTTCGACGACTCAAACCACAGGCTCGCCCTCGGGGTCAACCATGGAAGCGCCCTGCTTCGGCTGGGACTGAGACCCGGCGATCAGCTGCGGATCAGCGCCGCGCGCGAGCGCCCATGAGCCCAGCCGGCGCCGGATTCGGCAAGCCGCGCGTGCACCTGCGCCAGATCGACTCGACCAACAGCTTCGCGCGAAGGCTGGCAGCGAGCGGCGCGCCACACGGGACGCTGGTTACTGCCGGCGAGCAGTCCGCCGGTCGCGGCCGGCAGGGACGGGGTTGGAACGCGCCGCCGGGCTCATCGCTGCTCTGCTCCTGGGTGATCCGCGAGCCGGAGAAACTTCTGTCGCTGGCCGCCGGGGTCGCGGTCGCCGAGGTCTGCGGCGAACGTGCGCAGCTCAAATGGCCAAACGACGTTCTGATCGACGGCCGCAAAGTCGCAGGCATCCTCGTCGAGGGTCGCCCACAGGAGCGTTGGGCGGTGCTTGGGATCGGAATCAACGTCGCACTCGATCCAGATCTGTTGCCCGAGGAGCTGCGCGACCGGGCGGGCACGCTTGGTCGCGCGCCGTCTGAGCTCGAGCCAATGCTGGAGCGCCTGCGGACACTGCTTGACCATTGGCTCGTCGTCCCCGACGGTGAGGTGCTCGAGGCGGTACGGGGACGTGATGCGCTGCGCGGGCGCCGGATCAGCTGGGGAGACCAAAGCGGTGTCGCAAGCGGCATCGACGCCGATGGACACCTAGAGGTGGAGTTGGACGGCGGCGGTCGCATCGCGCTCGACGCCGGCGAGGTTCACCTCAGCAGACCTTGACCCGGGTCCTCAGCTTCTTGCTGATCGTGACCGTCAGCTTGTGCTTGTGCCTGCGTCCGCTGGCGTGTGCTGTCAGAGTTTCCAGGTAGAACACCTTCACCGTGAGTCTGTGGAACCCTGGCCTGAGATGCCTGAGGGACAGCTTCACTGTCGCCGGCAACCGCTTGGCGCGCTTGATCTGCTTGCCCAGCCTGAAGGTCACATAATGCAGCCTGAGCTTGAGGCCGCCGCGCAGCATCCGGCGCTTCAGCGTCACGCGCAACGTCGATCTGTGAGCCCTGCAGATCTGAGCGCCGGCGGCCACGCCGCGGGCCGGCGCGGAAAGGGTGAGGGTCAACCTCTGGTTGCCGATCGTGGTTGGCGGCGGGCCGGAGCTCGAACCGGATCCCGAACCGCTGCCACCGGATCCCGAACCGCTGCCACCGGAGCCCGAACCGGACCCCGGGGTCACGCCGCCGGCTGGAAGCAGCGCGATCGCGCTCGGCTGGAACCCGAGGCTCAGCGGCGTGCCGGCGGTGCCGCTCGCGAGTGTGATCGGCGTCACCGAGCTCGAGCCGTAGTCGGTCACGTAGGCGGTCAAGCCATCCGGCGTGACCGCGATCCCGCTGGGCTGCGTGCCCACTATGATCGCGGTCCCGGCGGCTCCGGTCGCCAGGTCGATCGGGGTGATCGTGCCGTCGAGGTTGCTGGCGACATAAGCCGTCGCGCCGTTGGGCGTGATCGCGATCGCGTCCGGTGTCGGCGAGGTCAGGTCGATCTGCTTCCCAAGGCCGCCGCCGGGTAGCGCCAGCGGCGATATCGTCGCGTCGGCGACGTTGGTCACATAGGCAACCGACCCGCTCGGGGCGATCGCGATGGCGTCGGAGTTGGTCGCGAGCTTCATGACGTTGCCAACGTCCCCACTGGCCAGCGTGATCGGCCAGGCCGAGCCATTGTCGGAGATGACGTAGGCGGTCGCGCCGTTGGGCGTGATCGCGATCGAGGTAGGCGGATCGCGCAGCGCGATCGGCTGGCCCGCGGTTCCCGTCGAGAGGTTAACCGGCACGATCTTCGAGGAGCCGTGGTCGGCGACGTAGGCCGTGCTGCCGTTGGGCGTGATCGCGATCGCGTCCGGCTGTGTACCGACCGCGATCGGCGTGCCGAGCGTTCCCGTCGTCAGATCGACGGAGACTATGGTTCCCGCGCCCTCGTTCGCGACGTAGGCCAGCGAATCGCTCGCCTGGGCGGTGCTAGCCCAGAACCCTGAGAGCGCGAGCGCTCCGGCGATCGCAACCACACGATGTCCTCGTAGCAGATGCCTCATTGGGGAGGTATCGGCGCAAAGGTGCCTTTTGTTTAGCGGTGGGACGGCCGCTTGGCCATCCGTTGAGATGCGGCGTCAGGCGGCGTCGCGGTCTAGGTCGTCATCCGCATCGTCAGGGTCGTCGAACTCGTCGTCCTGATCGTCGTCGTCCTGATCGTCGTCGTCCTGATCGTCATCGTCGGGCTCGTCGTCTCCGGCGTGGTCGACGTCCGCTGCCTCATTCCGCTGAGCGGTTGAGTCGAGCACGAGCTCGTCCTCGAGCACGTCGTTCTCCAGCACGTCGTTCTCCAGTTCTGTGTCCTCGACTGTCGCGACCGCAGTCACCACGGCAGGGGTCGCCTCGCCCGGCTTCTTACCGCCGGCTCTGCGGCGGCTCTTGCTACGTCGACCCTTTGGGAAGTTGCGCAGCAGCTCGCGCGCCAGCGCCGCGGGCTTGCGGGCCATGCGCGTGCGGGCGCTGTTGATCGCCTCGGCGGCCTCTGGCGTGTGCGCGAGCGCTGCGGCCAGCAGCGCTGCCGAGAGACGGCGGTCCTCCTTGCGGGTGGCGTGCACGAGCCGGCGGGCGTTGCGTGCATGGGCGGCACCGCTCGAGTTCACGAGCAGCCCCAGGAGCCGCTTGGTCTCGGGCCAGCGCTGGACGGCGTACTCCTCGTGGACCTCGCGCGTGTACTCCGCCAGCCGCCAGATCCAGTTGTTGGCCTGGTCCCGGCGCCCGATGCGGCGTTCGGCGAGCGCCTGCAGCATGATCTTGGCGCCCTCACGGCGCTCGTCGCGCGGCCAGCTGCCCATGATCTCGACACCGATGTCGAAGGCCTCGGCATCGCGCCCGGTGGCGATCTCCTGCAGCGCTCGCAGCCGCAGCTGCTGGTTGCGGTTGCGTTGCAGGGCGGTGACCAGGAAGCGGCGCCGGAGCTCGCCGCCGCGATCGAAGTGCAACATCGCCTTGGCGCGGCGCCAGCCGTTGGGCGCCACGCGCGCCCCCGCCAAGGCTGCCCAGACATGCTGTTCGCCGTAGTCCAGGTGCTCGACAGCGATTCGCCAGAGCTCGCGTTCGAAGACCTCGGCGCGCCGCTCCGGCTCGGGCGTGACCGGCAGCACCCGGCGCTCGACGCGGATCCGGCGGCCGCGTCCGCGGCGCACAGGCCCGACGACGATCGCGCCGCCGCGGTAGACGTCACGGTCCAGCAGCGAATGCAGCGTCACGACGGGGTCGTCGTGCTTGGTGGCGGGGTGGACCAGGTCGATCACGATGCCCGCCTCCTTGCCCGGATGACGGCGTGTGACGCGCCCGACGCGCTGCTGGTAGATGCGCTTGGACGCGGTCGGCGCCAGGTGCATACAGATGGTCGCGCGCGGGCTGTTCCAGCCCTCGGCCAGCAGCTGCGCATTGATCAGGACGTCGATCTTGCCCGCCTCGTAATCGGCCAGGATCGTCGCCAGCTCGCGCTTGGGTGTCTCACCGGAGACGGCCATCGCCTTCATCCCCAGGGCGCGGAACGACTCGGCCACGTTGTACGCGTGCCTGACGCCGGCGGCGTACACGACTCCCGGTACGCCGTTGAAGCGGGTCTTGTAGAGGTCGGCGATCGCCATGTTGAACGGCGTCTGGTCGAGCAGCTCGGCCAGCATCTCCTGGTCGAACTCGGTATCGACCTCACCGCGGCGCAGCGGCACCTTGGCGATGGTGCGAACGCCCGGGCCGGGTGGAATGCGAATGCAGCGCAGTGGGACGATCACGCCGCGTCGCGCGGCCTGGGCCAGGTCGAAGCGCGAGGTCTGCGTCGGGAAGAGGTCGGTGACGTGGCGCGCGATCAGCGCACCGGTGGCGGTCATACCGATCCAGATCGGCTCGTGCCATCTGCGAATCGCTGCCGAGGTCTTCTCCCCCAGCGCGGTGTGTGCCTCGTCGCAGATCACGATCGTGTACGCGCCTGAGATCTTGCCGGCGTTGCGCACGAACCACTGGTAGGTCTCGACCGTCACCGGGCCGTTTGCGGCGTCCTCACCGATCAGCAGCGGCTTGCAGAGGCGCTCCCGGTAGCCGTGATCCTTCAACTCGCCGATGAACTGGTCGACGAGGTTGCGGCGGTGCGTGAGGATCAGCACGCCACCCGTTCGCGAGGCCTCCACGAATCCGACCGCCGCGACCGTCTTGCCGGCGCCGGTCGCGTGCTCGAACCAGAAGCGCCGGGCCGCGCCCAGGTCGTCGTCGACGCCTTCTGGCGAAATGTCCTCGTCAAGATCTGCGTCCGCGTCGTGCTGCCAGTCGAGGGGCTCGTCGTCGTCGCTGATCTCCTCCTCGGCGTCGTCGTCGTCGTCCTCGTCGTCGTCCTCGAGGTCGTCGTCCTCGAGATCGCCGTCGTCGGCCGACTCGGCTTCGATCTCCGAGTCCCGATCGGCGCCGGAGTCGGCTTCGATCTCGACATCGACCTCGAGCCGCCCGGGCCCAGCGGCGTCAGCGGCCTCAGCAGCGTCGACGACTACCTGCGCACCCGCCAGCAGGGCGGTCAGCGTGCCCGAGAGCGCGTCGACCTGATGGGCCGACAGAACAGTGCCGTCGACGAGCTTTGGCTCGTCCTCGGACAGCACCCGCTCGAGTCCGAGCAGCAGCGAGTACTGCTGGCGCCATTCGAGCGAGGGAACCTTGAGTCCGGCCTCGACGTCCACCAGCGCAGCGTCGAGTGCGCGCCGGCGGGCGCCGCCCGGGGCCAGCGCTTCTTCGAGCGTCTCGCCCTCGAAGACGAAACGCTCACGCGTCAGTTGCTCTGCGCGCTTGATCGCGGCAGAACTCGGAAGGGGGGTGGAGTCACCCATCAACGAGCATTCAGAAAGGTAATGTGAAAAGGGAGCCGCAGGACGTTTTGCACTGCTGGCTCAGGTAGTGCTCTCAGTACCCGATGAGAGCCGAGTGAGGTATCTCCTCAGAGCAGTGGCATCCTTCCCGCCCTGCCGAGAAGAGGATAACGGATATTTAAGCAGACATGCGGACGGATCGCGGAAAGCGCGGCAGAATCGCGCAAAATCGGTCTCGCGGATGCGGCGTTGGTCCTGCGAATACGGTGTGGCAAGCTGTCCAGCGTGGAAACGCGCCGGGCCGACATCACCGTCGACTTCCAGATTCGGCGGTTGCGAACTAAGGATGAGTTCGACGCGGCGCTGGCGCTGCGCCATGAGGTCTTCTGTGTCGAGCAGGGCGTGCCGGACACCGAGGAGCGCGACGGTCGTGACAACGGGGCGCTGCATCTGATCGCCCTTCAGGGCGACGAGCTCGTCGCCACCTGCAGGCTCGTGTTCGTCGGCAGCACCGTCCAATTCAGTCGCCTGGCGGTCAAACGCAGCGCCCGCCGCCAGGGGATCGCCACGGAGCTGCTCGAGGTGGCCGACGCCGAGACGCGCTCGCGCGGGGCCAACCGGATCGTGCTCCACGCCCAGACGTACGCGCGGCCGCTCTACGACCGGGCCGGTTACGTCGCGCGCGGCAAGGAGTTCGTCGAGGCCGCGATCGAGCACATCGCGATGGAGAAGCTGCTCTAGTAACGACTCACGGCAGCGGTTCGCGTCAATGCCGCGCGCCGCGCCAGCGGACGGGTGCGTGCGCGGCCGACTCGTAGAGATCCCAGGTGGCCTCCGCCGCGTCGTCCCAACTCCAGTGGCACGGCTCCGGCGCCGGGCGGGTGGCCGCCTCAGCGGCGCTGATCAGGGCCGCGAGGTCGTCGCGGGGGGTCAGTACGGCGCGCCCGTCCAGAACCTCGCGCATCACCGGGATGTCGCACGCGGCGACCGGCGTGCCGCATGCCAGTGCCTCGACCGGAGTGAGTCCGAAACCCTCGTCGCCGCTTGGGAACACGACCGCATGCGCGCCCGTGTAGATCGCCGCGAGCTCATCGTCAGACACCTCGCCGGTTACCGTCACGTCAGGCAGCTCCTGCGCCCACCGACCGCTCGGCCCGACCAGCACCAGCGGCAGCGAGCGCTTGGTCCGGGCGAGCGCACCGACGCGCTTGTGCGGGGCCGGGCCCTTCAGCCCGCCCACCCAGAGCAGATAGGCGTCCGGTAGCGCATAGCGCGTGCGCACGGCCGCGACCTCCGCGTCGGGGCGCGACCGGAAGACCGGCGCCGCCGCCTCGGCGATCACCGAGATCCGGTCACTCGGGATCTGGAGCGAGCGCATGGCGTCCGCGGCGACGACCTTGGTCGGCACGATCACGCGCACCGCCCGCTGGGTTGCGAGATACCGCATGCGCATGCGCAGCCCACGTCGCAGCTGCTCTCCGGCCTGCTTGAGCCCAATCAGGTCGTGCAGCGTAACCACCATCGGCACCGGCGAGTGCAGCAGCGCGCCCTCGAGCCACGGCGAGTGGTAAACGGCGGCATGGTCGCGGTGCGGCGCGTGCGTCTCGATCAGACCTCCGCGCCCTGCTTCGACCAGCGCTCCCAGCAACGAGCGGGCGTAGCGTCCCACTCCTCGGCTGTCCTTCCCGGCGCGGCTGTCGAAAGCAACGTTCATCGACTCGCAGGCCCGACTGTATACGGTACTGGCGGGTTGTATGCGGGTTCCACGTTGAAGGACTACTACGAACACCTGTGGGAGGAACTTCCGGAGGACCTGGACCCCCCGGAGGTCGAACTGCGCACACGCCTGCTGCAGAGCGAGATCCGCTCCGGTGACCGGGTGCTGGACCTCGGCTGCGGGTCGGGGACCTTCACCGCGGTCGCAGCCGCTGCCGGTGCCGCGAGCGTGATCGGCGCAGAGGTCGCGGAGGCGGCGCTGCTGCGCGCTCGCATCGCCCATCTCGAGCTGGACTTCCGCCTCGTCCCGATCGACGGGCCGCTGCCGCTCGATGACGCGAGCGTCGACGTCGTCTGGTGCAGCGAAGTGATCGAGCACATCGCCGACACGGCTGCCTGGCTGTCGGACGTGCGCCGCGTGCTTGCCCCCGGCGGAAGGCTTCTGCTGACGACGCCCGCTCACGGCCGCGTGCGCCTGCTGCTCGGAGGGGTCGAGCGCTACTCGGATCCGCAGGGGGACCACCTGCACCTCTACACGGCCCGCTCGCTGCGCACTCTGCTCGGTGGCTTCGGGTTCGCCGGCACGCGCGTATGGGCGGCCAGCGGGCCGCCCCTATTCCGGCGCACCCTGTTCGCGCGAGCCGTTCGCGCCCGGGTGGGTGTTAAGCGTCCCTGATGAAACGCTCGTTAACATCGCGGCGGATGCGAACCCGGCTCACTCGCTTCGCCACGCTGGCGGTCGTGCTCACCGCTGGGTTGGCGGCGCTGGCGCCCGCTGGCGCAAGCGCCTTTCAGAAGGCGGTGTGGGGGCCGGCCAGCTTTCACGGCGTCAATCAGTTCCCGCTGTACAGGACACTCGGCGTGAAGATCTACGAGACCTCGCTCGATTGGAACTCGGTCGCGATCCGGCGCCCGAAGCACGCGACGAGCCCCAAGGACGCGGCCTACCGCTGGCCCGCGGGTCTCGCCAAGGAGATCGCGCTGGCGAAGCGCTACGGCATGCGCGTACTGGTCCAGGTCGGCAACGCGCCCGCCTGGGCCGACGGCGGTCACCGGGGCGAGGGCTGGGCGCCGAAGGACCCGCGGGACTACGTGCAGTTCGTCGCGGCCGCCGCGCGCAAGTACCCGACTGTCCACCTGTGGATGATCTGGGGTGAGCCGAACCGCAAGGGAGACTTCCGGCCCGAGAAGCCGGCCAGCTACAAGGCAACCAGGCTGACGGCCGCGCAGAAGCGCGCGCCGCACCTGTACGCGCAGATGCTCGACGGCGCCTACGTGGCGCTCAAGCAGCTCAACCACCGGAACATCGTGATCGGCGGCGACACCTACACTGCCGGCCTGCTCGACCCGCAGCAGTGGCTCGCCAACCTCAGGCTCCCGGACGGCAGGCGTCCGCGGATGAACATGTACGGTCACAACCCGTTCAGCTACACGGTGCCGCGGTTCGGCGCCGCGCCCTCCGGCTACGGCGAGGTCCAGTTCTCGGATCTGCCGCGTCTGGAATCCTGGATGAAGACCTACCTCGGCCATCCGCTGCCGCTGTTCCTGTCGGAATTCTGCGTTCCCACCGCCCCCGACCGGACCTTCAACTTCTACATCTCGCCGCCCGCGGTTGCGGCCAAGTGGGTCACCGACGCACTGGTGACGGCACGCCATGCGCGCTACATCTACTCGCTCGGTTGGGTCACCGTGCACGACGACATGCCCGTCAACTCGTGCGGGCTGATCCAGCAGGACGGCAAGCGCAAGCCGGATTTCTACGCGTTCGAGAAAAACTAAAGTCAGCCGATCGTCTGGGGTGGAGATGGACTGTGTGGTCACCGGCGGCGCCGGCTTCATCGGATCGAACCTGGTCGACGCGCTGATCGCGCGCGGCGATCGCGTCACGGTGATCGACGACCTCTCAAGCGGCAGGCGCGAGAACCTGGTGGACGCGCGCGCGGCCGGAGCGCAGCTGCACGAGCTCGACGTGCGTGACGCCCGCAGCGTGGCGGGAGTCTTCGCCGACGTGCGGCCGCAGCTGGTATTTCATCTGGCCGCGCAGATCGACGTGCGCCGCTCCGTGGCCGATCCGGCGGCCGACGCGGAGGTGAACGTGCTGGGGGCGATCAACGTGCTCGTCGCCGCGCGCGAGCACGGGGCGCGGCGTGTCGTCAACACCTCGACCGGCGGCGGGCTGTACGGCGACGCCGAGCTGCTGCCGACGCCCGAGGATCCGCCGATCCACCCGCTCGCCCCGTACGGGCAGAGCAAGCTCGCCGCCGAGGGGTATTTCGAGCTGTACGCGCGCCTGTTCGGGCTCTCGACGGTGTCGCTGCGTTATGGGAACGTCTACGGGCGCCGCCAGGATGTCCACGGGGAGGCGGGCGTCGTCGCGATCTTCTGCGGCTGCCTGCTCGACGGCCGCGCACCACGGGTCTTCGGTGACGGGCGCCAGACGCGCGACTGGGTCGACGCCGCCGATGTCGTGCGCGCAAACCTGATGGCGGCCGAGAGCGCGATCACCGGCCCGATCAACATCGGCCACGGTCAGGAGACGTCGGTGCTCGACCTGCTCGGAGTGCTGCGCGATGTCGGCGCCGGGCGGGCCTTGAGCCTGCTCGATCCCGAGTTCCTGCCGGCGCGCCCCGGTGAGGTCGCCCGCAGCCGCCTCGACGTCACACGGGCTCGTGAGGAGCTCGGCTGGGAGCCCGAGGTGAGCTTGCGCGACGGGCTGGAACGGATCCTGTCGGGACTGCTCTAGATTCCCCGCCCGTGGAGATCATCGATGCACGCTTGCGGGGCGCGAAGCTGATCAAGCCCGACGTTCACGGTGATGAGCGCGGATTCTTCCTCGAGAGCTTCCGCACCGACGCGCTCGCGGCGGCCGGCGTCGAGTCGACTTTCGTCCAGGACAACCACTCGCGCTCGGGTGCGCGCATCATCCGCGGCATGCACTTCCAGCCGGGGCAGGCGAAGCTCGTGCGCTGTCTGCGCGGCACGATCTTCGACGTCGTCGTCGACATTCGCGTCGGCTCACCGACGTTCGGCGAGTGGGAGGGGTACGAGCTCGACGACCAGACGCACCTCCAGCTGTTCGTGCCCGACGGCTTCGCGCACGGCTTCTGCGTGCTCAGCGACATCGCCGACGTCACCTACAAGGTCACGCGCTACTACGACCCTGCCACCGAGGGCGGGTTCCGGTTCGACGACCCTGCCGTCGGCATCGAGTGGCCCTTCGCCCCGGACCAGCTGATCGCCTCGGCGCGCGACCGCGGTGCGCCGACGCTCGCCGAGATCGCGCCCTCGCTTCCGTTCGTGTATGGCGCGTAGGATCATGTCGCGATGCGCGCACGTCTCGCCGTAAATGAGGACCAGTTCCGCAAGGTCACGTACGTCGCGCTTGCGGCGCTCACGCTGATCGTCTTCACCGGCGCCGCGGTGCGCCTGAGCGACTCCGGCCTGGGCTGCCCGACGTGGCCTCGCTGCTACGGGCACGTGTACCCGCCGGTGGCGCTGCACCCGCTGATCGAGTTCGGCAATCGTGCGCTGTCGGCGTTCGTCGGCGTGATCACCGTGTTGGTCATGGTGCTCGCGTTCACGCGCCAGCCGTTCCGCCGGGACCTCGCCTGGCTGGCCGTGTCGCTGCCGCTTGGTGTCGTCGCGCAGGCGGTGCTGGGCGGTTTCACGGTGCGCGAGAAGCTCGCCCCCGGCTTCGTGATGTCGCACTTCCTGCTGTCGATGGTGATCCTGATCTTCGCCGTCTGGCTGGCGTGGCGGGCCACCTACCCGCAGGGCGCAAGGCCGCGCAGCGCCGACCGGCTGCTGGTCTGGTCGGTGCGGGCGCTGTCCGTCCTGTGTGCGCTGGCGCTGGGCGCCGGGACGCTCGCGACCGCGGCCGGACCGCACTCGGGCGGCAACGTCGGTCAGCACATCAAGCGGCTGACGTTCAAAGGCCCAGACACGCTCCAGTGGGCGGTGCACCAGCACGCGACGATCGCGGCGATCTTCGGCGTCGCGACGATCTTCGTCTGGCTGCTCAAGCGCCAGCGCGGTCGTGAGCTCGACCCGCTCGAGCCGCTGACCGTGCTGGGCATCCTGGTGGCGGCGCAGGGGCTGGTCGGCGCCGTGCAGTACGAGCTCAAGCTCCCGGGCGAGATGGTGTGGGTGCATGTCGTGCTCGCGACGATCACATGGCTCGTTTCGCTGTGGGCGGTCGCGACCGAGGGCCGGATCGGAAACCCCGAACCTGTGGATCCGGATGCATCAATCGCTACGATCGTGGCCGAATGGTCACGGAGCGTTCCAGCCACCTGACCCCGGGCGCCGGTGAGTCCGACGCCTCGCTGAGCATCCTCGTCGTCGACGACGAGTCGGATCTGCGCGAGATGCTGACGCGCTCGTTCTCGCGCGAGGGACACCGGGTGACCGCGGTGGCCGGCGGGCGCGAGGCGATCGACCGCGCCAGCGACGAGCACTTCGACATCGTCCTGCTCGACGTCGCGCTCGGTCTCGGGCCCGACGGTTACGAGGTCTGCCGCACACTGCGCGCCCGCCGCAACGTTGTGCCGATCATCATGCTGACGGCGCTCGACTCCGAAGCCGACGCCGTGCTCGGGCTCGAGGCCGGAGGCGACGACTACGTCACCAAGCCCTTCGGGCTCGCCGAGCTGCGCAGCCGCATCCGCGCGGTGTTGCGCCGCACCGGGCCGCGCGGGGCGTTGGGGTCAGACGTCGTGACCGTCGGCCCGATCACGCTCGATCGCTCGCGCCGCGAGGTCAGCTTCGACTCCCAGCAGGTGCGACTGACGTTCAGCGAGTTCGAACTGCTCGACGCGCTGATGACCGATCCGGGTCGTCTGCTCAACCGCCAGGAGCTGCTGCGCGCGATCTGGGGCGACAGCGCCTACCGCGACCCGCGCGCGATCGACGTCCACATCCGCCACCTGCGGGAGAAGCTCGAGCCCGAGCCGGACAAGCCCAAGTACATCCTCACGGTACGCGGCGCCGGCTACCGGCTCGGCACTCCCTAACTCGCCATGCTGCTGGCGCGGCTGCGCTGGAGTGCCTTCGGGCTCCGTGGCCGAATCGTCGGCGCCGTGCTGGTGACAACGGCGGTCAGCCTCGGTGTGGCCGCGCTGGTGCTGCTGCCACGTCTGGAGAGTTCGCTCAAGAGCGCGGCACAGAAGACGCTGGAGCGTGAGATCAACCATGCGACCGCCGATCTGCAGACGATCGCCAGGATCCACTATTTGTTGATCCCTGAGGTCGCCGTACTGGGACCAAAGACGATCTCGAAGAAGAAGAGCCCGCTCGCGAATCTCGAAGTCACGGCGACCGCCAGTGCGGCCGAGCTTCGCGCCGCTCTGACCCAACTGGCGCAGCGTCTGGATGAGGCAAACGTCGCGCTGGTGGTGGACATCGACTCCCAGGGCAATGGCCAGGTGATCGTCCCCGGCCAGGGCTCGAGCAATGCAGGCTCCGCCGGCATCGGCGGGCTCGGTGACGTGAGTAGGGCCTACCGCGCCGACAAGTCAATCCTTACGTTCGGGACCGTCGCCGGCCAGCCGGTCGTGCGTGCCGCTATCCCTCTGGCGCTGTACGGTCCGAACGCGGACGCCGTGATTGCCGTGCGCGTGTCGATCGGGGAGATCCAGGACGCGGTTCAGGCCGTGCGCCGCGCCTTCGAGATCGCCGCGCTGGTGGCGATCCTGTTCACGCTGCTGCTGGCGATCCCGCTCGCGGGCACGCTCGTCAGTCGCCTGCAGCGGCTGCGCCAAGCGGCGCTGCAGCTCGCGATCGGCGGCGCGGTCGCGGACTTCCCAGCGGATCGCGCGCGTGACGAGGTGGGCGACCTGGCGCGCTCGTTCGCGATCATGCAGCGCCGGCTACGCCAGCAGGAGGAGGCGCGCCGCGCGTTCGTGGCGACAGCCTCGCACGAGCTGCGCACGCCGCTGGCCTCGCTCGACGGCATGCTCGAGCTGCTCGCGGACGACCTGCAGGGCGAGCGTCTCGACCTCGAGGATGCGGGCGCGCTGCTCGACCGCGCGCGGGCCCAGTCGCGGCGGCTCGGACGGCTGGCCGCCGATCTGCTCGATCTCAGCCGCATCGACGCCGAGGTCAGCCTGCGCTCCGAGCCGATCGAGCTCGGCGAGCTCGGGCGCGCCGTGCTCGCGGAGTTCCAGCTTGCGAGCTCGAGTCGCGGTGTCAATGCGATCCTGGAGGACGACGGCAGCCCGGTGTGGGCGCTCGCGGACCCCGGCAGCGTGGCCCGCATCCTGCGGATCCTGCTCGACAACGCGCTGCGTGTAGCGCCGCGCTACAGCGACGTCAGGGTGGTCGTGCGCGCCACACCCGAGCCGATGCTGAGCGTCAGCGACCACGGACCGGGCGTCGCACAGGAGGAGCGCGCGATGATCTTCGAGCGCTTCAAACGCGGCAGCGAGACGGGCGGTGAAGCGGGCTTCGGGCTTGGCCTCGCGATCGGGCGCGAGCTCGCGCATCGCATGGGCGGCTCGCTGGTGCTGACCGAAACTGACAGTCCCGGAGCGACCTTCACGCTGCGGCTGCAACCGACCGAGGCGCCGTCCTCGGATCGCGTCGCCAGCGCGGCCGGCGTGTAGCCTGCCGCGATGCTCGCAACAGCCGCGATCATCAGCGTCTCCAGCGGGCTGGGGTATCTGCTTCCGGCGCTGATCGGGCTCGAGTCTATGGGCGTGCCCTCACCCGGGGAGACGGCGCTGGTGCTCGCCGCCGTGCTCGCCAGCCAGGGTCAGCTCAACATCTGGCTCGTGATCCTGATCGGCGCCAGCTCGGCGATCCTCGGCGACAACATCGGATATTTTCTCGGTCGTAACCTGGGTCGCGACGTGCTGGAGGGCCTGGGCCCGTTCCGCGCGCGGCGCGTGCGGATGATGGCCGTCGGCGATCGCTACTTCAAGGCCCACGGCGCCAAGACCGTGTTCATCGGCCGCTGGATCGCGCTGGTCCGCTTCGCCACCGCCTGGCTGGCCGGCATCAACGAGATGCCGTTTCGGACCTTCTTCGCCTGGAATGCGGCCGGCGGCATCACCTGGGCGCTCACCTATGGGCTGGTCGGCTACTACGGCGGCGACGCGGTCGCACACGTGCTGGAGCGCGTCGGGATCATCGCCGCGATCGTGCTCGCCGTTGTGATCGTCGTCGCCGTCGTGGTTTGGCAGGTGCGCGAGCGCCGCGCAGAACGCTAGTGGCCCGGATCGAACCCCAACGCCGCCGAGTTGATGCAGTAGCGCAGGCCGGTCGGGTTGGGGCCGTCCTCGAACACGTGGCCGAGGTGGCCGCCGCAGTTCTTGCACAGCACCTCGGTTCGCACCATGCCGAGGCTCTTGTCGACGCGGTTGATCACGTTCTCGCCCGTCACCGGCTCGTAGAAGCTCGGCCAGCCGCAGCCGGAGTCGAACTTCGTGTCGGAGCTGAACAGCGGCGCGCCGCAGCCTGCACAGTGGTACATGCCGGTGTCCTTGTTGTCGACGAAGGCGCCCGTGAACGGCCGCTCGGTGGCGGCGTGGCGCAGCACCTCGTAGGCGTCCGGCGTCAGGCGCTGACGCCACTGCTCGTCGGTCAGCTGGGATGTGTTCTGGGCTTGAGTGGTGCTCTCGGTATCCATGATGTCTCAAGTTAGCGGGTGTCGGTGGCGCTGGAGAAGCTCCAGCACGAGTGTCGACCAGGCGAACTGGCGTTGCCCCATGCCGCTGCCGTCGTAGGGGTCGTAGTACTCGCGCAGGCTGCTGGTGTCGACCGTTCGTGCGAGCCGACCCGCCAGCTCGTCGGCCTGCTCGCTGTAGCCCAGCCGGCGCAGGCCCAGCCACAGCAGCCAGCCCGTGTTCATCCAGACCGGGCCGCGCCAGTAGCGGTGCCGGCTGAAGCGCCCGCGGTCGCCGCGCTGGAAGCTCGGCTCGTCGGCGGCGACCGACGGCACGCCCGCGCTGAGCCAGAAGCGGCTCGGGTCCAGCAGGTGCTGCTCGACCATGCGCCGGCCGATCTCCTCGGGCAGGTCGGGCAGCGCGAGCGGCGCGAGCGCCGTCCAGGTCACCGGGATCGGCTCGCGGACGGCGGGCCTGACGAGCGGCTGAAACAGCCCGGAGCGCTCGTCGTAGCAGCGTTCCAGGAGCGCGTTGGTGAGCGACGGGCGTCCGAGCGCGGTGCGGGAGAGCGAGTAGAGGACGTTGGTCGCCACCTCGCATACGACCGGCCAGCCCGAGGCGGCGACCCGCCGCAGGTCGTAGCCGAGGTGGCGGTTGTGGCGCACCAGCGTGAGGAAGCCGGGCATGTCGTGCGCTCGCCAGCCCCAGACGGGATCGAACTGAGGCGAGGCGTCGAGGCCCGATTCGTCGGGCTGCACGATCCAGATCAGCCCGTCGCCGTCCAGGTCGCGGTTGTGCTCGAGCCAGTCGTGCTGGCGGGCGATGCGCGGCTCGTGCGCCGGGTCGCCGACGGCGAGACTCCACGCCCACGCCAGCAGCGGCGGCTGGATGCTCGCGGTCATCGTCGCGTGGGCGTCGGTGACGTTGTAGAAGAGGCGGCGCGTACCCCGCAGCGGCGTGTTCCAGAAGATCGTGTGGCCGATGAAGCCGTCGGGGTCGGCGGCGGCGAGCAGCGACTCGAGCTCCGTGCGGGAGCGCGCCGGGTCGAAGTGCCGTCGCGCGATCGCGGCGAAGCACGAATCCCAGTACCACTGCCACGGGTAGTGGCCGGGGCTCGGCGAGGTGTAGCCGAAGCTCACCCCGTCGGCGCGGACGCCCTCACGCCAGCTGTCCGCCAGGACCCGCCGGCAGAGCGCGCGGATCGCGCCCGTGTCGATCTCAGCCGGCGTCTGCACCGGTCGCGACGGCGCGGTTGGGATCCCGGCTCCACTGTGACCACGAGCCCGGGAACAGTCGCCCCGGGCCGAGCCCGGCGCGCTCCAGAGCGAGCAGGTTGTGACAGGCGGTGACGCCCGAGCCGCAGTAGGACACGACGGGCGTGCCGGGGGTGACGCCGGCCTGCGCGAAGCGGGCCCTGAGGCGCTCGGGTGTGGCGATGCGCCCCGCGGCGTCGAGGTGCTCGCGCGTGGGGACGCTGCGGGCGCCGGGGATGTGCCCTGGGCGCGGGTCGACGGGATCCGGCGCGCCGCCGGCGAAACGGTCGGCGTCGCGCGCGTCGATCAGCACGCTGCTCGTGGTCGCGACCTCGTCGATGCTCGTCAGTAACTCGCGCGGCCACGGGACGGTGGTGAAGGTCGCCGGCGGATGTGCTCGGGGAGCCCCCGTGTGCAGGTCCTCCGCGGGCCACGCGGCGAGCCCGCCGTCGAGCAGTGCCGCCTCGTGCCCGATCGCGCGCGCCATCCACACCAGCCGCGCCGCGATCACGCCGCCGGCGTCGTCGTAGGCGATGACGGTGTCGCCGTCTCCTATCCCGAGCTTGGCGAGGCCGCCGGCGAAACGCTCGGGCGTGGCTAGCGGATGCCGTCCCCCGCGGTCGTCCTCGTGCGGCTCAGAAAGCACCGTGTCGAGCTCCACGAACACGGCTCCGGGGATGTGGCCGGCGTCGTAGGCGACGCGCCCCGAGCGACCGTCGAGGTACCAGCGCACGTCGGCGACGATCACCTCGTTTCTGTGGGTTCTGAGCCAGTCAGCGCTCACAAACGGATCGATCATGCGTTGCATCCTAGGGGCGATGGGGCGCGGGCGTTGCGGTCAGAAATCCCCCTCCCAGGGGGATTTCTGACCTCGACCACGTGAGCGCCGCTCCGCACCAGGTGATTGCGCACACAACTATCTGCTAAGCTCTCTGCATGAGCTTCGAACTGGGACTTGCCACCTTTGCCGATCTGAGCAGCGGTGTCACACCCGAGCAGCGGATGCGCGACCTGCTCGAGGAGGCGCGCCTGGCCGACGAGCTGGGTCTGGACGTATTCGCCGTGGGCGAGCACCACAGGCCCGACTTCGTCGTCGCCGCGCCGGCCGTGGCGCTGGCCGCGATCGCCGCACAGACCGAGCGCATCCGCCTCGCAAGCGCCGTCACGGTGCTCAGCTCGGATGACCCTGTGCGCGTCTTCCAGGAGTTCGCGGAGCTCGACCTGATCTCCGGCGGGCGCGCCGAGATCTGGGCCGGACGCGGCTCTTTCACGGAGTCCTTCCCGCTGTTCGGATATGACCTCGACGACTATGACGAGCTGTACGCCGAGAAGCTTGAACTGCTGCTGGCGCTGCGCGCCGGCAATCCGGTGACCTGGTCGGGCAAGCACCGGCCGCCGCTGGACGGCGCAGAGATCTTCCCTCGCCCGATCCAGGAGCCGCTGCCGGTCTGGGTGGCGGTCGGCGGCACGCCGCAGTCGGTCGTGCGCGCCGCGGTGCTGGGCCTGCCGCTGACGCTCGCCATCATCGGCGGCCATCCGGCTCACTTCAAGCCGCTGATCGAGCTCTACGACCGCGTCTGGACGGAGGCCGGGCATGCGCCTGAGGACCGGAAGCTCGCGATCAACACGCATGCGTTTGTCGCCGCGACTCGCCGTGAGGCGGACGCCGCCTTTGCGCACCCTTACCTGGAGATGATGAACCGCATCGGACGCGAGCGCGGTTGGCCGCCGGCCGGCCCGGCGCAATACGCGGCGCTGGCGGCTGCCGATGGTGCGCTTGCGCTCGGCTCGCCTGATGAGGTGGCGCAGAAGATCCTGATGGAGCACGAGCTCTTCGCCAACCAACGCTATATCGGCCAGATCAGCGTCGGCGCCGTCACCCACAGGTCCGTCATGCGGGCGATCGAGCTGTTCGGCACCCAGGTTGCACCGCGGGTACGAGCCGAGCTCAGTGCCAGCTCCGGGTCCGCTACACCGTCCGGTCCCGAACCGCGTACCACCCCCAGTCCCGAACCGGTTACCGTGATAGCTGACTGACAACCGCTGAACCGGAGGGAAACATGAAGATCGGGCGTCTATTACTTCGTGCCGCTGTGGGGAGCTTCTTCATCGGTCACGGCACCCAGAAGCTTTTTGGCTGGTTCGGTGGTCAGGGTCTGAAGAGCACGGCCGAAGCCTTCGACGGCATGGGCCTGAAGCCCGGCACGGTCCACGCCGCCGCCGGCGGCGCCGCTGAGACGCTCGGCGGCGCCGGTCTGCTGCTCGGCTACCGCACGCCGCTGGCCTCCGCCGGGATCGTCTCGGTGATGCTGACGGCGATCAACCGCGTCCACCTCAAGAACGGCCCGTGGGCCACCAAGGGTGGGTACGAGTACAACGTCGTGCTGGCCGCCGCCGCCGTCTCGCTCGCCGAATCAGGCCCAGGCGTGCTGTCGCTCGACGCGCTTCGCGGCAAGGAGAAGGTGGGCGCAAAGTGGGGTTTGTTCTCGCTGGTGGCGGGTGCCGCCGGAGCGGCCGGCGCGCATCTCTTCGCCGAGTCTCGCGCCACCCCGATTGAAACCGGCGACAACGCTGCCGCAAGCGCCTCGGTCAACGGCTCTGATCCCGTCGCCGCTACGACTGACGCCAGCGCCGAGCAGGCATGGACTACCGAGGGCGGTTCGGCCGTGGAGGAGGCGTCTGCAGCCGGCCCGCACGGGTCTGCGGAAGAAGTGGCAGCGGCCGGTGCCGGCTCGGCCGCGGAGGATGAGACGGGCGACGAGACCTCAGACGAGTCCTAGCGCCCGACGGAGGCCGACCGAAACATGCCGCCGCTGGAACGCTACGTCCCGCTCGAGCGCCGCTACGACTCGATGCGGTATCGCCGCACCGGGCGCAGTGGTCTGCTGCTGCCGCCGATCTCACTCGGTCTGTGGCAGAACTTCGGCGATTCGCACCCGATCGAGCAGAGCCGTGCGATCGTCAGGCGTGCCTTCGACTCAGGTGTCACGCACTTCGACCTCGCCAACAACTATGGACGTCCGTACGGCTCGGCGGAGGCGAATTTCGGCCGGCTGCTGCGTGAGGATTTTGCCGGTCTGCGCGACGAGCTCGTGATCTCGACCAAGGCCGGCTACGACATGTGGCCGGGCCCGTATGGCGAGTTCGGCTCGCGCAAATACCTTCTGGCGAGCCTCGACCAGAGCCTCAAGCGCCTGGGCATCGACTACGTGGACATCTTCTACTCGCACCGCGTCGATCCGGACACGCCGCTCGAGGAGACGATGGGCGCGCTGGACACGGCCGTCCGCCAGGGCAAGGCCCTCTACGTCGGGATCAGCTCCTACGGACCGGAGCTGACCAAGCAGGCGAGCGACATCATGCGCGACCTCGGCACGCCGCTACTGATCCATCAGCCTTCGTACTCGATGTTCAACCGCTGGATCGAGCACGGGCTGCTTGACGTGCTTGAGGCCGAGGGCGTCGGATGCATCACGTTCTCCCCGCTTGCGCAGGGACTCTTGACCGCCAAGTACCTGAACGGCGTCCCCGAGAACTCGCGCGTGCGCACCAGCAACACCTTTGACGACTCGCTGCTGACGGACGAGAACCTCGAGCGTGTGCGTGCGCTGAACGAGATCGCCTCCGGTCGCGGCCAGAGCCTCGCGCAGATGGCGGTCGCCTGGACGCTGCACGACCCGCGCGTGACCTCCACGCTGGTCGGTGTCTCCAGCATCGAGCAGCTCGAGGACAATCTCGCAGCGCTCGACAAGCTCGAGTTCAGCCCCGACGAGCTGGCCCAGATCGACCGCTACGCCCACGAGGGGAAGATCAACCTCTGGGCCGCGTCGGCCTCGATCAAGCCTTCCTGAGGCACACTGCCGTCACGGTGGACGGGAGATAAATGGAAGCCCATGATGGTGGCGAGGGACCTGCCGACGGGCCGGGCACGTATAACAGGTATGCGCAAGCTTGTCGTGGTGTTTGCGATCGTCGGTGGGGTGATCCTGGCCTGGTCGGGTGTGGCGCTTGGTGAGCGCGCCGCTGGGCATCTGAACGTTCCGGGACAGCTCAGTATTCGGACGCCGGCGGGAACAAGCGACGGCCGGGTTGAATTTGCCGAGCCCGCGGGTGTCATCCTGCTGTTTCGCGTGGTCGCGCCGGTCGGCACCCGCGCGAAGGTCACGGGTGTGATCCCGGGGCTGGCCGGTGTGACCATCCCGATTCCCCTGGCCCGATCTGACAATGCAGAAACGTGCGCGCGTCAGGGCGGCGCTGTTGTCTGCACCCAGGCGGAGGAGGCGTGCCCGATGCCCGCCGCCTCCTGGCGTTTTCGGGTGCGGAAGCTGGGCGGCCCCGCCGGCCGGATCCGGATTGACTTCTTGGTGGGCCGGGCGGCTTCATGGAGATCTCGGGAGACGGTGTCCTCGAGCAATGTCACTTCCTGGTGACCCGGTGCCGGGGACTGCCGAGAGTCTCGCTGTGGCTGGTCCGCTGCCTCGCGTGCGGATGCGCCGTCCTCGCAGCGACCGATCGCTGATAGCCGGCACGCTGGCCGGCGCGGAGTCGGATCTCGAGTTGCTGTTTCGCCGGCACTGGCCGCGCGCGTACCGGGCGGCGTTCCTGATCGTCCACGACCACGCGGCGGCAGAGGACATCGCGCAAGAGGCTCTTGTCGCCGCGATCCGCCGGTTGGATCGCTTCGACCGCCGCCGGCCGTTCGGACCCTGGCTTGGCGCGATCGTCTCCAACCGCGCGATCGACTGTGTCAGGGCGCGGAGCTCTCGGCGAGAGCTCGTCGAGGCGAACCTGGAGCAAGGCTCGCCGCCTTCCGCTTCGGTCGGCCCGTACTCCGAGGAGGTAGTGGCGGCGCTGTCAGCGCTCTCGCCAGAGCAGCGCACGGTGGTTGTGATGCGTTACGTGCTCGAGTACACGCCAGGCGAGATCGCCCGAGCGCTCGAACTGCCGCGTGGCACGGTCAACTCGCGGCTGCGCCGCGGACTCGACGCCCTGGAATCACGGCTGCGGGAGGCGGAGCGGCAATGAGCGCCAAGCGAACTCTGAACAGTTTTCGGGCCCCCGACGAGCGCGGCGCCGAGGAGCGGGCCTGGGAGGTCGTGCGTGCCGCCTACCGGGAGCGCGCGCCAGGGGGTCGCCGACATGCGTTCGCCAGACGCGCCGGGGTGGTTGCCGCGTCAATCGTGGCGGTGGGCGTGGTGGCGCTCTCGCCGGCTGGCGCGACCGTCGGGCGTCTGGTCGACCGGGCACTCGGCGTGCAGCACCCCGCTCCGGGGCTGTTTTCGCTGCCGGCCCCCGGGCGGATCTTGGTGTCTGGTGCAGGCGGGACCTGGATCGTTGCCGCCAACGGGTCCGCTCGGCGGATCGGAGCATGGAGGCAGGCGAGCTGGTCGCCGCACGGCCTTTACCTCACGGTGGCGGCTCGCGACGAGCTCGCCGCGGTGAGTACGCGCGGGGTGTTGCAGTGGACGCTCATCCGACCCGACGTGAGCGACCCGCGCTGGTACGCCCCGTCGGGTTACCGCGTTGCGTACCTGTCGGGCGATGAGCTCCGCGACGTGGCAGGCGATGGCACCGGCGACCACTTGCTCGCCGCGCCCGTCGAGCACGTCGCGCCGGCGTGGCGCCCCGGCCATCCATATCAGCTGGCGTACGTCACCGCCGCAGGCGGGCTGGTAGTGCGCGATGCCGGTACAGGCGCGAAGCTGTGGTCGGCGAACCCTGGTGTTCGCGTTCACGAGCTGGCCTGGTCGGCAGACGGGCAGCGCCTGCTCGCGCTCGCGTCCACCGCAGTCCTCCTCTACGCCGGTGACGGTCGGCGTCTCAGCACGAGGCCGGCACCGGCCGGCGGCTCGATCGTGGGCGGAGCGCTCTCACCGGACGGCCGTACGCTTGCGGTCGTCACCGACGGGAGCAGCAGCACCGTAACGGTCTACAGCGACATCGCCCGACATCCCGTTGTCCGGCGCGTGTTGGCCGGGTTGGAACTCGGGCAGGTCGCGTGGTCACCGAACGGTCAGTGGGTGCTGGTCAGTTGGCCGGCCGCCGACCAGTGGGTGTTCGTGCGCGTGGCTGGGAAACCGCGGATCGCCGCTGTCTCACGGATCTCCCAGCAGTTCTCCTCCCGGCTCACGTCCGCTCGTTTCCCGGCCCTGGAGGGCTGGTGCTGCAACGCACGGGGAGCGGCAGGATGAGAATTCCGCGGACGACGATCCTGCTGCTGTTGGCGTTGCTTGCGACCGCCTGCGGTGCGGAACATCCCAGCTCAACGCAACACATCACGAGCAACCCCTCAGCCGCACGAGTCTCACGGCAGGTGAGGGCGGCAATCGGCCACGCTACACGTGCGCCGTCGCTACCACAGGCGCTCGTCACCGACGAGGCGCAGAACCGACTGCTGGTCGTTGACCTCCCAAGCGGCCGCATCGCACGGTCCGTGCCGGTACCGGCTGACCCCGAAGACATCGCCGTATCAGGAAACGGCGGCGTCGTGATCGTCGTCAGCTCCCAGGCAGGAAAGGTCACGATTCTCAATCGCGAGACGCTGCAGACGATCAAGACGTTCGCGGGCTTCCAGCAGCCGCACATAGCCGCGATCTCACCTGACGGGTCTTATGCGTACATCACCGACGACACCCGTGGGACGCTCACCGTCATCCGCCTGAGCGACACGAAAGTGACTGACACGGTCTCGGTCGGGTTCGGAGCCCACCATCTCGCGTTCAGCCCAACCGAGCGCACAGTGTGGGTTGCGCTCGGGGAGAACACGCAAGAGATCACCACGCTCAGCACCGTCGTGAGCAGGCCCTCGCCACCGGCAAGCCCGATCGTTGACCCCGGCCACCCTCACGTCGTCGGACACTTCACGCCAGGCTTCTCCGCCCACGACCTCGCATTCAGCCCCGACGGCCGGACGATCTGGATCACCTCAGCCGCAGGGTCTGACGTCACTGCTTTCGATGCGCGCACCCACCATGTCCTGTTCCGCGTGCCGGTGGGCGCCGGGCCACAACACCTCGAGTTCGAGGGTCGCTACGCCTACATCACCAGCGGCTACGGCAGCACGATCGAGAAAGTCAACGCCACAACCGGTCGGGTGATTACGCGAGCGAGCGCACCGTACGGGTCCTTTGAGCTCGACGCCGCCGACGGCTACGTCGTCACCGCCTCGCTGCTACGCGGAACACTCGCGATCTACAGGCCCAGCCTCAAACTGCTCCGGGTCGTCAAGCTCGCCCCCGCCACACGCGAGGTCGCGGTCTCGCGGCCCTAGGCCAGGCCCAGGCCGCGACTCGGCTGCAAGAGCCGTGTTCTGACGCGAGCATGACTGCTTGCACCTGTGAAGTTCAGCGCCGGACGCGCCGATAAGCGGCATTGATGCGCCGCCTGTTTCTGACTTTCCTCGTCGCCGGGGTGCTCCTGGCGGCCGTGCCGACCGGCGCGATGGCCACGCTGCTGCCACCGCGCTCCACTCAGGTGACCGGCACACTCACCTCCGACAGCGCCGATTCCTTCATGATCCAGACGGCCGGCAAGGCCGTCGGCGTGCTGAACGCGCTGACGAGCGCGGCCACCCGCGTGGCCGCTGCCGATTATCCGTACGTCTGGGGCGGCGGCCACGGCCAGGCCGGCATGGCGAGCGTGGGGCTCAAGGGTCCCGGCCACAACGGCACGCGCCGCGGTTTTGACTGCTCGGGTTCGGTCGTGGCCGTGCTCGTCGCCGGCGGTCTGTGGCCCGCGGGAAACGCCGTGCCCAGCGACGCCGGCGTCATCCGGTATCTCCGGCGCGCGAAACTGCTCGCCCGCGGCGCCGGGGCAGGCCCGCAGGAGGTCACGCTCTACGACGAGCCCGGCGTCCACATCTTCATGAACATCGACGGCCGCTTCTTCGGGACCTCCGACGGCGGTCGCGGTGGCAACGCCAGGGGCGGCCCGGGCTGGCTCGACGACGGCGCCTCCGACGTGAGCAACCCGGCGTTCAAGCGCTACCACTTCGTCCCCGGCGCGCTGAAGGCCACGACCAATGCCGGCTATGCTCTCGCCTTCCAATTCGGCCCCGGTGTCAGCCTGCTGTCCGGCTATCCGATCGGCGCCAAGGTCCGCGTCGTCTACAAGACCACCACCGCAGGCACAATGATCGCCCAATCGGTGACGCTGGCCGGTGAGAGCACCATCACCGGTACCGTCCAGCCGATCGCCCCCGGCGACTCGAGCTTCACCGTCACGACGGCCACCGGCAAGACGCTGACCTTCCCGGCCGCTGCCGGCAGCGCGCTCGCGGCTGAGCTCGCCAGCGGCCAGATCGCCGCCGGCGACACTGTCTCCGTCAGCTACGTCAAGGTCTCAGGGGCGGTCACGCTCATCGCAGTGACCGTGACCGCGACCCCCGCACCGCCGCCGATCGTGACATCGCCTTCACCGCCGCCGCCCACCGGCGGGCAAGGGGTCTGAGAACTCCGCATAGGGTCTGTAGACCCTTAGTGCGCGACGGGCTCGGCCGCCTCGACCGGCGGCGTCCCGTAGGTGTGGAAGGTGTGGACGGTCTCGTTGTGCCAGGCCTGGCCCTTCTTGCGGTCGGCCTCGGTCCAGACCACGCACGGCTCGTCCGGGGCATACACGAGGCGTCCACCGCTGGTGATCTCTATACGGTTGCCGCCCGGCTCGTAGCCGTAGAGGAAGAAGCCCTGCGCCACGTTGTGCTTGGACGGTGCGAACTCGATGTAGACGTCGTTCTCGATCCAGATGTCGGCGGCACGCAGGCACTCCTCGCGCGTGTCGACCCAGAACGCCACGTGGTGCAGGCGCCCGTGGGCGCCCTGCACCGCATACGCGTCCCTGGTGTAGATCAGCTCGTGCGCGGCGATCGAGACGGACATCCAGGCGCCGGCCTCCGACCCGTCGTCGAGCTCGATTCGCTCGTACAGCCGGTAACCGAGCGTGTCGACGCAGAAGTCACGCTGGCTGCGAATGTCGCCCGCCAGGATGTTGAGGTGGTCAAGGCGCTTGACGGCGATCGCCCTGTTGGGCTGCTTGCCGTGCACGTTCTTGAAATCGGTCACCTTGTCGTCCGGCTTCACGTAGCGCTCGACCTCGCTGTAGATCTTGAAGTTGTGGCCGTCGGGATCCTGGAAGCGGTAGGCACGGCCGACACCGAAGTCGCCGTGGTCCTCCCATCCCTTACCGAGGCCGGTTGCCTCGATCAGCTTGACGCGGCGCTCGAGTGCCTCCGGGCTCCAGGTGCGCAAGCCGCAGTATCCAAGGCCCGACGTTTTGGCCTCGGTCAGCTTCAGCGACCAGCGCTGGTAATCGTCCCAGCCACGCAGGTACACCGACGGGCCCTCACGGCGCTGAACCTCCATGCCCATCATCTCAACGAAGAATTCGAGGCTCTCCTGAGGCTTGGGGGTGAATATCTCGACTGGTCCCAGGTGAGCGATGTCCGGTGGTTTCAGTTCGCTCATCTCTGTGCCTCCACGACGGCGCGCAGCCCGTCCAGGTCGTATGACTTCGCCCCCGCCCTGAGCTGCTCGCGCTTGATGCGCTCCTTCTGCTCCCGCGCGAGCGAAGCCTCGAGCACCTCCGCGACGCGGTCCTGCGGGACGACGGCGACGCCGTCGGCGTCGAGCACGAGCACGTCGCCAGGGTTGATGCTCGCGCCAGCGACGGTGACGGGGACGTTGAGCTCGCCGGCCGTTTGCTTCAGTGCACCCTTGACGCGCACCCAGCGCGCCCAGATCGGCAGCCCCATCTCGGCCAGTTCCTCGACGTCCCGGATCGACGCGTCGACCAGGATCGCCGCGGCGCCCGCGGCCTGTGCCTGCGTGGCCAGCAGGTCGCCGACCAGCGCCACTGGCCGCGGCTCGGGCATCGTCAGCACGAGCACCTCGCCCGGCTGCACCTCCGCCATCACCGCATGGACCATGAGGTTGTCGTCCTGCCCGCACATGACGGTTCGCGCCGGGCCGGCGGCGCGGCTGCCGGGTAGGGCCTGATGGAGGTCGGCGTCGACGTAGCCGCCGCGCCCGCCCGCCTCGTAGACCGTCGCCGAGCCCAGGCGGGCGAGCTCCGCAAGCTGCTGCGCGGTCGCTGAGCTCGGGCCGCTCACAGCTCGCTCACCACCCGCGGGATCACCTGCTGGAACGCCTCGGCGACGCGCACGTCCTGGTCGCCGCTGGCACGACGCGCATGGTTGCCGCGGTGAGCGGCGCGCTCGGCGTAATAACCCTGCAGGTAGCTTTGAGCCTTCATATGTGCCATCGCCGCGCGTTTCCTCTCGAACACCGAGGTGATGTCGACGAACACGGTCGGTGTGAAGTTGCACAGCTCGGGCTGATGGGGCTCGAACAGGAACAGCGCCGGCGGCCTGATCGTCTTGAACGCGCTCTGCACGCCCGCGCCGGCGGCAAGCGAACGCGCCCGGTCCACTGCGTCGTGTGCGACAGGGTGGTCGGGGTTGAACGGGTCTGTGTCGGTGTGGGTGACCAGCACGTCGGGGGCGAACTCGCGGATCGTCTCGGCGATCAGGTTGAGCTCATCGGTGCCGATCTGCAGCGGGTAGTCGCCGAGGTCGAGCGCCTTGAAAATCGCGCCGAGTTCGGCGGCCGCCGCTTCGGCCTCGGCGTGACGGACCTTCTTGACGTTCGCGATCGTCTGGCCTTCCTCTTTCCACAGCTCGCCGGACTCGCCGCGCTCGCCATAGGAGAGGGCGATCACCTCGGCCTCCCCGCCGAGCTCGACGGCCTTGGCGATCGCTCCGCCGGCGCGCCATACGAAGTCGGCCGAGTGGGCCCCGATCACCTGGATGCGCCGGCTCACCGGTCGTCCTCGCCAGCCAGCCTGCGGGTGTTTGCGACGGCCATCGTGTGGACCTCCTCATCGGTGAAGCCGGCCTCCAGGAAGCGGTCGGCGAACAGCGCCAGCCCGTCCTCGACCGGTGGATTGAACACCTGGCCCAGATCCGTCGAGAGCACATTGTTTCCGACCCCGGTGGCGCGCACCCCGTCGTAGACGTGCTCCCAGGGCACCTTGCCCGTGTACGGGGTGGTGAAGCAGCGTTCGAGCAGCGCGCCGCGGCGGGCCAGTTCGGCCTGCTCCTCGAGACTCAGATTCTGGGACGGGAACTCCGGGTGCGTGACGACGACGTCACGGATCCCGGCGGCGAGCGCGCCGTCCACGACAGCGAAGATCTCCGCACTCGCGAGGTGGCCCGTCGCCAGCACCAGCTGGTGGCGGGCAGCGACCTCGAAGACTTTCAGGACGTCCGGCAGCAGGCCGCCGGAGGCGTCGAGCACAGCGACCGGCTCGGCCGCGGCGCCGGCCTCGCGCAGCGAGACCTCGAATTTCATCCACACCGGCATCGGCGCGCCCGGCGCAAACGCGTGGACCTCCTCGATCTCGTTGATCGAGTTCACGGTCGGCATCCAGACGGTGCGGGCACCCTCGCGCGCCGCGATCTCCACCGCCAGCGGGTTGATGCCGCCCACCGCCCGGTTGAGCACGATCGCGCCGATCGCACGCGCACCGGGCACGGCCGCGTTCACGGTCCGCGCACGCTCCGCCGTCGAGTTGTAATGCGACTTCATCTGGAAGCCGGCGAGGCCCAGCTCGGCGCATCTCCGCGCGAGACCGATGTCGTCGATGATCCGCGGCACGAAGTCCGGATCGATGTGGACGTGCATGTCGTAACCGCCACGCACGAGCGCACGAGCCCGATCGGTCGGCGTCGGGTGGGTGACCATGGCCGGAAGTTACCCGAATCGTTGCATGCAGAGAGCGCTGCTGGTGTGCAGGCGGCCAGCGGGCCGCCCGCTTAAGATTGCTCTCAAATGTCGATGGACTGCACCTACCGCCTACGGATCCCGCACCAATCGGGACAGCTGGCGCGGGTGGCGACGCTGATCAGCGAGGAGGGAGGCCTGATCGGCGAGGTGCACACGATCACGGTCGCGCGCCTGGAGGCGATCCGGGAGATCACCGTGGAGCTGCGCGACAAGCAGCACGCCGACCGCCTGGCGGTTGCGCTCGGCGAGCTGCCCGGGGTGACCGTCGTCTGGTACCACGACCGTGCGTTCATCGCGCACGTCGGCGGCAAGATCGAGATGTCGCTGCGCAAGCCGGTCACCACCAACCAGGAGGTGCGCGACGTCTACACGCCGGGCGTCGCCCGCGTCGCGAGCGCGATCCACGAGTTTCCGCGGCTCGCCACGCGTTTCACGATGATCGGCCGCAGCGTCGCGATCTGCACAAACGGCAGCCGCGTGCTCGGGCTCGGGAACATCGGCCCCGTGCCGGCGATGCCGGTGATGGAGGGCAAGTCGATGTTCTACGCGCAGCTCGTCGGCATCACCGCGGTACCGATCCTGATCGACACGAACGACGTGGACGAGTTCGTGGAGACGGTCGTCCGGATCGCACCCGGCTTTGGTGGCATCCATCTCGAGGACATCGCGACGCCCGGATGCTTTGAGATCGAGCGCCGGCTGATCGAGGCGCTGCCGCAGCCGGTCATGCACGACGACGTCCACGGCACCGCCGTCGTCACGCTGGCGGCGCTGATCGCCGCCTGCCGCCAGGCGGACATCCGCCTCGACGAGGCAGTCGTCGGGCAGATCGGACTCGGCGCCGCGGGCTTCGGGATCGCGACGCTGATCCATGACGCCGGCGTCAGGCGGGTATTGGCCTCAGACCCCAACCCGCCGGCGCAGGAGCACGCGCGGGTGCGCGGGATCGAGATATCCGACATCGAGACGGTGATGCGCGAATGTGACGTTGTCGTCGCCACCAGCGGGCAGCCCGGCCTGATCAAGCCCGCGATGGTCCGCAAGGGACAGGTGATCTTCGCGCTCACGAACCCGGCCGCCGAGATCGATCCCGAAACGGCGCTGGCGGCGGGTGCGGCCTTCGCGGCCGACGGCACGAGTATCAACAACGTGCTCGGCTACCCGGGGATCTTTAAGGGCGCGCTGCTCGCCGGCGCGAGCGAGATCAACCTGGAGATGAAGCGTGCCGCCGCCTGGGCGCTTGCCGGCCTGACCGTCTCATCCGAGCTGATCCCCGAGGTGCTCGACCTCAACGTGCACGAGGTCGTGACCGAGGCGGTGCGCCGGGCCGCGATCGAGAGCGGCGTGGCCGATCCCGAGCGGATCAGCGCAGACCCTGCCTGACGCGATCTTGGCGCCCAAGCTGCGCAAGACGCACCTTCAAATCTCGGAATACCGGTTATAACGTCATCGTTATAACCGGTATCCGGACTTTTGACACACGATTGCAAGCGCGGAGCCAACAACTAGTCTTCCAGAGGTGCGCGCGGTCAGGTTCGATCGGTACGGCGATCCCGATGTTCTCTACATCGCCGACGTGGACGTTCCCGAGCCGCCGGTCGGTGAGGTCCTCGTCGAGGTTAGGGCCGCGGCAATCAACCCGGGCGAGGCGAACATCCGCAAAGGCCTGCTGCACGAGCGTTTCCCCGCGACCTTCCCGTCCGGAGAGGGCACCGACCTCGCCGGCGTCGTGACCGCGGTCGGCGGCGGTGTGAGCGAGTTCGCGCCCGGCGATGAGGTGCTCGGCTGGTCCTGGCGGCGCTCGAGCCACGCCGACTACGTGACCGTCCCGGTATCGCAGCTGGTGACCAAACCGGAGGGACTCAGCTGGGAGGTGGCGGGCTCGCTGAATGTCGCCGGCGCGACCGCTTGGGCAGCCGTTGCCGCCGTCGAGCCCCAGCCCGGCGAGACCGTTGGCGTCTCCGCCGCGGCCGGCGGCGTCGGCTCGATCGCCGTGCAGCTGCTGCGTGTGGGTGGCGCGCGGGTCATCGGGATCGCATCTGCGGCCAATCACGCCTGGCTGCTGGCCCACGACGTGATCGGAGTCGAATATGGCGACGGCCTCGAGGCGCGCGTCCGTGAGGCGGCTCCCGACGGCCTCGACGCCTTCGTCGACACGTTCGGGCCTGATTACGTGGACTTGGCGCTCACCCTCGGAGTGACCCCGCAGCGGATCGACACGGTGACCGCCTTCGCGCGGGCGGCCGAGGTAGGCGCGAAAACTGAGGGCAGCGCCGCCGGGTCGACTCAGGAGGTGATGGCGAAGCTTGCCGAGCTCGCGGCCTCCGGCCGGCTCGAGGTGCCGATCGCGGCGACCTACCCGCTCGAGCGCGTCCGGGACGCCTTCGCCGAGCTCGAGCAGCGCCACACCCGTGGCAAGATCGTTTTGATCCCCGGGTGACCAGGGGCTTGAGCTCAGGCGAGCGACTCGAGCGGCGTGTCCGGGTCGGTCAGCGCCGCCACGTCGACCTGCTTGCGCGAGCGGATCAGCGCCTGCACGTGCTCATTGACGTCCCAGACGTTGACGTTCATCCCAGCTGTGACGACTCCCTCGCGTAGCCAGAAGGCGACGAACTCGCCGCCGGCACGGTCACCGCGGAACACGACCTCGTCGGTGGGCGCGTTCAGCCCCGAGTACTCCATGCCGGCGTCGTATTGGTCTGAGAAGAAGTAGGGCAGCTCCTCGTACGCAGCGGTGTCGCCGAGCATCGATCGCGCCGCCGCCGGCCCCTGGTTGAGCGCGTTGGCCCAGTGCTCGACACGGACCCGCCCCTCGTAGAACGGGTGCCAGTGGTTGGCAACGTCGCCTGCCGCGAACACGTTTGACGCCGAGCTCTGCAGCCGCGGGTCGACCAGGATCCCGTCTTCGGTGTCGAGCCCGGCCCGCTGGCCGAGCTCGACGTTGGGGGTGGCCCCGGCGCCGACTACGACGAAGTCGCACTCGACCACGCGACCCGAATCGGTGCGCACGCCGCTGACCGACCCGTCGCCCTCGAACGCGGCGGCGCCGTCGCCGAGCACCAGCTCGACACCATGGCCGGCGTGGAGGTCGCGGTAGAACTCACCGACCTCCTGGCCGAAGACGCTCGCGTTCGGGAGCGCCTCGTCGGAGACCATCGTCACCTCGAGGCCACGCTGTCGCGCGCTCGCCGCGACCTCAGAGCCGATCCAGCCGCCGCCGATGACCGCCAGGTGACCTCCGCGCTCGAGCCGCGCGCGGATCGCGTCGCTGTCGGCGATCGTGCGCAGGTAGTGGATGCCGTCGAGCTCCGCGCCGGGCAGCGCCAGCCGGCGTGGGCTCGAGCCGGTCGTGAGCAGCAGTGCGTCGAACTGAAGCGGCTCCCCGCGGTCGAGTTCGAGGCTCGCCGTGGCGGCGTCAATCGCCGTCGCCGTCGTCCCAAGCCGCAGCTCGATCTCCTGATCCTTGTAGAAGGCCTGATCGTGCACCTGCATCCCGTCGCGCTCCGCCTCGCCGCGCAGGTAGTCCTTGCTCAGCGGCGGCCGCTCGTAGGGCAGCTCCTGTTCTGTGCCCACCAGCACGACCCGCCCGCCGAAGCCACGCTCACGCAGCTCCGCCGCTGCCTTGGCGCCCGCGAGGCTGGCGCCGACGATCACGAATGTTTTGTCGTTCATACGTGTACTTCTACAGGAGGCGCGGCGGTCGGTGCGGCTGAGCGGGCGGATGCCCGGACCGACGACCCGCTGGTCGACTCGCTGGCCGAGCAGGGCATCGCCTACGTGCCCTGGCGGAGCTCGACCTGATCGGAGCGGCGGCCTGATCGGCGCTGCCGCCTGATCAGCTCAGTTTCCGCCGTCGATGGCGTCGCTCGGCGTCGTCTCGGCCGGGGTGCTGGTCTCGCGCAGGACCACGTCAATCGCCTCCGCGAGCTCGTCGCTGTCGGGCCTGGGGCCGTCGAAATCCAGGAACCAATGCCGGCTGATGCTCGCCAGCCACTGGTCGTCGTTGTCGTCGTGCTTTATGGCCAGCAGCCCGAAGCGCGTGATCGCGCGCTGGCGGCCGGTGAGATCGGAGTAGAGCAACTCGATCGTGATCGTCTCGCGGTCGTCGATCGCCTTGGCCAGTGCAGCCCGCAGCGGGTCGTCCGGATTACGCAACGCGCCCTGCCACATGCCGGTGTCGCCGCCCGCGATGAAGAGGTCGCGGGTCTGCATGTGGAAGTCCTCCTCCGGGTCGTGGTTGGGCTGCTGCCTGTTCATCGTGAGTCCGGCCTTCACTGACCACCCCTGACAGACACCTATGCCACTGCCGACGTTGCGGACGTTGATTGCCAGGTAGACGTTGCCATTGACGTGATCTGCGGCTGCATGCCCGCCCTCGGCGCTGACCCAGTGGCCGTCGGCGAAGTTCAGCTTCTGCCTTGGGTCGTCGAGGCGTGACGGGACCAGGATCGGCCTGCGCTGCTCCTGCAGCGCCACCTCGGCGATCAGCGCTGAGCGGTTGGACGAGCGGACCGCTGCGAACGTGGCGATCGCCAGCACGAGCGTGCCGGCGGCGGTTGCGAGCGACGAAAGTATCACCCAATTGGTCGCGATAGCGAGCATTCCTAGAGTTTGCCCGGTCGCTCGGCAGCACTGCGGGAACCTCGACGGCTCGCTGCCGCGAGCCCGGCTTGCACGGGCGGCGCTGAGTGTGTAACCTACAACCAAATGGTTGTAGGTTTGCTGTCGAACCAAGCGCTCTCGAACGCCGAGGTAGATCGCGTGTTTCACGCGCTCGCCGACTCGACGCGCCGTGACATCCTCGCCCGCGCGATCGAGCGTGAGCAATCGGTGTCAGCACTCGCTCGCCACTACGCGATCAGCCTCACGGCTGTACAGAAGCACGTGGCGGTGCTCGAACGCGCGGCGCTCGTCAGCAAACAAAGAAGCGGGAGGGAGCAAATCGTGGCTGCCGACCGGAACACGTTGCGCCGAGCGAGCACGCTGCTCGAGGCGTTCGAGCAGCTCTGGATCCAGCGTGCGACCAAAATCGCGGAGATCCTCGCCGAAGCGGACGAGGAGGAAGGAGAATCACCATGACGGTCATCAGCAGCAACACCAACGCCGACGAGCTCACGCTGACGCTCATCGCCGAGTTCGACGCGCCGCCCGAGCGCGTCTGGGACGTGTGGGAGGACGCCCGCAAGCTCGAGCGCTGGTGGGGACCTCCGACCTACCCGGCCACCTTCACCCGCCACGAGTTCGTGGTCGGCGGGCAATGTCGCTACTACATGACCGGGCCGGAGGGGCGCGGCCCGGGGGGGTGGTGGCGGATCGACGCGCTCGAGAAGCCGCGCCTGATCGAGTTCGCCAACGGCTTCGCCGGTGACGACGGAGAGCCCGCTCCTGGCGTGCCGCCGGCCGCCGGGATCGTGACGCTCGAGCCCACGGACACAGGCACGCGCATGACGACACTGACCCGCTTTGTCAGCGTCGAGCAGATGGACCGAATGCTCGGCATGGGCATGCAGGAGGGAATGGGCTTGGCGATTGGGCAGATCGACGCCCTGCTCGAGCCTGTCGTCGCCTGAAGGCCCTCGCTGTCAGGCCGGCTCCTTGGTCGCGATGCCGAGCAGGCTGAGGAGCCCGCTCGCCAGCGCCAGCGCCGCTGCGATCAGCATCGCGAGGCGGAAGGCGTCGAGCGACGCGTGCTCGAGGGTCCGGTGAACGTGCGTGCGCTGGGCGGAGGTGAAGCCCGCCGGCACGCGGGTCTGCAGTGTGGTCGAAGCCGCTCGCGCGACAGCAACGCGGTAGGCGGCTGGCGCGTATCGGCGCGCCAGCCGCTGATCGACCTGGGAGGAGAAGCCGCTGGCGACGACCGCTCCGACGACGGCGATCGCGATCAGCCCCGCGATCCGCGCGACGGCGTTGTTGATGCCCGACGCGACGCCCGAATGCGTTGCCGGCGCGGCGTTCAGGATCGCTGCCGTCAGCGGCGCGACCGTGATCGAGAGCCCGATGCCGAGCAGCACGACCCCAGGCAGGACTTCCGTTCGGTACTGCGGGTGGGTCCCCATGGCTGCGAGCAGCAGCAGCCCGACGGCGGCGACGATCGGGCCGATTCCCATGAACAGCCGCGGCCCGAAGCGGTCCGCCAAAGCGCCGAAGCGCCGCGCCAGCAGGAACATAAGGATCGAGAGCGGCAGCAGCGAGAGGCCCGCTGTCAGCGGCCGGTAGCCGCCGACCTGCTGCAGGAAGACGATGAGGAAGAACGACGCGACGCTCAATGCGGCATAGAGCGCGAAGGTTGCGAGGTTGCCGACGCTGAAGTTGCGTGAGCGAAAGATCTCGACGGGGAGCATGGGCGCGCGGCAGCCGCGTTCCCAGAGCCCGAAAGCGATCAACAGCACGCATCCCGCTCCGAGCGTGGCCAGCACCCGGGGGTCGCCCCAGCCGTAGTTCGGCTGTTCGATCAGCGCATAGATCGGCCCCGCCAGCCCCAAGGCGCCGAGCAGGCCGCCGACCCAGTCGACGTGAGGGTCCCCAACTGCCGGTCGCGCCGGGATATGCCGCACGAGCCACAGCGTGAACAGCACCAGCGGGACGTTGACCACAAACACCCAGCGCCACGAGCCCGCCTGGACCAGCAGGCCCCCGAGCAGCGGACCCGCGACCGTCGCGATCCCGGTCCAGGCGGTCCAGGCGCCGATCGCCGCCGCTCGCTGATGTTCGGAGAACGTGTCGATGATCAGCGCCAGGGTGCTCGGCACAAGCAGCGCTGCGGCGATGCCCTGTATCGCGCGCGCGGCGATCAGCGCCCCGGCGTCCGGGGCGACAGCGCAGACGAGTGAGGCGACTCCGAAGCCGGCTACGCCGAGCGTGAAGATCTTGCGGCGGCCGAACGCATCGCCCAGCGAGCCACCGACGAGCAGCAGCGAGCCGAGCGTCAGAAGGTAACCGTCGACCACCCACTCCTGTGTGCCGAGCCCGCCGTGCAGGTTGGCCCGGATCGCCGGCAGCGCAACGTTGACAATCGTGCCGTCGAGGAACGCTGCGGAGGAGCCGAGGATGCACGCCAGGAGCGTGAGCCGCTGCGCGCGTGTGTACGGCTGCCGCGATGCCGGCTGTCGCGAGGCGTCGGAGCGCGGACTCTCCGGACGATTCTGATCTCCGGCCACGGCGGGCATGTCCTGAACCCTACGGGGCAGGGAGCTAGGGCGAGGCAGTCTGTGCGTGTCGCGGATCGGAGGGCGCCGGCTCACGGTGCAGCGCCACTCCGCCCGTCACCAGCAGGACGCCTGCGACCTGCTGCAGCGTCGGGAGCTGCGCCAGGACGACGATCCCGATCACGGTGGCGATCGCGGGTAGGAGCGAGACCATCAGCGCGTAGGTCGCGCGTGGTAGCCGTGCGAGCGCGAGCTGGTCTGTCACGTACGGGATCACCGAGGATGAGACGCCTACGCCGATGCCGGCCAGGAGCACGAGCGGGTCGGTGAAGGCGTGCACGGAGCTCCAGGCGCCGATTGGGGTGACGATCACGGCCGCCACCAGCATCGCCAGGGCCAGCCCGTCGATGCCGCTGATCGCCGGGTGCTTGGCGACCCGGTCGGCGAGCACAATGTAGACGGCGAACAGAATCGCGTTGGCGAAGGCGAAGATCAGGCCGACGGGGTGGGCACCGAGCTGCACGTCGCTCAGGAGGTACACGCCGCCGACCGCGAGTCCGAGCGCTCCGATGTTGAGTGTGCTGCGAGCACCGGCGGCCGCGAGCGCCACGACCGGCAGGAACTCGATCGCGGCCACGGTACCGAGCGGCAGCCGGCTGATTGCCGTGTAGAAGCAGCAGTTCATCACAGCGAGCGCCGCCCCCCAGCCGAGCAGCAGCAACCGGCCGTCACGATCAAGGCTCGCCACGAGCCGCCAGGGCCGCCGCCAGAATGCGAAGATCACCGCAGCCGAGGCGATCCGCAGCCAGGCGACGCCGAGAACCGGCAGACGGGCGAACAGCAGCACGGCGAACGACGGTCCGAGGTAATGGAAGGCGGCGCTGACCAGGAAGTAGAGCTGGGGTGGCGCCTCGTCGACGCGGCGGCGCAGACCGGGCGTGGGCGGCCGCGGCATCGGCGGACGCCCAGTGCGAAGGGGCAGCGTGGCGTTCGGGCTGGACCGAGAATTCACATACCGCAGGTTGCCCTATTAACTGCCCACTGTACATGGAGGATCAGTGGTACTCTCGGCAACATGCCTACGAATCGAAGGCAAAATAGCCGATCTGCCGAGGCTGGTGAGCTCGACGAGGTCGACCTTCGTCTACTTGGCGAGCTCCAGGCCGATGCTCGCCTCAGCCTCGCCGAATTGGGTCGCCGGATCGGCCTCTCCCCGCCGGCGGTGGCTGAGCGCCTGCAACGCCTTCAAAGCGACGGTGTGATCCTCGGGTACCACGCCCGAATCGATCCGCACGCCCTGGGTCTCGCGATCGCCGCCGTGATCCGCGTGCGCCCACTCCCTCGCCGCCTGCAGGAGGTCGCCGAGACCGCCCGCAACTCGCCGGAGGTCGTCGACTGCCGCCGGATCACCGGCGACGACTGCTACGTGATGACCGCTCACGTCCGCTCGGTCGAGCACCTCGAGGAGATCCTCGACCGCTTCAACGTCGACGGCCAGACCGTCACGTCGATCGTCCAGTCCTCGCCGGTGCCGCCGCGCGGGCTGCCGCTGGACGTCTGACGAGCGACCGATAGCCCCACGTAAGGCACGTCTCGCGGGCAACGCGATAGGTTCATGTTCATGAACGATGCTGTGGATGGCCTGGATGTTGACGAGCGCCCGACGGTGCGTGTGGTGATCGCTGACGATCATGCGATTGTTCGGCGCGGTTTGCGCGCGCTGCTCGACGCCGAAGCGGGGTTTGAGGTTGTGGCCGAGGCGGATGATGTCGAGTCGGCTCGGCGCTATGTCCGTGGCCACCAACCAGACGTGCTCGTCCTGGACCTGAACATGGGTGCCGAGTCGAGCCTCCCGTCGATTTCGGTGATTCGCGCCGAGTCACCGGCCACCCAGATTGTGGTCCTGACGATGCAGGACGAGCCTGCGTACGCCCGGGAGGCGCTGACCGCGGGCGCTCTCGGCTATGTCCTCAAGGAGGCTGCGGACGCCGAGTTGGTCGAGGCGGTACGCGCTGCCCACGCGGGCAACAGCTATCTCAACCCGCGGCTGGGTGCCAAGGTCGCGGCCGCACCAGTCGGCCCCCCTGGCGGGCTCTCGGAGCGAGAGGTTGAGGTCCTGCGGATGATCGCGCTGGGTCACACCAACACACAGATAGCCGGACAGCTGTTCCTGTCGGTGCGAACCGTCGAAACGCACCGGGCCCATATTCAGCAGAAGCTCGGCCTTGAAGACCGGGCCGCCCTCGTCCGGTATGCGCTGGAGCACCGGCTCATCTCTACCGAGGGCGGTGACTGACCGTTCAGACCGACGTCCGCCGCTGCTGCGCTGGGCTGTGCATCGGGAGTCCGGCCGCCGCATAGGCGTCACTCGCGTCGAGTGTTTCGGCCGCAAGGAGCGCCCGCATGAGACCGTCGAGCTTGTCTCGGTTGTCGGTCAGCAGCTGCGTCACCTGGGCATGGCTCTCGTCGACGAGGCGTCGCACCTCCTGGTCGATCAGTCGCTGGGTGTCGGCTGAGGTTTCGCTAGTGCCTGGAAACAGGGGGCCGCTGGCGTCGCTGGGCAGCACGGCGATAGGTCCAATCTTGTCGCTCATTCCCCAGCGTCCAACCATATGCCGTGCGATCTGTGTCAACTGTTCGATGTCCGACTCGGCGCCGGTGGTGATCTTGCCGTAAACGACCTCCTCGGCCACGCGCCCGCCGAGGGCAACCCGGATCTTCGCCTCCAGGTCCTCGCGTGAGTACGACACGCGGTCGGCGTCCGGCGTGGAGAGGGTGACGCCGAGCGCCATCCCGCGCGGGATGATCGAGATCTTTCGCACAGGGTCGGCGCCCGGGGTGAGCATCCCGACAAGGGCGTGGCCTGATTCGTGGTACGCGGTTCGCTCGCGATCCTCGTCGCTGAGTACCGTTCCGCGCGGCGCGCCGAGCATCAGCTTCTCCAAGGCATCGGTGAAGTCAGCCATCTGTACGTGCTCGTGGTTCCTCCGGGCGCCGAGCAGCGCCGCCTCGTTTGCGAGGTTCGCGAGATCGGCTCCGACCATCCCAGGTGTGGACGCGGCGATCGCGCCGAGATCGACATCGGCGCCGAGCGGCATCGAACGTGTGTGAACGTGGAGGATCTGCTCCCGGCCGTCGCGGTCGGGAGGCTGTACGACGACGCGGCGATCGAAGCGCCCCGCGCGCAGCAGCGCCGGATCGAGAATCTCGGGACGGTTGGTTGCGCCGAGCACGATCACGGCCTGCTCTGACTCGAACCCGTCCATCTCGGTGAGAATCTGATCGAGTGTCTGCTCGCGCTCGTCGTTGGCACCGGTCACCGACGCGGAGCCTTGCCGAGAGCGTCCGATCGCGTCGAGTTCGTCGATGAAGATAATCGCGGGCGCGGCTTCCTTCGCCTTGGCGAACAAATCCCGGACCCGGGCGGCGCCGACACCGACGATCGCCTCGATGAACTCTGACGCCGCGATCGAGAAGAACGCCGCGTTGGCTTCCCCCGCGACCGCGCGCGCCAACAGCGTCTTCCCGGTCCCGGGCTGTCCGGACAACAGCACCCCATGCGGCATACGCCCGCCGAGACGGACGTAGCGGTCCGGGCTACGGAGGAAATCGACGATCTCTGAGAGCTCCGCCTTCGCCTCGTCGATCCCTGCGACGTCGTCGAACGTGACCCGGATCTTCTCAGGATCAACCCGACGTGCCTTCGACTGCCCAAACCCACCGAGCGCGCCCATTCCGCCGCCGCGAGTCATCGAGCGCCTCGCGATCAGCACAAATACCCCTACCAACAGCAGCGTCGGACCGAAGCCGAGCAGGATTTCGGCCAGCAGAGAGGTACTCGTCGCGGTCGACTGCGCTTTCACCTGGACACCCTTCGAGCGCAGCAGCGATGTCAACTCCTGATCACTCCAGAACGCTGGCACCTGAGTCGAGAACAGCGTCGTGGCGGTCGCTTTTTTGGTCGGGTAGCGAACCTTGGTCGTGAAGGTGCCCTCGACCTCATCCCCCTTCGACGAGATCGACTTCACGTGACCGTCCTGTACCTGCTGCAGGAAGTAGGGGCTGAAGGCCACCGTTACCCGCGGCTGTGCAGACGGTTGAACAAACAACACCGACAACCAGTTGATCACCAGCAGCGCAAGCACGAACAGCCAAAAGGCACGCACGCGATGCGGCGGAGGGGGCTTGTGCTGCTCCGGCATCCCACGTCCATCCGGCGCTGGGGCGACCTGCCAGCCACCCTTGTCGCGGGGCATCGACGACGGTGGCACCGCCTTGCTCGTTCGCGAGTGATCGGCATCGATCACTTCTCCGCTTTTCGCTGTTGAACCGTCGCTGTCGAAGGACACCAGAAACGGAACGTTAGGCGAACAGAGTCGCAACGGCCTGGCGGCCTATGGATGAACCAGCAGTTCGCCACCCATTACGTGCTGTGAACACGGACGAGTGTGAGACTGCGTAGCGAGCCCTGCGTCTGAGCGGCCGAAGTGAAGCTGCGTCTTTTCCGCAGCGAACCCGCAGGTTCATCTCGATGCTGAACCCAACGCCGCGGCCTACGGTGGACTGATGCCACCAGACCTGATACTCGCCCCGGTTCCTACGAGCGTTGCTGGCGCCTTCGACGCGGACACGATCCGGGTTGTGTTGGCCGATGATCACACTGCTATGCGTCGCAATCTCAAGCGGCTGCTGGACGCTGAGGACGGGGTCACGGTGGTCGCTGAGGCGGTCGATCTGGAGACGGCCGCCCGCCGCGCCCACTCGCATCTGCCAGACGTCCTGATCCTCGACCTGCATCTACCGGCCGGATCGGCGGTGGGACTGGTTGCGGAACTCCGGGACAGCCTTCCGGAGACCCAGGTTGTGGTGCTGACGATGGAGAACAGTCCTGCGTTCGTCAAGCGGGCGCTCGACGCCGGCGCTGTCGGCTACGTACTGAAGGAACACGCCGACCGTGATCTCGTCCCCGCGGTCCGCGCCGCCCTAGGAGGCGAGAGTTACGTCACGCCCGAGGTCGCGGAAGGGCTTGAGGCGAGGCGCACCCCGGACTCGAGCTCGGCAAGCGCGCGGCGCTGGTCCGTCACGCTCTAGGACACCAGCTGATCGGCATCGGCGGTCGTCTGCTGACTGGAGCCCGTCGGGATTCGTGCTCGCACGAGCGTGCCATCCGGCCCGGACTCGATCTCAAGCGAACCGCCGAGCAGGAACACCCGCTCGCCCATGCCCGCGAGCCCGAAGCCGGAGTTCTGCGCTTCCGTGTCGAAGCCGCGACCATCGTCACTGACCTCGATCATCACCTGCCCGCCGCTATCCACGACAGCGACACGAACGGTGCTGGCGGAAGCGTGCTTGACGACGTTGGTCAAAGACTCCTGGACGAGCCTGTAGACGGCAGTCTCGAGATCACGACTGCCGTTCGCTTGTAGCGCCGTGTCGGGGAGAGTGAACTCGAAATCGATCGTGAGCCCGGCCGTGCGTCTGCGCTCAACCAGTGCCTCGAGTGCCGTTAGCAACCCAAGGTCATCGAGTAACGCGGGCCGCAGGTCACTGATGATCGCCCGTAGGTTCTTGATCTCGGATTCGATGTCGGCGATCGCCTGTTGGGTGGCCTCGGCGTGGCTCGTTAGGTCGTTGGCTCGCAACGCGGACGACAGTCCCACCCGCACACCAGCGAGCGTCTGCAGGGTCTGGTCGTGCAGCTCTCGTGCCCATCGGCCTCGCTCGGCATCGGAGGCCGCGATCGCGCTACGTAGGCGCTCAGCCTCTACGGTGCGACTGATTGCCACGGCGTTGGCAGCAGATGCGGCGAACGTCCGTAGCAACTGCTCGTCGCGCTCTGTGAACGGCCCGGCGTCCTGACCTCGGTCGAAGGCGGCGAGCACACCGAGCCCGACGCCGCGGTGCGTCATCGGGACGAGCAACGCGGTGTGCGCGTCCGGCACCCCAAGCTCGTCGGGCGCGATCCGCAGCCGAGAGGCGACATCGGTGACTAGTTCTGGTCGTCCCCGCTCAAGCACCTGGCCGGAGGTCGATTGCGCCACCGGCATCCGACGGCCACGCGCGTCCACGGTATGTCCGGCGCTGGCCGCGACGACCAGCTCGTCACCATCGCGCAACATGATCAGCACGCTCCGCGCGCCCACGAGCGCCCGGCCACGTTTCACAACCAGCTCCAGCGTGCGATCGAGGCCGCCGGCCCCTCCGATCGCGCTGGCAATGTGCTGAGAGGCCTCAAGGCCCTGAACCGCCTGCTCGAGCTCCAGTCGGCGGCGCTCGCTGCCTTCGTATGCGCGCGCGTTATCGATCGCGGTTGCCGCAAAGTGCGACAGCACGATTGCCGCAGCCTCGTCCTCCTCCGTGAACTCATCTGCGCCTTGTTTGTCAGTCAGGTACAGGTTGCCCCAGACGTCATCGCGGATCACGATCGGAACACCGAGAAAACTCGTCATCGGCGGATGGCCAGGGGGGAACCCGTAGCTCTGCGGATGCGAACTGACCGTCGCCAGACGCAGGGGACGGGGCTCCTTGATCAACACGCCGAGCACGCCACGTCCACGGGGCAGTTCCCCGATCGCAAGCCTGGTGGTGTCGTCCAACCCGAGGGTCAGGAACCGATCGAGCTCGGTCCGCTCGTCATTCAACACGCCAAGCGCAACATAACGAGCGCCTGTGGCCTCAAGCGCCTCCGCAAGAATCCGCTGGAGCACGGCCTCAGGATCACGCTCGGTCACGAGCGACCGTCCCACCTCAAGCAGCCGGCGCAGCCTGTCTGTCTCAGTAGTCATGTAGTCCCCCACCCGAGGATAAGGCTTGTCAAAAGGCCGGGAGCGGGCGGGTCTTCATCCGCAATTCTCCGCAGTCAAGGTTCGGGGAGTCCACCGCCGCGGCGCGGCAAACCAACGGGCGATCTGCGCGAAATCCACGATGACCAGGCGGCGCTGGTTCGGGAACGTAAGGATCGTGGCTTTGACTCGGGACTATGGTTCCGCTGACCGTGCGGCCGATGTTCGTTGCCAGCATTGCGACGAGCGCATCGGCGTGTACGAGGCACTGGTCATGCTGAGCGGTGATGTCGCGCGGCGCACCTCGCGCGCGGCCGACCCCCGACTCGACGATGCCCCGGGCAGGGTGTTTCATGCCGCGTGTTACGAGGAGCGCATCCGTTCCGAGCGCACGCTTCAGCAGTAGCTGCGCGCTTCTCCGCACCAAGTTCGATTAGCTCATGCGGGTAGGGCGTGGAGCCGTCCAGCGCGTGACGGTCTACGCCCTAAGAGACGGGCGCGGCACATCTACCGGCGCGGGCTCAATCCGTATCCGCGCGTCAACGATCACGGCACCCGCGGCAGTCGCGATCACGGGGTTGCAGTCGAGCTCTGCGATCTCCGGATGAGCCTCGACCATCGCGCTGACCCTCAGGATCACATCCTCCACCGCCGAAACTTCACACCGCTCAGCGCCGCGATAGCCGTCCAACAACGGGAACGAGTGCAGCGAGCGGATCATCGCAGTGGCTTCGGCGGCGCCGATGGGGGTGATCCGCACAGCTACGTCCTTCGTCAGCTCGGCCGCGGTGCCACCCGCACCGCAGGCGATGACCGGACCAAAACTCTGGTCGTGGACCACCCCGACGATCAGCTCGACACCCTTCGGAGCCATTGGCTGAACCAGCAGTCCGTCTAGCTCGTACCCCGCCGCATGGACTCGCGACTCGATCTCAGCAGCCCCGGCGCGGACAATTTCGTCCCCGGCAAGGTCGAGAAGGACGCCGCCGGCATCGCTTTTGTGCAAGAGGCCTGGGGAGCTCGCCTTCAGGGCAATCGGCGCGTCGAGTTCGGCGGCGATCTTCGATACCGCGTCGGCGTCGGCCGCGAGCCTCGTCTCGATCAGTGGCAACTGGTAACACCGCAGCAGCTCAGCGACCCGGTCGGCGCGCATCCACCCTCCGCCGAGCGCGAGCTCACGGCTGATGATCGCGGCGGCGCCCACCTTATCGGTGTCGTCGAAGCTGACCGGCATCGCCTCGGGACGGGCCCGCCAGCGCCCGTATCGGGCCGCCATAGCGATAGCACGGGAGGCGTCTTCTGGATACTCGTACCCCGGAACGGTCACGCGGTCCGAGCGCAACTCCATGGGCGGAGGCTCGGCTGTCATGAAGACGGCAGCAATGGCCACGCTGCCCTGGTTCTCCGAGACCTCCCGGAGTACGGTCGCCACATCCGCAGCTTTGGCGGCGAGCGTGGGGACGTAGATGGCCAGAATGGCATCGCAGGCTTCGGTGCTGATTAGGGTCGTGAGCGTGCTGCGGTAGTCCTCTGCCGAAGCGCCGGCAACCATGTCAATCGGGTTGCCCACAGCGGCTCCAGAAGCCAGCGAAGCGGCCAGGGCCGCCTGCACCTCAGATGGCAGCTCGCTCACGTCGACGCCGTCGGCCTGGCACGCGTCGGCGCACATCACGCCGGGGCCCCCGGCATTTGTGACGATCGCGACGCGGTCACCTGCCGGGATTGGCTGGTTCGTGACCAGTTGGGCGACGGCGAAGAGCTCGTGCAGAGTGTCGGCGCGGATCACGCCGGCTTGCTCGAATAAGGCGTCGACTGTCACATCTGATGCGGCAATCAGCGCACCAGTATGGGAAGAGCCGGCGCGAGCACCGGCCGCCGACCGTCCGCTCTTGACCGCCAGAAGCGGCTTCTGTCGTGCGAAGTGCGGTGCGACACGCGCGAACTTGCGTGGGTTGCCAAACGACTCGAGGTAGAGCATCGCGACATCAGTTGCGGGATCCTGTTCCCAATAGCAGAGCAGGTCGTTGCCGGACAGATCAGCCTTGTTGCCGACCGAGACAAAGGATGAGAGACCAACACCGAGACGTGCAGCCGCTTCGATGATCGCGATGCCGAGCCCACCGCTCTGGGACATGAAGCCAACCGATCCGGCTTGCGGAAGTCGCGGCGCGAACGTGGCGTTCAGACGGACTGCTGCGCTGGTGTTGATCACTCCAAGGCAGTTGGGGCCGACCATACGCATCCCGGAGTCCCGGCAGACCGCCAGCAGCTCCGCCTGGCGCTCGGTGCCGACGCCGCCAACCTCGGAGAACCCGGCGGAGATCACGACCAGTGCCCCCACACCTGCGCGAGCACACTCCGTGGCAGCAGGCACGACATGTTCAGCCGGCACCACCACGACTGCGAGATCGACCGACTCTGGGAGATCGCCGACTGATCGGTAGGCGGGAAGCGACTGCACCGTGTCTGCACGCGCATTGACCGCGTAGACACGACCGTTGAACTCGAACGCGAGCATGTTGTGTAGAACCAGGCCGCCGATCGACTCGCGCGCTCGCGACGCGCCGATCACCGCTACGGATTTAGGCTCGAGCACCCGGCGGACGGCTTCGACGGCCGCGATCCGGTCTCGCTCTTCGAACCTGGCCTGTGCCGCGGGCGAGAGCGAGGTCGGCAGCTCTATGTGAATCCCGTCGGGAGTCGAGCGGACCTCAACGGGGAATCCGCTCTGACGGAACACCTCGATCATCCGATGGTTGGACGCCATCACTTCGGCGACGAACGTCGTGATCCCGTGCAGCTCGGCGACCTCGGCGAGATGGGCCAGAAGCGTCGTGGATATGCCGAAACCCTGCAGCTCGTCGGCAACCATGAACGCAACCTCCGCGCGCTCGGGGTCGGCTCGGAGATAGGCGGCATGAGCCACGATCCGCCGAGGACTTCCGGTCTCCACCACTAATCCGAATCGATCTGCGTAGTCGACGTCAAGGGACCAGTTGGTCACCCATGTCAGATTGGGGGTGCCGAAGAACCGGAATACGAGCGAATCGGGCGAGAGCGTTTCCAGAAACGCCTTGATCCCAGGACGATCCTCAGCCCGGATCGGGCGGACATGAACTGTTGAGCCATTGCGTAGCACGACGTCCGCCTCACGAGCACCGGGGTAGGTCACGTCATTCTGGGGGTCGGTGGGCCTGGATGATGGCGGCGGCATCGAGTCTCTCAGGCCTGGGCCAGGTCGCGTCGACGGAAAGCTGCGACTCCAGCCGATGCGCTCACGACTCCAATGAGGACCAGAATCAGGGCGGGGACCGGTCGGAAAGGTTGCGCCGGCGCGAGCCCGAGATGCGCGTATGGCGTCAGGTCGAGCGCCCAGTGGGGCAGCGACAAAAGCGCACCAAACAGTTGCCAGAGAAAGCTCAGCGTTACCAGCACGTAGGCGCCGGCCGAGGCTGCACGGGGCACGATCCCGAAAAGCAGTACGGCAAGCCCGAGAAAAAGAGCGGCCATAGCGAAACAGTTGACGCTTGCCTCGAGCATCTCCGGTAGCGACAGAGAAGCCCCTGAGGCCGTGACGCCGATCCAGCCGAACAGCGCTGCCGACAGCGCGACCGCCGCAGCCCCGCCGGCCGCAAGCGCCAAACGACCACTCAGCCAGCGATATCGCCCCACCGGAAGTGCCAGCAGGGTTTCGAGAGCTTGTTCAGACTCCTCTCGCCGAAGCGCCGAGACCTGAGCAACGGCAAACAGAGGAACGGCAAGCTCGAACAGCAGGAAGCTGAGTCCGACATAGCCTGCGGGCGTGGTGATCGAGCCCGTGCCGAGCTTTGCAAACTCGCGCTGTAACTGCGGGGACAACCCGGCGGAAGCGGTGCTCTTAGCGAGGACGCCGATGATGATCGCGAAGACCGCGGCACCCCCCACCCATGTCGCCAGTCCGACGAGTTCCCCACGCAGCGCCTGCGCTGTGGGTGAGGACAGCAGCGCCAACCGCGGCGTTGAACGCTCGCGGGGGGCCAGAATCCCGCAGCCGATATCGCGTCGCTGCGCAAGGCGAACAGCGAGCACGAGGAGCGCCGCGCCGAAGCTCAACGGCAGCAACAGGACAAGTGGATGTTCCCCTGTGAATGGACGTTGCTCTTCGGCCCAACCAAGCGGCGTGAACCACCGCAGCCAGCCCGCCCCGTTAGCCGTGTCGGCGATCACGCGGACCAGCAGCGCCAGCCCAACGCAGGCGCCGCCGAGCTGAAGCGCCAGCCGGTGGGTGGACGCTACCTGTGAAATCACGGCGCCGACGCCTACGAATACCCAGAGGACCGAGACTGTGGAAAGTACGAGCAGAAGCGAGTTTCCCGGCGGTAGGCCGCCGGCCAGTAGCCCCGCGGTCTCGGCACACCCAAGCGCTACTGCGGTGGCTCCAACAGCGGCCAGCGAAACCGTCAGGTATCGCCGCCGGTCTACGATGCTCGACAACACCAGCTCAGCACGACCCGAATCCTCCTCGGTACGGAGGGCTCGCACCGAAGCAAGAACGCCGAACACTGCGGCAAAGATCGCCAGCGTTCCGCCCACCCGCCAAGCCGAGTACCCGCCAACCGTGAGGAGATCGTAGGCCTTGCCGTAGAACAAGACGACGGCCTTGTTGTCGCCAAAGCTCCGAGCGAATGCGATCCGGCTCTCCAGACTCGGAAACGCACTGCGAAAGCCAACAGGCTGGACGTAGGCGACGAGGCCGAACAGGTACATGAACGCGATCGTGCGAACTCGCGCATCGCGAAGTGCGCGGCGCGCGAGCACCGGCGCGACGCCGGGCCGGCGCGGGAGGTCTCCAGCAGCGGCGCGGTCGGCCTCAAGACTAAGGATGGTCGTGCTCATCGGTGCCGTCGTAGTGATGCAAGAAAAGCTCCTCAAGCGAAGGCGGTCGGCTGGTCAGCGAGGTAACCCGATGGCTGGCCAACTCCGCGAGCAGAGGCGACAACTCGCCTGAAACCTCCAGATGCAACGAATTCGGCGTGGTGGCCCGGACTGCCACTCCGGGCAATCGTCCGAGCTCAGGCGCCGGTCCGTCGAACGTCACCTCGATGGTCTGCGCGCTCAGCTGTCGAAGCTCGGACAAAGAGCCCTGATCGACGAGCCGGCCGCTGCGAAGAATCCCGACGCGGTCACAGGTGGCCTCGACCTCGCTGAGCTCGTGCGAGGAAAGAAACATTGTCTGCCCACGATCCTTCGCCTCATGAACCGATTCCCGGAACGCCATCTCCATCAACGGATCAAGACCACTGGTCGGCTCGTCAAGCAGGAGCAGGTCAGCTCGGGTGGCAAGCGCGGCAATCAGCTGAATCTTCTGACGGTTACCTTTGGAGAGCGCCCTCACCTTCTTGCTGGCGTCCAACTCAAAGCGCTCGATCAATTGATCGCGGTAGCCGACATCTGTCCCTCCGTGGAGCCGACCGAGAAACTCAAGCGACTCAGCGCCGGTGAGCGACGGCCAGAGGAAGGGCTCCCCTGGGACGTAGGCGACGTGCCGATGCCCGGCGACCGGCTCGTTCCACGAGTCGAGACCGAAGACGAGGGCGGTGCCGGAACTGGCGTGATGGAGCCCGAGCAGCAGCCGGATCGTGGTCGTCTTGCCCGCACCGTTCGGGCCGAGGAAGCCGTACGCCTCGCCGGGGCGAACGGTCAGGCTAAGACCATCCAGTGCGAGCGTACGACCGTAGCTTTTGGTCAGTCGGTCGGTGTAGATCGCAGGTATGTCCATCGCGAAAGATGCTTGCCGTTGCCGAAGCCCGCGGAATCCGCGTCTTCCCGCGCCCGGTCAACGTCCTATCAGGCTCAATAAGCAGCCGTAGCGGGGATCGAATGCTCACCGTCAGACGGCGAGTATGTCTCAACCGGCGCAGGCACGAGGAGCACCGGACGCGACGAATGGCGCAGCACGTCTCTGGACACGCTGGCACCAAGCAAGCCGTCCTCAACCGCGGTGCGGCCGCGGGTCCCGAGCACGATCAAGCCGGCGTCGAGTGACGAAGCGACATCGAGAATCACGCGCCACTCGGCCCCGGCCGCACGTTCCAAGCGCATGTGAGCGTCCCAGCCGACCGCGCGAGCCAGCTCCACACCCTCCTGTGCGAGCGCCGTCGCGCGAGCAATCTCATCCGCCTCGAGCTGGTCGAGCGACTTGCCAACAGGCGTTCCAGGATCGCTGTATGAATCCGCGAGAGCCTCTATCGGCGGGTCCCAGATATGCAGCAGGACGACGTTATTTGTCGAGAGCGCCTCGCTCGTTGCCGCGATCGCATGCTTCGAGCTATTCGAACCGTCATAACAAAACAGAGTGACTGACGAGGCGTGTTGCATGATCTCTCCGATACTTGCCGCGATTCGGCAGCCCTAAAGCGGGGTGCTGCCCATACATGTCGACGGTATGCCGTCGCAGGCGACCTGCGCTCCGGGGTTAGCCGATCGCCTCGCGTTCATAGCCGCGGCCAGTGGGCGGGAAACCACGGATGTCATCTGGCGTGGGTGCTCGCGGCCGTTGAACCGCTCCCACGCGCGCCCGTATGGGACTCCCTGCGAAGCCGGCAGCGGCGATCACGTTAGGCTGCACCAGGGCGAGCGCCGTGGGAATTTACGCACAGGGGCACGTGGAATTACGCGTTGTACCCCGCGGGTACAGCAGTAATGCTGATGATCGGGAACCCTCATCGCGCGAACCCATCGTAAACCCTCCTCGCGCAAACCCATGGTAAAGACGGTCGGGAGTCAAGCAAGATGACACGAATCGGAGTGCTCACCGGCGGCGGCGATTGTCCGGGCCTGGATGCGGTCATCCGGGCGGTTGTCCGCCGCGGTCTGACGCAAGGCCCGCACAGCTTTATGGGCTTTCGCAACGGCTGGCTCGGGGTGTTGAACGATGATGCGGTCGAACTGACGCTCGACGGCACCTCGGGCATCTTGACGCACGGCGGCACGCTCCTCGGCACCTCGCGGACAGACCCCATGTCACTTGGACGCAAGGGGCTCGACGCGATCACCCGCACCCTGTCGTTTCGCGGCGTCGACGCGCTCGTTGCGATCGGAGGGGATGGCACCCTGAGCGGCGCGCGAGATCTGCGGCGCGAGGGGATATCGATCGTCGCGGTACCAAAGACGATCGACAACGATGTTGCGGGCACTGACGCGAGCGTTGGATTTCATACGGCGGTCCAGATCGCAACGGACGCGATCGACCGACTCCACACGACAGCCGAATCGCATAACCGCGTGATGCTTGTCGAGGTGATGGGCCGCAACGCCGGCTGGATCGCGACGTGCGCGGGGATGGCTGGCGGCGCCGATGCCATATTGGTGCCCGAGCGGCCGTTCGACGTGGACGCTATATGTGCGCAGTTGCACCGGCGCCACCAACGCGGGCGCAGCTTCTCGATTATCGTCGTTGCCGAAGGCGCCCGGCCACACACAGTCGAGGACCAGAGCGGGCACGCAAGCCGAGGGGATGAGCCTGGGTCCGCGCAGCCGGGCAGCATCGCCACCAGGCTGCAGCACGAGATCCAAGCGCGTACGGGCTATGAGACACGCGCAACGATCCTTGGCCACGTGCAGCGTGGCGGCACCCCGATCGCCTATGACCGCATACTCGCCACGAGATTTGGGATAGCAGCGACCGACGCTGCCATCGGCGGCCGCTTTGGCACGATGACGGCGCTGGTGGGCACAGAGGTCCTGACCGTTGACCTGGAGCAGGCGCTGCAGTCAGCCAAGCCGTTGGACCCGAGGCTCTACGAGACGGCTGCCGTGTTCTTCGGATGAGGCGTCCGACGTCACATCCGAGCCGCTTGGCGGATCACGCCGAGTTGCGACTACGCAGGTAACCATGCTGTGGTAGGGAGCCTTCGTGCACGGCCACGACCCGCTCGCACACGCATGTAGCGCCAACTTCAGCAGCTATCTCGCTGATCGGGGCGCCACGCTCGTGGGTGGGACGGAACAGCGAATCAGCGCTCATCGCCCTGTAGCGAAACTCTCGTTCAGGGGCGATCACGCGCAGGTCGATGCTGTCGCCGAGCTGCTCATGCACCGCCAGCAGACCCTCAAGGCCGGCGGTTCCCGCACCGACCACACATACCACCGGCTTGGTCATATCGGTCCATTCTTCTGCGACGTCTGCGCTGTCTGGCCACTCGATGCCACTCCACCCATCGTTGCGGCGTGACAGAGGCTCAGCATCCGTAACTGGACGCAGCAGACCCGGTCGGAGCGGATCGGCTGGCCACCCGTAGTTGTCCGCAACCACGGCTGTGCAACCAACTGATGGCGTTCGCTTTGGCTGAACGTAATGTCGCTGGGGCTATGCGCACACTCCCGACTGCAAGGCAGCGTAGATGACGGCTCTTGGCATAGCCCTGCTGTGCTCGGCGCTGCTGCTCCTCCTCGCCGAGGCGCACGTGTCGACGGGTGGCTTGATCGCTGCCACCGGTAGTGTCGCCGCGGTCGGGGGTATCGCTGTGCTTCTGATCGCCGCAGGCGCCGGCGCGGTAGTCGTGCTGATAGCTGCCGCCTGTGTCGCGGCTCTCGCATTCTCCGCGCTGATGCTTCTCAGGCGTCGGATCCTGCGTCCGCTGCGAGCGCGTCCCCGCACTGGCCGGGAGGCCCTGGTGGGCCATATCGGTGTCGTCCGGTCAATCGACGAAGCGGCGGCACAGGTGTATATCGACGGGTCGCTATGGCGTGCTGAGCCGGACCAGATCCGCCAGGACACAGAGCTGCACGACGGCGATCACGTCGTCGTTGAACACGTAAACGGCTTGACCTTGCATGTGCGCAGGGCCGAAGCATGGGAGCTGAATCCATGATTGTCACCATCCTCCTGATCCTGATCGCCGTCGTTCTGGTTCTCGGGTTGATGCTCGCTTCGGCATCGGTGCGAATCCTGCGCGAGTATGAGCGCGGCGTCGTCTTTCGCCTAGGTCGCCTGGTCGATCAACGCGGCCCCGGGGTTGTGCTGCTGATCCCATTCGTAGACCGCATGGTTCGCGTCAGTCTGCGGACGGTCACGCAGCAGATCCCGCCCCAAGAGGTCATCACCCGCGACAACGTTCCGGCCCGCGTCACCGCCGTCACCTACTTCCACGTCGTCGACCCGAATCGCTCGGTCGTTGAGGTTCAGAACGTCGAAGCCGCAACCTCCCAGATCGCCCAGACGACGCTGCGCTCGGTGCTTGGCAAGGCTGAGCTCGACACACTGTTGGCCGAGCGTGAGCGACTCAACGAGGATCTACAGAAGATCATCGACGACCAGACCGAGCCCTGGGGCATCAAGGTCACCGCTGTGGAGATCAAGGACGTCGAGATCCCAGAGGATATGCAACACGCAATCGCGCGCCAAGCCGAGGCCGAGCGCGAACGCCGCGCCAAGATCATCAATGCCGAGGGAGAGTTCCAGGCGGCCGCCAAGCTCGCCGAGGCGGCCGATGTGATCAGCCGCAACCCCGTCACGATCCAGCTGCGCTACCTGCAGACCCTGCTCGAGATCGGGTCAGAGCAGAACTCAACGATCGTCTTCCCGCTGCCCATCGACCTGATCGGACCGCTCATGAACGCGGCGACTGGCGGCGGCGCGTCGACACTGCCACTCGCGCCCGAGACGGTCGGCGGAGGTAACGGCTCTGTCCAACCCGTCGCTGGCTCGGACGCAGACTGAGCATGCGCTATGTGGGGAAACGTCGCGCGAAACATCACTTTCAACGTGGACCCGGATTGGAGACCGTCATGATGAGCACTTCCCTCACCGAACCAGTCGCTCCCACCGTAACGGAGCCGATACGCCGCTTCTCAGAGCTGCGCAAAGGCGATGTTGACTATGCCGGCGGCAAGGGCGCCAACCTCGGCGAGCTGACTTCTGCCGGCCTTCCCATACCGCCCGGTTTCGTGATCGGCGCTCCCGCCTACGCGGCCTTCTGCCAAGAAGCGGGTTTGCGCAAACGTCTGGCTGAACTGCTCGACAATGTTGACGTCGAGGACACCGCCGCCCTCTCACAAGCCGCTGAACAGGCCCGCGCACTGTTTGACGAAGCCGTCATGCCCGACTGGCTGGAGCACGCGATCCGCGAGGCATACAGCGAGCTGAGCGGAAGCGCCGGCGCGGTGCCGGTCGCCGTGCGTTCCTCAGCGACAGCCGAGGACACCGCCGCTGCGTCATTCGCCGGCATGAACGAGACCTTCCTGAACATCATTGACGCTGATGCCGTGATCGACGCGGTGCGCCACTGCTGGCGTTCGCTGTTCGGGGCCCGCACGGTCTATTACCGGGGATCCAAAGATCTCAGCCAGGCCGACATGGACATCGCCGTTGTCGTTCAGCGCCAGATCCAGTCGACCCGGGCGGGAGTGATGTTCACCGCGAACCCCGCGACCGGAGACCGCAACCAGTTGGTCATCGAAGGCTCATTTGGGCTCGGAGAGGCTGTGGTTTCCGGCTCGGTCTCTCCCGATCGATATCTGGTTGACAAAGCCGCGGTCTCAATCCGCTCGCGCGAGGTCCACCACAAGGAGCTTACGATCGTCTCGATCCCCGGGGGTGGAACCATAACTCGCGACCTCTCCGAGGAGGAGGCGCTGACGCCGGTGTTGACCGACGAGGAGGTGCTCACCCTGGCGAAGCTCGGGCGCGACATTGAGGCGCACTACGGCTCCCCCCAGGACACCGAGTGGGCGTTTGATCCCGATGGCGCGGTCTGGATGCTGCAAAGCCGGCCGATCACGACGCTGCTTGGAACCGTGACGGCACCGACCGGCGCGACCACCGGCACCGTGTTGCTACGCGGGCTCGGTGGAGCACCGGGCAGCGCCAGCGGAGCCGTGCGAGTGCTCTCTACGCTGGCCGACGCTGCGCGACTCGGCGATGGCGACATTCTCGTCACGCACATGACCACCCCGGACTGGGTGCCGCTGATGCGCCGCGCCGCAGCAATCGCGACTGACTCTGGTGGAATGACCTGCCACGCCGCGATCGTGTCGCGCGAATTGGGCATCCCATGCGTGGTCGGCACCGGCGACGCGACGAAGAAGCTGCGTGACGGTGAGATCGTCACGATTGACGCCACGCACGGCGTCGTGGTCGAGGGCGCCCAGGCACCAACGCACGCCCCGGCCAGTGCGCCCGCTGGCGCTCTGGCCGGCCCAGCCCGCGCGGTCACCGCCACGAAGTTGCTGGTCAACATGTCCGAGCCCTCGCAGGCCGAGCGCGCAGCGGCCCTGGACGTGGACGGCGTCGGTCTGTTACGTGCTGAGCTGATGGTTCTAGAGGCGCTTGGCGGCGATCATCCTCGCACTCTGTTACAAGAAGACCGCGGGGACGAGTTCGTCACCAAGATGGCCGACGGGCTGAGTACGTTCGCCGACGCGTTTGCCCCCCGGCCGATCACTTACCGGACGATCGACTTCCGCACAAACGAGTTCCGCGGCCTGCGTGGCGGCGAGCAGTTTGAACCGGAGGAGGCGAACCCGATGATCGGCTATCGCGGAGCGCTGCGATATACGCGTGAGCCCGAGGTCTTTGGGCTTGAGCTGGCTGCGCTGCGTCGCGTTTGGGACGAGGGTCACACGAACCTTCACGTGATGCTCCCGTTCGTGCGCACAACAGTCGAGCTGCGACGTTGCCGCGATCTGATCGCAGAAAGCGGCCTGCTCGAGCGACCCGGTTTCGAGCTCTGGGTGATGGCGGAGGTGCCATCGGTGCTGTTCAACCTCGCCGACTACGCAGAACTCGGCGTGACAGGCATCTCGATCGGCTCCAACGACCTCACGCAGCTCCTGCTCGGTGCCGATCGTGACAACGAGGTGCTGGCCGAGACCTTCGATGAGCGCGACCCCGCTGTGACCAGGTATCTGCGTCAGCTGATACCGACGGCCCGCAAGCTGGGCCTGCAGACGTCGATATGTGGCCAGGCACCGTCGGTTCATCCCGAGTACGCCGAGCTGCTCGTCCGTGCCGGAATCGACTGCGTCTCCGTGAACACCGATGTCGTAGACCGAACCCGAGCACTGTTGGCGTCCGCTGAGCAGCGAGTGCTGCTCGACGCCGCCCGGGACCGCGGCAGCCGACGATGAACGAGGGGATCACGGCGCTGAGATGGCAGCCTCGCGGCCCGACATAACGGCACTTCCGGACCTGGTTCACGGGCACTCCCACGCCGGGCCGGTCCGTGACTCACGGCCGGTCTATGTTGATTTGCTGCCACCGTGCAACGCGGGTTGTCCGGCTGGCGAGAACATCCAGGCGTGGCTCGCTCATGTCCATGCCGGCGAGTACGAGCGGGCCTGGAGTCAGCTCGTTGGTGACAACCCATTGCCGGCGATCCACGGACGCATCTGTTACCACCCGTGTGAGAGCGTCTGCAATCGCGCGGAGCTGGACACGGCCGTGGGAATCCACTCCGTCGAGCGCTTCCTTGGCGATCTCGCAACTGAACACGGATGGCGGATCGAACCGCCGGCCGTCCCCACTGGGCGGCGGGTGTTGGTGATAGGCGCGGGACCAAGCGGCCTGTCAGCCGCTTACCAGTTGGCGCGGCTCGGCCACTCAGTCGAGATTCGCGACGCCGGCGCGGAGCCCGGTGGGATGATGCGCTACGGGATCCCCTCCTACCGGCTTCCGCGTCAAGTGATCGACAGCGAGCTGCAGCGCCTACATGAGCTTGGCATCAAGTTCACCGGTGGGCATCGCGTCACCGACCTGGTCGCAGAGCGCGAGGAGGGCGGCTTTGATGCGGTGTTCGTCGCTGTCGGAGCGCACCTTTCCAAGCAGGTGAACATCCCCGGTCGCGACGCCGGCCGGATCGTCGACGCGCTCTCCTTCCTGCATGACGTCGCAGCTGGCGAACCGCCCGTCATTGGCCGGCGGGTGGCCGTCTACGGGGGCGGCAACACCGCGATGGACGCTGCCCGTGTGGCGCGGCGGCTCGGGGCTGAGGAGACGCTGATCATCTACCGGCGCACGCGTGAGCAGATGCCGGCCCATGAGGAGGAGGCCGCCTACGCCGAGCGTGAAGGAGTCCAGATCAACTGGTTGCGGACGATCGCAGCGGTCGACGGCCCCGATCTCCAAGTGGAGGTAATGAAGCTTGACGATTCGGGCTTCCCGCAGCCGACCGGCGAGTTTGAGACGCTCGCTGCCGACACCGTGATCCTGGCGCTCGGCGAGGGCGCCGACACCGACTTCCTGCGCGGCGTTCCCGGGATCGAGTTCGACAACGACGGCACCGTCGAGGTCTCGAGCGCGCTTCAGACCGGCTGTCCTTGGGTGTTCGCCGGGGGCGACATGGTGCCGAGTGAGCGAACCGCGACGATCGCGACCGGGCATGGCAAGTGTGCGGCACGAGAGATCGACGCCTGGCTGCGTGGGACCGTCGACGAGCGTGCACCCAAGCACGAGATCGCGGAGTTCGGGCTGTTGAACCTGTGGTTCTTTGGAGACGCCGCCAGGCGCGCTCAGCCGGAACTGGCCCCGCAGGAGAGCGTCACGGGTTTCCTGGAGGTGGTCGGCGGGCTCTCCGTTGAGCAGGCCACGTTCGAGGCGGGACGCTGCCTCTCATGCGGGAACTGCTGCGAGTGCGACGGTTGTCTGGGCGCCTGCCCCGAGGACGCGGTTATAAAACTTGGGCCGGGGCACCGCTACCGGTTTGACTACGACCGCTGCACAGGCTGTGAGGCGAGCTTTA
>DATKSM010000057.1:0-3961 GCA_035531655.1 Solirubrobacteraceae bacterium
TCCTGCGCCGCAATTCCGATGACCTTGCTCACATAGGCCGGCGCGAGCGTGAAGAGCATGAACAGCACCAGGACCGCGATGCTCACCTGGCCGAACGCGAGCATGAGCCCGCGCGAAGCGCGCAGGGCGTCGATGCCCTCCTTGAGGTCGACGACCATGGATCGGAACCGGCTGCGGCCCTCCTCGACAGGCGACTCGGTCCTCGGCTCCAGGCGTGGAATGTCGGAAGCGAATATCAAGGTGCCGGCGATGACCAGCAGGACCACCGCGAACCAGTAAGGCGCGTACAGGTCGATCCTCGAGAGGATCGGCGCGAGCGCGCCCCCGACCACGAGCGTCAACACCATCGTCAGGAGGGCCATCGAGTTGGCCGTGATCAAGGCCGAGCGCGGCAGGATCGTCGGGATCACCGCGGCTTCCGCCGGACCAAAAAGCTGGCCGACCGCCGAGAAGATGAGCGTGATCACCAGCAGGTGGGCGAAGTCGTTCGCCATGCCGGGGATGAACGCCACGATCGGGATCAGAGCGACTGCGACCGCTCGGCCGAAGTTGCACCACATCATGATCTGCTTGCGGTCGACCCGGTCTGCGATGACGCCGGCCGGCGGCGCGAACAGGACTGCGGGAACCGTGTATGCAAGAAGCGTCACGGCCACCGGCGTGCTTCCGCCGGAGATGTGGTACGCGAGGATGATCAGCGAGAACAGAAGGAACTTGTCCGCCAGCTGAGCAGCCAGTTGAGCGAACCAGATGTTCCTGAATGCGGTGTGCTTGAGCACGGCCCGAAAGCCGCCGGTGCCCTCGACCGGAAAGCGAATGGGGGCATCCACGAGGGCTAGAGATTAGCCCCCGGCGCCGGGCGAGAAGCCGCGGTACAGCGCTTCCCATTCCGTCAAGCTCAGGGTCTGGGCCCGGCGGGTGGGGTCGATGCCCATGGCGCCCAGCCGTGCGGCAGCGCCCGCTCCTCCCGCGCCCGCCAGGCGGCCGAGCGCACCGCCCAGCTGCTTGCGGCGGAACTGGAAGATCGACTCCACGAAACGAAAGAAGCGGTCGAGGTCGTCGACGTCCACCGCAGGCTTGGGTCGCACCTCGAGGGAGACCAGCGCCGAATCCACTCGCGGCGGTGGATTGAAGGCGGTCGCCGGGATCGTGAACACCAATCGAGCCCGGGCGTACACCTGCACCGCGACCGTGGAGAGGCTCGCGCCGGTGGAGGCGGTCCAGCGTTCGGCTACCTCTTTCTGGACGACCAGCGAAAGGCGGCGCGGACGCGGCTCATCGTCCAGCAGCTTGCGCACCAGTGCGCCGGTGACGTGGTAGGGGATGTTCCCCGCGACCACCTCCCCGCCCTGGGGGAACGCCGATCGGACGTTGAACCGGAGGATGTCCGACCGCACGATCTCTACGTTGGCGAGGCCGGCGGTGGCGTCCCGCAGAGCAGGGATGAGCCGGCCGTCGATCTCGACGGCGGTCACCTTGCGACACAGTGGAGCGAGCGCCACGGTCAGCGTGCCGACGCCGGCCCCAACCTCGAGCACGTGGTCTTCCGGCGCGATTGCGGCCGACCCTGCGACCGCGTCGCGCACCGACGGGTCGACCAGGAAGTTCTGGCCCAAGCGGTGCTTGAGGTCGATGCCGTGCCGTCGAAGCAAAGATTCGAGCTGCTTTGAGTCGGCGGGATCGATCAACGCATTCCGCGAAAAAGGGCCAGGGCGTTGGCGGATTCCTGCTCCGCGAGCCGCTCGATGGTCACGCCTCGCAGCTCGGCCACCAGCTCAGCCGTGTCGAGCAGGTACGCCGGACGGTTGGGCACGCCCATCCGCTTCTGCGCGTTGCCGTACGGCGAATCCGTCTCCAGCAGGAGACGGTCGTCGGGACAGCGCTTGACGACCTCGCGCAGGGCGGTGCGGCTGGGGCGAGTGATCAGACCGGCGAAGGAAAGGTAAAAGCCCAGGTCGAGGAAGGGCTGGGCGTGGTCCCAGTCGAGGGCGAAGTAGTGCATCACGCCGCGCAGGCCGCGGTGACGCCGTATCGCCGACTCCACCTCGGAATCGGCGCCGCGGTTGTGAACCGAGACCGGCAGGTCGAGCTCCGTCGCCATCGTCAGAAGCTGCTCGAACCTATCGATCTGAACCTCTCTTGCGATCCCGCCGACGTGCTCGAAATCGAGGCCGATCTCGCCGATCGCGACGACCCGGGGTTCCGTCGCCAGCTCCCGCAATGCGTCCAGGTCGAGCGCTGCCGGCTCGAGCGGGTAGTGGCCGACGCCGGCCCACACCTGGTCATGCCGGTGCGCGAGCGAGACCGCGCGGCGGCTGCGCTCCACGTCGACGCCCACCGCGACCATCCGGGTCACGCCTGCGCCGACCGCCTCGTCCACCGCCGCCGCGGAATCGCCCAGCTCCTCGAGGTGGAGATGGGTGTCTACGAAATCGATGGCTCTTCTTCGACCACGTCGTCCAGCCGCTTGAACAGCGGCTCCGGCGGCGGCAGCTTGCGGCCCGGCTCGAGCTCCGACGGGCGCCACCGGTCGGCGATCGGATAGTCGCCCGTCAGGACCGAATGGGAGGCGCCGTCCTCAGCGTGTTCACGGACCACCGGCTGCGGCGCGATGAGGTCTTCGTAACCGAGCATACGGTGCAGCCGCTGAGACGAGAACGGCACGAACGGCGTGAGCATGGTCTTGAGGTTGTCGACACAGCGCAGCGCGACGTAGAGGACGGTGCCGGCTCGCTCGCGGTCTGTCTTGATCGTGTGCCACGGCTGCTCAGTGCCGAGGTAGACGTTGACCTTCGAGGCCATCGTCATCGCATATTTCAGAGCCAGCTGAAAGCGAGCCTGACTCAGCTGCAACGCGACGTGATCTAGCGCATCTTCGACTTCCTTGATCAGGGACTGGTCGCGATCGTTGAGCTGCTGGGGCTCTGGCACCGCGCCGAAATTGCGGTGCGCGTTGACCAGCGTGCGGTGAACCAGGTTCCCCCATGTCGCGACCAGCTCGTCGTTGTTGCGCCTCACGAACTCCGCCCACGTGAAGTCGGTGTCCTGGTTCTCGGGCCCGGCGATCATGAGGTAGTAGCGGAGCGCGTCGGCGTCATAGCGGTCCAGCACGTCGCGCACGTAGATCACGTGACCGCGGCTCGTCGAGAGTCTCTTGCCCGCCATGTGAAGGTGCTCGCTGGCGACGATCTCGTCGGGCAGCTCGAGTCCGCCGGCGCCCAGCAGGATGGCGGGCCACATCACGGTGTGGAAGGTGATGTTGTCCTTGCCCATCACGTAGTAATGCCAGGCGTCAGGGTTCTGCCACCAGTCTTTCCACGCGTCCGGCTCGCCCTTCTGGGCCGCCCACTCGATCGACGCGGACAGGTAGCCGATGACGGCGTCGAACCAGACGTAGATCTTCTTGTGCGGGTTGTCCTCCCAGCCCGGGAGCGGCACGGGGATGCCCCAGTCGAGGTCGCGCGTGATCGCCCTCGGCTTGAGGTTGCGCACGAACTCGAGCGAGTACTTCCGCACGTTCGGCCGCCAGTCGTCGTGCTGCTCGATCCATCCTTTCAGCTGATCGCCGAACGCAGGCAGGTCGAAGAAGAAGTGCTCGGTCTCACGAAACTCGACCGGCGCGTCGGTACCGCGCTGGTGCGGATCGATGAGGTCGATCGGGTCGAGCTGGTTGCCGCAGTTGTCGCACTGGTCGCCGCGGGCATCGGCGTAGCCGCAGATCGGGCACTTGCCCTCGATGTAGCGGTCGGGCAGCGTGCGCCCGCTGGCGGGGTCGAATGCGCCAATCTGGGTCAGCTTGACGAGGTAGCCCTTTTCGTACAGCTTGAGAAACAGGTCCTGCGTGACGCGCTCGTGGTTCTGCGTGGTGGTGCGCGTGAAGATGTCGTAAGTCATCCCGAGGCGGCGCAGGTCCTCCACGATCAAGGCGTTGTTGCGGTCGGCGAACTCGCGTGGCGGCACC
>DATKSM010000058.1:0-46535 GCA_035531655.1 Solirubrobacteraceae bacterium
CGCGATCGTCGGCACGACCAACGTCGTCGTCACGGTCGCCGCATCGGTCATTCTGGTCGTCGGTCTCGACAAGGGCTACATCGGGCTGCTGATCGCCAACTACGGCACCAGCACGCTGGTGCTGCTCGGGCTCTGGTGGCACCTGCGGGCACGACTGCTGCCCAAAGGCGCGCCGGCAGAGAGCTTCCGCACGCTCTTCCGCTTCGGGCTGCCGACCGTGCCGGCGGAGGCGTCGGTGTACGCGCTCAGCGTGCTCGACCGCCAGTACATCGTCCATCACCAGGGCGCCGCCTCGGCCGGGCGCTACGCGATCGCGATCAAGGTCGCGGGCGCGATCGCTTTCATCGTCACCGCCTTCCAGTACGCGTGGCCACCACTGGCCTACTCGATCCACGACGACGCGCAGGCGGCCCGCCTGTACGCGCTGGTCACGACCTACTACGCGCTGCTCACCGGCTGGGTGGTGGCGGGCCTCGCGCTCGAGGGCCGTTACGTGATCCGCGTGCTGGCTCCGCACGCGGGCTACTACGGGGCGTACCGCGCAATCCCATGGGTCTCGCTCGGCTGGGCGATGTACGGGCTGTGGGTGGTCCTGCTCGTGATCGCGGGGCGCGCGAAGGTCACCCGCCGCAACTTCCCAGCGGCGCTGGTCGGGCTCGTCGTCAACATCGTGCTGCTGCTGCTGCTCGTGCCTCGATACGGGATCGCGGGGGGCGGTGTGGCACTGTGCGGCGCATACGTGGCGATGCTCACTGTCATGCACCTGCTCGTCCGCCGCGCCTTCCCGGTGACGTTCGAGTGGCGGCGGCTGGCGCAGCTCGTGTTGGTGTTGGGTGGGTTGGCCGTCGCCGGCGACCTGCTGCTGCCGACGTCCGGCTTGGGCGGCTTTCTCACGCGCGCGCTCGTGTTCCTGGCGATGCCGCTGGTGTTGTGGCTGACCGGGTTCGTTCACCGCGCCGAACTGGAGCAGGGGCTCGCAATGGTGCGACGGCTGCGGACGCGGTTGGGGACCGCATGAGCCGACCGCCCGTCAGCGTGGTGGTGCCCTTTGCCGGGACCCGTAAACAGGCCGTGGCGGTCTTCTCGATGCTGGGCGCGCTGTCAACCCGCCGCGAGGATGAACTGATCGTGGCCGACAACAGCGGCACCACGCCTCACATCGACGCAGCGCTCTCGCTCAACTCTGCCGCGCTGCGCGCCGTGCGGGCCGACGCGGAGGCTTCGGCGTCCCACGCTCGCAACATCGGCGCCGGCGCCGCGAGGAACGACTGGATCCTGTTCCTCGACTCCGACGCGGTGGCGCCCGCTGACCTGCTGGACCGTTTCTTCGCCGAGCCGATCGGCGAGCGCGTGGGCGCGGTCACCGGCGACATCGCCGGCATCCCCGACACGCGCACGTTGGCCGCGCGCTACGGGACCGCGCGCAACTTCCTCGGTCAGCGCTCGCACGTCAACAACCCCGTGAGGCCGCGCGCCTCGAGCGCCAACCTGCTGGTGCGCCGCGCTGCCTTCGAGCAGATCGGCGGCTACACCGAGGGCATCTGGGCGGCCGAGGACACCGACTTCACGTGGCGCCTGCAGGAGGCCGGCTGGACGCTCGCCTTCAACGAGCACGCCGTGGTCCAGCACGCCTACCGCACGACGCTGCGCGAGCTCGGCAAGCAGTGGCGTGGCTATGCGGCGGGTGCGCGCTGGCTGTCCGAGCGCTACCCGGACTTCAGGCCGGACCCGGGTCTCAACCGCGGCGTCCGGCTGCTGCTCAAGCGGGTCGGGATCGGCCCTGGCGTAGCCTTCCGCGCCGACGGGCGGGACAGCGCATCCTCGGCTCGACTGACGCGCCGCGAGCGCTTCGCGTTCCTGCTCGTCCAGGTCTACCTCGCGATCGAGGAGCAGATTGGCCTGCGCATGTCCAACGAGGTCAAGCCGCGCCGATGAGGGTCGATCTCGTCGATCCCCCGGCGTACTCACCGCCCTATGACCACGCGCTCGCCGCGGCGCTCGCGCGACTCGGTGCCGACGTTCGTCTCCTCACCAGCCGCTTTGCCTACGGAGAGGCGCCCGCGCCCGACGGATACGCACGTGCCGAGTTCTTCTACCGCCACGCGCTGGGCCCCGCCGGCTCGCGAGCCCGCGCGCTCAGCAAGCGCGCCGAGCACCTCCCCGACATGCTGCGCTACCGCCGCGCGGCTGCCCGTGACGCCGACATCGTGCACTTCCAGTGGCTGACCGTTCCGCGTCTGGACCTGCGGCTGCTGCCGGACCGGCCGACGCTGTTGACGATCCACGACCCGCTCGAGCGCGGGCGAACACCGCTGCGGGCCGCGGCGTTCGCGTCGGTTGACGCGATCGTCGTCCACTCCGACTTCGCAAAGCAGGCCGTCATCGCGCAGCATCGAGTGGACGACGATCGCATCCACGTAATCCGCCACGGGGTGCTCGGCCCCGGGACTGGCGTCAGTAATCCCCCTGGGAGGGGGATTACTGACGTCGCTTCCCTGCCGCCCGAGCTGCTCGACGACGGCTCGCCCGCGGTCCTCAGCTACGGGCTGATCCGCCGGTACAAGGGTATCGAGACGCTGCTCCACGCCTGGGGCGGCATCATGGGCGCCCAGCTCTGGATCGTCGGGCGGCCGATGATCGATGTCGCGCGGCTGAAGGCCGCCGCCCCGCCAGGTGTCCAGACTGTGCCCCGCTTCGTCACGCCCGCGGAGGAGGCGGCATTGTTCGAGCGCGCCGACATCGTCGTGCTGCCCTACGAGCGCAGCGAGCGTTTCGGCTTCTCGGGCGTGCTCGCGACCGCGCTCGGGTTCGGCAAGGCGGTCGTGCTCAGCGACGTCGGCGGGCTGGCGGAGGTCGGATCGGATCCCATCAAGCCGGCCGCACGGCTGGTCGCGCCTGGCGACGCCGCCGCGCTCCGCGCCGCGCTCGGTGAGCTGATCGCCGACGGCGAGGCCCGCGGGCGCTTGGCCACCGCGGCCGCGCACGCGGCCGCGACGACCTACTCGTGGGATGCGGCGGCGGCGGCGACGCTCGCGCTGTACGAGACAATCGCCTCGAAATGACCGCCCTCGCGATCGTCTTCTGGGTGGCCGCCGGGCTGCTCGTCTATGCGCAGGTCGGATATGCGCTGCTGTTGGCGCTGCTCACTCTTATGCGCCGCCGTGCACAGCCGGCGACCGCCGGCTGGAGCGGCGAACTGCCGCAGGTGACGGCGATCGTCGCCGCCTACAACGAGGAGCAGGTGATCGCCGCGCGGATCGCGAACCTGCGTGGGCTCGACTACCCCGCCGAGCGTCTCGAGGTGATCATCGCCTGCGACGGCTCCACCGACTCGACGGCCGCGCAAGCGCGCGCGGCCGGAGCCGACACGGTGCTGGAGCTGCCGCGCGGCGGCAAGATCCGCGCCCAGGACGCCGCAGTCGCGTGCGCGCGCGGTGAGCTGCTCGCGTTCTCCGACGCCAACTCGCAGTGGCAGGCGGACGCGCTGGCGCGGCTGGTGGCCGCCTTCGGTGACGCGCGCGTCGGCTATGCCTGCGGCGATGTCACATTCCTGGACGACGGCGGCACCAACCAGGAGGGGCTCTACTGGCGCTATGAGATGTGGCTCCGCCGGATGGAGTCGGCGCTCAGCTCGGTCACGGCCGGTAACGGCGCGATCTACGCGACCCGCCGCGAGTCTTATCTGAACGTCGACCCACTCGCCGGCCACGACCTGTCGTTCCCGTTCAACATGGTCAAGCACGGCTGGCGTGCGCTCTACGTCACCGACGCTCACGCGACCGAGAAGATGGCCCCGTCGATCGAGGGCGAGTTCAGGCGCAAGCGCCGGATGGCGCGGCGTACCTGGCCGACCGTGTTCCACAGCGGCCTGCTGTCGCCGCGCGGCTACGGCCCGTTGTACGCGCTGATGATCTTCTCGCACCGGATCCTGCGCTACGCGGTCCCGTTCCTGCATGTGTTGGCGCTGGCGACGAGCATCGCGCTGCTCGGCCACGGCTGGATCTACATCGTCGCCGTGGCGCTCCAACTGGCGCTCCTGCTCGGTGCCGCGCTGGCGTCGGCTGCGCCGGTGCGACTGCTGTTGGTCGCGCGGTACTACGTCGTCACCAACTGGGCGCTCGCGGCCGGGCTATGGGACTGGCTGCGTGGCGAACGTTCGCCGGTCTGGGAGACTGTCGAGGGGACACGATGACAGCCAAGCCGTCCCTCACCGGTAGTGGCCCGGTGGCCACTACCGTTTCTGATCGCGTCCGGCGGGCGCTGGACCTGCTGATCGCGGTGCCGGCTGTGATCGTGACCGCGCCGGTGGTGGCGGTGTTCTGCGTCCTGATTCGCCTGGAGTCGCGCGGCGGCGCACTCTACACGCAGACCCGCGCGGGGCTGGGTGGGCGGCCGTTTGAGATCTTCAAGCTGCGCACGATGGTGGCCGGCGCAGAGCACATCGGCGCCGGGCTGGCGGTGCTCGCCGGTGACGACCGGATCACGCGCACGGGCGCCTTCCTGCGGCGCTACTCGCTCGATGAGCTGCCGAACCTGTGGAACGTTGTGCGCGGGGAGATGTCGATCGTGGGCCCACGGCCGACGCTGATGGGGCAGGTCGAGCTCTACACCGACACCCAGCGCGAGCGTCTGCTGGTGCGGCCGGGAATCACCGGCTGGGCGCAGGTCAACGGTCGCACCTCATTGCCGTGGTCCGAGCGCATCGAGTTCGACGTCTGGTACGTGGAGCACCGCACGCTCCGGCTGGACCTCAGGATCCTGGTTCTGACCGCGCGCATGGTATTCGGGGGGCACGGGCTTTATCACCCGGATGAGAGCGGCGGCGTGGATCTCGGCGCAAACGATCCGGACGGATAGGATCGCCGCGTGTCGCAACCACGCGAGCTGTTGATCTTCGGGGCCGGCGGCTTCGGACGCGAGGTCGCGTCCTGGGCCGGTCGTGCCGTGTGGCAGGAGCGTGGCTTCGAGGTGGTCGCGTTCGTCGATGACAACGCCCCAGCCGAGCAGCTCAACGGCCGCCCCGTGTTGTCGCTCGAGGCCGCCGCATCTCGGCACGCGGGCGCGGGTGTGCTTGCGACGGTCGGCCAGACCAGGCTGCGTGAGCGGCTGATCACAAAGGCGCTCGAGGCCGGGCTGGTCGCGACCAGCCCGGTGATCCACCCGAACGTCGAATACGACCGCGATAACGTCGCGATCGCAGACGGCGTCGTGATCTGCGCCGGCTCAATCCTGACCGTGAACATCTCCGTGGAGGAGCACGCCCAGATAAACCTCGATTGCACCGTGGGGCACGATGCGATCGTCGGGGCTTATTCGACACTCTCCCCGGGTGTGCACATCTCCGGCAACGTCACGATCGAGCCGTACGCGTTCCTCGGGACCGGGGCCGTGACCGTCAACGGTCATCCGGGCGATCCGCTGAGGATCGGCTCTGGATCCGTCGTCGGAGCCGGTGCGGTCGTGACCAAGGACGTTCCGCCCGGGGTGACGGTCACCGGCATCCCGGCGCGACCCCCGAACTGAAAGGCTGAACGAGTGGCGAAGAGATCCAGACCCCTCTCCGGCAAGGTCGTGGCGATCACCGGTGGTGCCCGTGGGATCGGACGCGCGACCGCGGCGACGCTTGCGGCAAGGGGCGCACGCGTCGCGATCGGCGATCTTGACGCGGCGCTGGCCGAGCAGGTCGCGACCGAGCTCGGCAGCGACGTCGCCGGCCTGCCGCTCGACGTGACCAGCAGGGACAGCTTCACGGCCTTTCTGGATGAGGTCGAGCGTCGGCTCGGCCCGCTCGACGTGCTCGTCAACAACGCTGGGATCCAGCCGATCGGCGAGTTCGCGCGCGAGCGTGACGCGGTGACCGAGCGGGTGCTAGACGTCAACCTGGGCGGCACCGCGCTCGGTTGCAAGCTCGCGCTCGAGCGCCTGCTCCCTCGCGACACCGGCCATATCGTCAACCTCGCCTCGGCGCTCGGCCGCGCCGCCGTCCCGGGAGGGGCCAGCTACTGTGCGAGCAAGTATGCGGTCGTCGGTCTGACGGAGGCGCTGCGCGCCGAGCTGGCCGCCACAAATGTCGAGCTGCACCTCGTGTTGCCGGGCTTCGTCGACACTGAGATGTCCTCGGGGCTGAAGGGGCTGCGCGGCACGCGGAGAAGCTCACCGGCGGATGTGGGAGCGGCGATCGCCGATGCTCTGCAGTCGGGGCGCGCCACCGTCTGGGTACCTGCATTGCTCGGCCCGCTGGTGGCGCTGCAACCGGTCACGCCCAGGCCCCTGGTCGCGTGGATCGGCGGTCTACTCGGCACCGGCCGCCTGCTCGCCCAGCCCGATGCGCTTGAGCGTGCCGCTTATGAGGCACGGATCGCGCCGCCCGCCGATAGGGCCGCGGTCGACGCAGCGCTGACCGTCGCGAACGCCGCCGCGAGCGTCGCCGACGCCGTGCGATCAGGCGACCGGCGGGATGCCTGAGCGCTCCAGTTGCCGGTGGGATTGCATACGAGTGCCAACGTGATCGGCTATTCTGCGCAAGCGCGTCAGGCGTTGTCTCAAGTTATTGTCCTCGGCACGGTGCTCTAGGTGGGGCGACCAGCTGCCGCTAGCGCCGGGGACCCAATCGACTCCAAGGTATTAGGAGCACACGAATGCGAATGCTTGTTCCGAAGACCGCCACACTGGCGGGCGCGTGACTGCCACAGCGGGCGCCCTGGCCGGCCAGCGAGTGCTGGTGACCGGCGGATCGGGATTCATCGGCCGTCACGCCGTAGCCACGCTGGCGGCGGCGGGCGCGCACGTTCGTGTCGTTGATCTGCAGCCCCATCCCGATCCGGACGTCGAGATCGTGCATGGCGACATCGCCGATCCCGAGGTGACCGAGGCCGCTTTCGAAGGCGACTTCGACGGCGTCGTGCACCTTGCCGCCGTTACCTCGGTGCTGCGCTCGGTTCAGCATCCCGAACTGACCTACAAGACAAACGTCGCGGGTACGCACCGCGTGCTCGAGGGCGCCCGTGCGGCCGGCGTCAAGGCGCTCGTGTTCGCGTCTACCAACGCGGTCACCGGGCCGATGCTCGACCCGGCGATCACGGAGCGCTCGAGTCTGCGCCCACTGACTCCGTACGGCGCGAGCAAGGCCGCCGGCGAGATGCTGATGTCGGCCTACACGGCCGTCTACGGAATCCGCTGCACTGCCCTGCGGCTGACGAACGTCTACGGCCCGGGCATGCAGGCTAAGGACAGCATCGTCGCGCGCCTGATGCGCGCCATCCGCCTCGGCAACGGCTTCGAGGTCTACGGAGACGGCCTCCAGGTGCGCGACTACGTGCACGTGGCTGACGTCGTCAGCGCGTTGGTGATCGCCCTCACCAACGCCAACTGGTCGGGCCCGATCGTGATCGGCGCCGGCAAGTCGCTTTCCGTGCTCGGCGTGATCGACGAGGTCCGTCGCGTGACCGGCGCGGAGTTCGACGTCACGCACGGCCCGGCCCGTCCCGGTGAAATGCCCGCGGTGATCGTCGATCCCGGCCGCGCCCACGGCGCCGGCTGGTCGCCGCAGTTCGATTTCACGACCGGAGTGACCGGTGTCTGGGAGGAATGGAAGGACCTCGAGATGGAGGGCGCACTCGCGTTCCACGGTGCCGCGCCGCCGGTCATGGCGGCCTCCGGGAAGCGCTCGCTCAGCTCTCTGCCCGTCGCGAGCGCAAAGCGCGCAGCGCGACGCGGACGCGTCCCGCGTCCGTGAACACCCAGCGGTCGTAAGCGACGAGCCTCGGCGGCATCCAGTCCGCCGCGTATCGTCAGCTTTCAGTGCGAGTCCAGCAGGCAGACGCCCCAATCACGCTCGACGACGACCTCGTCATCGCCGGCGACAACCTGGCCGTGCTCGAGGCGCTGCCCGACGCGCGCTTCGACCTGATCTACATGGATCCGCCGTTCAACACGGGCCGCGCGCAGACGCGCGAGACGCTCGCGGTGAGCCGCACCGAGGACGCCGAGGGACCGGGCGCGCGCACCGGTTTCGGCGGGCGCCGCTATGCGAGCACGCGGCTGCACAGCCTCAGCTACGACGACGCATTCGCGGATTACCTCGCGTTCCTGGAGCCCCGCCTGCGGCGCGCGCGGGACCTGCTCGCGTCCCACGGCACGCTGTACTTCCACATCGATTACCGCGAGGCGCACTACTGCAAGTTGCTGCTCGACGAAATCTTCGGCCGCGACGCGTTCCTCAACGAACTGATCTGGTCCTACGACTACGGCGCCAAGCCGCGCCGCCGCTGGCCCGCGAAGCACGACACGATTCTCGTCTACGTGCGTGAACCGGGTGCGCATCACTTTGATGCCGACGCCGTCGAGCGCGAGCCCTACATGGCGCCGGGCCTGGTGAGCGCCGAGAAGGCAGCGCGCGGAAAGCGCCCGACCGACGTCTGGTTCCACACGATCGTGCCGACCAACGGCCGCGAGAAGACCGGCTACCCGACGCAGAAGCCGGAGGGGGTGCTACGCCGAATCGTCGCGGCCTCCTCCCGTCCGGGGGGCTGGTGCCTGGATCCGTTCGCGGGCTCGGGCACGCTAGGCGCCGTCTGTCAGAAGCTGGGACGGCGTTTCGTCATGATCGACTGCAGTCCGGTTGCGATCGACGTCATGCGCGAGCGCTTGGGGCGCCGGTCAGTGGCGCCCGTAGCGGCTGATCACGGGCTCGATTCGGTCGCGTAGCTCGTCGCTCGCGAACCCAGGGATCTCGAAGCTCGCGTCGCCATGCGCCGTGCGCACCACCAAGCGCGCCCGGGCAGCCTGCTGACGGCGGCGCCGTGTCCGCAAATGCGGAACCTCGAGCGCGTCGATCTCGTCCCAAACGAGCCGGCCGATGATCTCCCCGTTGCCCTCCAGGATGTCCAGTCCGTTCCTCGACAGGCGCAGTCCGAGCCCCTCCTGGTGGGTCGGCAGGTTGGCGACGCCGCCGAGGTGGACTGCGGTCACCTGCAGGTCCTCTTCCGAGGATGGCCCCTGCGCCGCAGCTGGTTCCGCCTCCTCCGAGGATGCTTCCTCCGCCGCGGCCGCCTCCTCCGGCGAGGCCCCATCCGCGCCGTCCGTCTCCTCCGCGAACGGCTCCGGTTCGAGCGTCGGCGGGGCGTCCTGCTCGGTGTACTCCGGCTGCGCATCGTAGAGCGCGGTGTCGAGTTCGACCGGGTCTGGCTCGGGCAGCAGATCGAAGACCTCGTCGTCCGCCTCGACCGCCTCCAGCCGCTCGGCTTCAAGCGCCGGCTCAGGCGCGTCGGCTTCGGACGCCGGCTCGGGCGCGTCTGCGTCCAGCGCCGGCTCGGGCTCGAGCTCGAGTTGGCCATCGGCTGGGGCCGCCAGCGCAGAGGTGGGCGCGCCAGCGGGCGCGCCCGTGGGCTCGCCGCCGTTGGTGGATGCGGGCGGCACCGGCCTTGCGATCAGCTCGGCCAGGCTCTGCTCGTAGGACGGCGCGCCGACGAGCGTCTGTGCACGCGCCACCGCTGGGTGCGAGAGCGCCTCCGTGATGGTCACGTCTAGCTCCTCCGCCGCGACCCCGGCAAGCGCGCGGCGCCACTGCAGCCCGTCAGCGCGATTCGCCGCGGTCTGTACGAGCGTCTCGATGCGCTCGTCGTCAAGCGAGACTATGTCGGCGTGGACGGCGGCCGCGTCGGAATAGGCGACCCGCAGGCGCTCCACGAGTGCGTCGCGCCCACGTGCCGCGATTCGCTGCGCGAGTGTCTCGACGTCCAGCTCGGTGTCTGTCATACGCGTGCCTCCTCCAGAAACGCCTTGACTTCCTCCAGGAACGAAGCGGCATGGTGGCCGTACACGATCCTGTGATCAACGGACAGGGACAGCTGCATTGTGCGGCCCGGGACAACCTCGCCGCCGCGCACGACCGGCACATCTCGGATCGGACCGAACGCCAGCGCCCCGGCCTGGGGCGGCAGCACCAGCGGCGAGACCGCGACAACGTCGTACGCGCTCGAGTCGAGAACAGCGAAGGTCGCTCCGGTGAGCTCGGACGGCCGTAGCTCGTCCTCGCGCGCTCGCACCTGGTACGCGGCGAGCTCGCTGCCAATCTCGGTAGCTGACTTCTCGTCGGCGTCGAAGACCGTGGGGGTCACGTAGATCCCCTCGCCGACGATCGTCACGCCGACGTTGACCCGCGAGTAGAGCTCGTAGCGGCCGTCTCGGTATGAGCCGTTCACGCGTGGCACGGTGCGCAGCGCGTTCGCGGCGGCCGCGACGACGATCGCGGTGACGCCGCAGCCGAGCTCGGCATCGCGCTCGAGCAGCCTGTCCACGTCGACGACGTTGCTGAATTCCGTCGTCGGAATCGTGGCCCGCGCCTCCGCGCTGCGCCGCGCGACTGTGCGCTCGAGCCGGTCGAGCTCGACCGTCGTGACGTCTCCCTTCAGCCCTGGCTCGGAGATCGGCGTGACGGTTTCACTCATCGGGCCCCACGATAACCGGAAACCGTCCAGCCGTGGATTGCTCGCGGCTCGAGCGTGGATTGCGCGGTTCAGCCGTGGATCAGCCAACCGTCGGCTGCACGGGCGGCTTCCATCAGAGCTTCGGAGAGCGTGGGGTGGCCGTGGATGATCCTGGCGACCTCGGGGTAGCCGCCCTCCAGCAGCTTGGCGTTGACCAGCTCCTGGATCAGGTCGGTGGCCTTGGCACCGACGATGTGACCGCCGAGCATCTCACCGAACTGCTTGTCACCGACGATCTTCACCAGCCCCTGACGGTCCCCGTAGACGGTGCCGGCACCGACGGCGCCGTACTGGACCTTGCCGATTACGACGTCATGGCCCTGGGCGCGTGCCTGCTCCTCCGTCAGCCCGAAGCTCGCAACGTTCGGGGTGCAGAAGGTCGCACGCGGGATGTCGATGTAGCTGATCGGATGCGTCTGCAGGCCGGCCGCGTCCTCAACGGCGATCACACCCTCATCGGAGGCCTTGTGCGCCAACGCCGGTCCGGGCACCAGATCCCCGATCGCGTAGACCCCTGCGGCGCTGGTGCGCATCGCACCGTCGACCTCGATCAGGCCACGATCGTCAAGCTTCACGCCGGCGGCTTCGAGTCCGAGACCCTCGATGTCGGGGCCGCGGCCGGCGGCGATCACCACATAATCAGCCTCGCCCGATTGCTCGCCGTACTTGAACGTGACGCTGCTCTTGCCTGTGACAACGTCTGTTACGAGCGTGCCGGTATGCACATCGATGCCCTGCTTCTTGAAACCGCGCTCAGCGAGCTTTGAGATGTCGGCATCCTCGGCCGGGAGCACCCGCTCCAATGCCTCGAACAGCTTCACGTCGACGCCGAGACGCGCATACGCCGAGGCGATCTCCGAACCAGACGCGCCCGAACCGATCACCGCCATCGATGCGGGCAGCTCCCTGAGCGCCCAAGCCTCCTCGGTGCCGATCACGCGCCCACCGAACTCCGTACCCGGGATCGCCCGCGGCACCGAACCGGTCGCAAGCACGATCACCTTCGCGTCATAGCGGCTGCCGCCCGCCCCGGCGCTCGCCCCGGCGTCGACCGTGACGCCGCCGTCCCCGGCGAGCGAGCCGGCACCCTGAATCAGCTCAACCTTGTTCTTCTTGAACAGACCCGCCACCCCGCCCGTCAACGTGGAGACGACCTTGTCGCGGCGCGCCATAACCGCGGCGAAGTCGACACTCGGGTCATTGACGGTGATGCCGAACTCGCCGGCTTCACGGATCTCGGCGAGCACATCGGCCACACGCAACACGGCCTTGGCCGGAATGCAGGCGTAGTTCAGGCAGCGACCACCGACCTTGTCCCTCTCGACAACGGCGGTCTTGAAACCAAGCTGCGCGGCCCTGATGGCGGTGACATACCCGCCCGGGCCGGAGCCAATCACGATGACGTCATAAGCAGATTCGGGCACGTAATCCAGGCTAGCGTGAAGTGGTGTATTGGCGCGCGGCCTCGTGCTTTGGCCCTACAGACCCTTAGGCGCTTGTATGCGTCCGAGCACCCGTACGAGCTTCCAGAACAGGTAGCCGCCGCCGCCGATGAAGATCAGCGGCACGACCACTCCGAGCGCGTTGCTGGCCTCGATCAGGAACAGCGAGAACAACACGACGATGACGGCGAGCAGCGCCATGAACAGCAGCACCGCCGATCCCGAGCGTCGCCACATGCCGGCTGACAGCAGGCCCATGAGCAGCACGAATGTCACCACCTCTCCGGCTGAGAGCTTGTCGCCGCTGAACTTGACGCCAGCGGCGAAGGCGACCAGATTGACGAGCGCAGCGAGGGCAGTGAGTGCGACCGAGATCCGCAGCGGCCAGGGGCGCTCGCCCGGGCCCAGCGGTTCCAGCCGCGCCCGCGCTGCTGCGTTCTGTGCCTCGGTGCGCGCCCGGTAGCGTTCGAGGAAGTCGGCGGGGGCGGTGACCTCGGCGCGCAGCACCGCGGCCGAGCGCTCCGGGTCGCCGGCCTCGGCGATCGCGCGGACGACTGCGATCCGCCGAGCGCCGGCGGCGGCGACCGCGCCCGTGTTGTGGGGCTCGATCCCGCCAACAGCAAAGAAGGGCAGCCTCGAGTTGCGCGACGCGTAGGTGACGAGCGCATAGCCGGCGGCGGGCCGGCCGGGGCGCGTCGGCGTCGCGTGCACGGGGCCGATGCTGATGTAGTCGACCGGAAGCTGCTGGGCTGCGTCGACCTCCTGGGGGGTGTGTGCGGAGCTGCCGAGCAGCAACTCTGAGCCGATCGTCGCGCGGGCCTGCGCAATATCGATCCCGGGCCTGTCGATGTGCACACCGTCGGCGTCGGCCGCGGCGACCAGGTCGGGGCAGTTGTTCAGCATCAGCGGCACGCCGTGGCGTTCGCACACGGGCTTGAGGCGCGCTGCCGCGGCGAGGATTTCATCGCGTTCCTGGCCGTTATCCATCAGCTCGACGATGTCGACGCCGCCCCGCAGGGCGGCGTCGAGCCGTGACTCCTCGATCCCCTCGCAGATCAGGTAGAGCCGCGCGTCCTTGAGCCGCTCACGCGGATTCTCGACCATGGCCCGGAGTCTGTCAGGAGCTACGATCGCTTGAGTGAAAGCGCCTGACCTCGAGCCTCGTGAGGGGACGGTCGACGAGTTGCTCGATGCCTGGGAGGCCGCCTGGTCGGGCAAGGACGCCGACGCGTTCAGACACATCTGCAGCCCGCAGGTCCACTACGAGGATCCGCTGACCGCCGAGCCGCTGGAGGGCCCCGCCGCCCTTGGCGGGCACGCCGAACGGCTGTGGGACGCGTTCCCCGATGCGCGCCTCGAGCAGCTCGGCCCACGACTGTCCCAGGGTCGCATCGCGGCGGCGCCGTGCAAGCTGTTGGCAACCCATCGCGAGGCACTCGGCGGACTTCCCGCCACGAACAGGTTCATCGTCGTCCCCGTGATCTTCTACTGCGAGCTCGAACGCGACCGCCTGCTGCGCGTCCGTGCCTTCCTCGATCTGTATGACGCCGCCGTGCAACTGGGTGTGCTGCCGGGGCGCGGCACGCTCGGTGAGAAGGCGCTGCTGATGCTGCGCGGGTTCGGGTTGCGGGCGGGGCGTTAGTACCTTCCGGGCGATGGACATCGCGATCCCGATCTTCGACGATCTCACCGCGCTCGACGCGGTCGGGCCGTATGAGGTGCTGTCGAGGCTGCCCGACGCTCGCGTGAGCTTTGTCGCGACAGAGCCGGGGCCGAAGCGCACAGAGAACGGGATGCTCGCCCTTGTCGCTGATCGGTCTCTGGCGGATCTGCCCGAGCCCGACGTGCTTGTTGTCCCGGGCGGTTTCGGCACGCGGGCGCTCATGCACGACGAACCGTTTCTCGACTGGATCCGCCACGTCCACGACCACTCGACCTGGACAACGTCGGTCTGCACCGGATCGCTCCTGCTCGCCGCCGCCGGTCTGCTGGACGGGCGGGAGGCGACCACGCACTGGCTCCAGACCGAGCTGCTCAAGCCATACGGCGCACTTCCGGTCTCGCAGCGGGTCGTCCGTTCGGGCAAGATCATCACCGCCGCCGGGGTCTCTTCCGGGATCGACATGGCTCTCATGCTCGCCGCGGAGATCGCGGGTGACAGGTGGGCGCAGGGAATACAGCTCGGGATCGAGTACGACCCGCAGCCACCGTTCGCAGCCGGTTCGCCGGACACCGCCCCGCCCGAGATCGTCGAGCTGGTCCGCGCGCGGGCCGACCAGCTCGCGTAGCTCTCAGCGCGTTTGAGCTCGGCTAAGCGATAAGTCGCTCGAGCGATGCGACGATATCCGCGTGCACCTCGGCCGCGTGCTCGTGTACGAGCTCCGAGTCGTAGCGGAGCACGGTGAGGCCGTGGCCGCGCAGTTCCAGGTCGTTGCGCCGGTCGCGCCGGCGTTGGCCCGGGCTCGAGTGGTTCAGCTCGCTGTCGAGCTCGACCACCAGCCGCTGTGCCGGCCAGTAGGCGTCGACCTTGATGTCGTGCACGTACGGGTTCAGCAGCGGAAGTGGCAGGCCCCGTCGCTCGCACAGGTCGAGGAAGTCCTCCTCGAGATGCCCGTTCGCGTACTTGCGCCGGGGTTCATAGGCGTCGATCGCATCACGCAGGCGCGTTGACCCGCGTTGCCCGTTGCCGCACGCCTGGAGCAACGAGTTGACATCGAGCAGCTTGCGGAAATCGAGCTGCCCAAGCGCCCTGTTCACGACGCGCAGTCCACTGGTGGCGGCTAGGTCGACCATCATTTCCGGAATCGATGTGACCGGGATCCCTTTGTGGAACTCCCGCATCAGCCCCGAGCGTCGTCCGTAAACACGAATGCCGGGAAGTGAACGCACCTGTCGGGGCGTGCTCACCTGGATCACTCGGGGCGCGTAATCGATGAGTCCCCGCCAGTGCGCGTCCGTTCCGTGGCTGAGCATGCTGCCGGGGCCCGCATAGAGGACTGCGGCCCACAGATCGGCCCCGCGACTGTACGTGGTGTGGCCAACCGCGTAGACGCCAGGAAGCACGCGCGCGAGGTAGCCCTGCTCCTCCCAACCGTGCAGTGTTGAGCGCGCGATCCCGAGCCAGCTCAGTTGGCTCGAGGCTACTCGTCCTTGTTGCCTAGTCGCGACCGCCGCCACACGCTCTTTGTGGAATTCGTTCGTCATTACGTACAAGAGCCACAAGGAACCGCTGATGAACCCCCCGCACGCCACGTAGACTGCGCAACTTGCGACCAACAGACCTCCTCACGGGCGAGGAACTCAGCCCCGACCAGCTCGCGGAACTCCTCGAAAGAGCCGCCTGGATGAAGGGCAACCCGCTCGGCTCCGACGTGCTCAAGCGCCGCACGGTCGGGCTGATCTTCCAGCGCCACTCGACGAGAACACGCGTCAGCTTCGAGACCGGGATCGTCGAGCTCGGTGGCCACCCGATGGTCCTCAGGACCGACGACACCCAGCTAGCGCGGGGCGAGTCGATCAGGGACACCGCCTATGTCCTCTCGAGAAACGTCGCCGCGATCGGGATCCGCACCGGCCCCGACGAGCTCGTCGAGGAGCTCGCCGAGCACGCCACCGTCCCGGTGATCAACATGCTCACCGCCGGTCATCACCCCTGCCAGGCGCTGGCCGACATGCTGACGCTCAAGCAGACGTTCGGCGATCTCAAAGGCCTGAAGCTCGCCTACGTGGGCGACGGCAACAACGTCGCGCGCTCGCTGGCGATCGTCGGCGCCATCGCCGGCGTTGAAATAAGCATCGCCGCGCCCGACGGCTACCAGCTCGAACCGGTCGCCGGCGCGCACCTCACCTGGGACCCGTACGAGGCTGTGAAGGACGCCAACGCCGTCTACACCGACGTCTGGGTGAGCATGAACGACTCGCCCGAGACGGCCGACGCCCGCACCGAAGCTCTCCGCCCCTACCAGCTGAACGACGAGCTGCTCGCAGCCGCCGCCCCCGGCGCGATCGCCCTTCACTGCCTGCCCGCCCATCCGGGGAACGAAATCACGGAGTCGCTCCTCTACGGGGAGCGCCAGCGGATCTGGGACCAGGCGGAGAACCGCCGCCACGCCCAGAAGGCGCTGTTGGAACTCCTGTGCGGCTGACTGCCCGCTCGTGGCCCGCTGGCCACGACCAGTGGCACTACGCTAGAGACCCGTGACCGATGCCCCCGCGACGACCATCCGCCCCCGCCGCGGCGATCATCTCGATCTGACCGTCGACACGCTCGCGTACGGCGGCGCCGGCGTTGCCCGCCTCGACGGTTACGTCGTCTTCGTCCAGGGCGGCATTCCGGGCGACATCGTGCGCGTCGAGGTCGGCAAGTCAAAGCGCGCCTACGCCGAGGCGCGCGTGCTGGAGGTGCTCACGCCGAGCCCCGACCGGATCGAGCCCCTCGCCTACCATCCGGGGGCTCCCTGGCAGGTGATCCCCTACTCCAAGCAGCTCGAGATCAAGCACGAGCAGGTCGACGAAGCGCTGCGGCGGATCGGCAAGCTCGACGGCTACGCGCTCGAGCCGATCGTCCCGGCGGTCCAGGAGTGGCGCTACCGCAACAAGCTCGAATACTCCTTCGGCAGCGACGTGGCGGGCCGCCTGATCTGCGGCTTCCACGCGCCCGGACGTTGGGAGGACATCGTCGAGGTGATCGACTGCGTGCTCGCCTCCGAGAAGGGCAACCAGGCACGCGAGGAGGCGGCCGCTTGGTGCCGCGCGCAGAACCTCGACCCCTACGACCGCCGCAGCGGCGAAGGCTTCCTGCGCAACCTCGTGGTGCGAGAGGGGCGGCGCTCGGGTCAGATCCAGGTGCGGCTCGTGACCTCGCGCGGCGAACTCGACGAAGACGCGCTGGCGACGGCCGTGCCCACCGCCGACGGGCTGCTCTGGACCCGGCTCGACACCGTCGCCGAGACCACCGCCGGCGGCGAGACGACACTGCTGGCGGGCGCTGAGCGGCTCGAGGAGCAGCTCGGCGGGCTTTCGGTCAGCATCTCCGGCGAGGCCTTCTTCCAGACCAACACCGAGATGGCCGAGCGCCTCTACGCGCTTGCGATCGAGTACGCCGAGCCGAAAGGCTACGAGCGGCTCTTCGACCTCTACTGCGGCATCGGCACGATCGGCCTGCTGATGGCCCCTCGCATCGCCGAGCTGTGGGGGCTCGAGATCAGCGAGGACGCGATCGCCGACGCGATCGCCAACGCCCGGCGCAACGAGATCGACAACGCCCACTTCTTCGCCGGCGACGTACGTCTGGCGATGCACGAGCTGGTCGAGCGGGCGGGGCGGCCCGACGTGCTCGTCGTCGACCCGCCTCGCGCCGGCCTCTCGCAGAAGGTCGTGCGCCGCATCATCGAGGCGTCGCCAAAGCGGATCGTCTACGTCTCCTGCAATCCCACCACGCTCGCGCCCAACGCGGCGCAGCTGGTCGACGCGGGCTACGAGCTGACCCGCGTGCGGCCGGTGGACATGTTCCCGCAGACGCCCCACATCGAATGCGTCGCGCAGCTCGAGCGCCGCTCCGGATAGGCGCCGCACCATACCGGGTAGCGGTCAGGTAAAGAGCATATGCGCGCAGTCGTCATCAAAGGCGGTCAGATCGTCATCGAGCAGCGCTCTGACCCGGAGCCTGGCGCCGGCGAGGCGCTGATCAAGGTCCATGCGGCGGGACTGAACGGCGCCGACATCCTCCAGCGCGTCGGCCTCTACCCGCCGCCCCCGGGGGTCCCCGCGGATATGCCCGGCATGGAGCTGGCCGGAGAGATCATCGCCAACGGCGCCGGCGCGACCCGCTTCCCGGTTGGCGAGCGGGTGATGGGGCTTATCGCCGGAGCCGGACAGGCAGAGCTTGCGGTGCTGAACGAGCGCATGCTGATGGCTGTGCCAGACAAGGTCGACTGGGCCGCCGCCGGCGGCCTGCCCGAGGTCTTCACGACCGCGCACGATGCGCTCTTCACCCAGTGCCGGTTACAGCCCGGAGAGCGGCTGCTTGTGCACGGCGCGGCCGGCGGGGTCGGCACCGCGGCAGTGCAGCTCGGCCGCGCCGCGGGCGCGCGCGTGACCGCCACCGTGCGCAACCCCGAGCACCGCCAGAGCGTGGCCTCGTTGGGCGCCTCCGTGCTCGACCCGCAGGAGTTCGTCGACGAGGGCCCCTACGACGTGATCCTCGAGCTGGTCGGCGCTCCGAACATGCCCGACAACCTGCGCGCGCTGCAGACCCATGGACGCGTCTCCGTGATCGGCACCAGTGCGGGCGCCGCGATCGAACTCAACCTTGGCCTGTTGATGGCCAGACGCGGGTGCATCCACGGCTCGACCCTGCGCGGCCGCGCGCTCGAGGAGAAGGCGCTCACCGCCCGGGCTGTCGAGCGCAGCGTTCTGCCGCTGTTCGCGAACGGCACGCTGCGCGTCCCGGTCGCCGCCACCTACCCGCTGGACGAAGCCGCCAAGGCGTACGACCGCTTCGCCGCCGGCGGCAAGCTAGGCAAGATCGTCCTGACGTTCTGAGCGGCTCAGAACGCGCCGCGCGCGGGTCGGCCGCCCTCGCGTACGAAGCGCTCGAGCTCCGCACGCCCGTTGCTCACCAGCGGCAGCCCGTGCGCCAGCATAAGGTGCTCGAAGTCGTAGTCCGAGAGGATCCGCTCAAAGGCCGCCAGCAGCCCGCGCTTGGTCTGGACCGGGTCGTTCATCAGCGAGTCCGGGACCCAGCCGATGCCGCTGGCCGGATCGGTCGGGGAACGCACGAGCGTGTCGGCGAGCCACAGCCCGCGCGACGACCCTAGGTACAGGCCCCCGTCGTCGGGCGAGAGCGCGCCGACCTCCACTGCCACCAGCCCGCCGGGCAGCTCATCGCCAGGCTCGTAGGGCACGACCGGCTCGCCCTGTGTGAACGCGTGCATGCCGGCCGCAGGCACATGAACCTGGCAGCCGAAACGCTCGTTGATAGCGGCGCAGTTTCGATAGTGGTGGCGGTTGGCAAGCACGACCGCTGTCGGCGGGGTCGGACGCCTTGACAGCCATTCGAGCACCGCGTCGGGCGTGAGCGGGTCGATCAGCACCCCCGCCTCGTCAAGCCAGTAAGAGGAGACAAGCGTCCCGCCGATGTTGCTGTAGGGCGCTGTCCAGTGCCAGATGCCGGCGATGATCTGCTGCGGAACCTTGTTCACCCTGCTGTTCAGTATGGCGGCAGGTCAGACCACCACTGACCGAGCATCCTGAACGCCGACCAGAAGGCGCGCTTGGCCGACTCCTCGTCCAGCGACTCGTCGATGTTGGGCACATAGAGGGCATCGCAGGACGGCGTGAAGCGCTGCACCACGCCCGGCTCCTCCTCCACCTCACGTCGCAGCGGCACGTCAAGGTCATTGACCACGCCGAGCGCCTCGCGCCCCATCACGACGAGCATCTTCGGCGCGACGATCGTGAACTCCTCGACCACGCGCGCCACGCAGGCCGGGTCGGCCATCACCGGGTCGAGCACCGGGCATTTCACGCACAGCGTCCCGTAGACGGCGAGCGGATCGATGTTCAGGCGCTTCAGCGATTTCATCAACGCGTTGCCGGTGCGGCCGTAGAAAGCGACCCCCTCCTCAACCTCCGAGGGGCGCGCCGAGTACTTGAGCATGAAGATGTCGGCCTGCGGGTGGCCCGAGCCGAGCACCGGCATCAGCTGGCCGCGAGGGCAGTGCTCGCAGGCCTGAATCTCGCGCGAGAGCTGGTTCAGCTCGCGTATGGCCCGCTCGAGATATTTCTCGCGGATCTCGTCGTCTGTAGCGGGCACTTCAGCCGAATTGGACGGAATCGCCGCTTGTCCTTGCGCGTGCATCAGGACTTGCGCCCGTTGCATCAGGACTTGCGCGTGTTGCATCAGGGCTTGCGGGCCGCGCGGCGCAGGCGCCGCTCGCGCTGGGCCTCGCGCGCGCCGGTCGGCATCGCCTTGGTCTGCAGGAACTTCAGCGCCTGCACGTAGAACAGGCTCGCCGGGTTGCGGATGATGTCGGCACGCCGAAGCGACTCCAGGAACTGCTCCGGACCGTCGAAGTCGCGCATCCGGATCCGCACCGAGCCGAGCCCCTGGGGCACGTGCGCATCCGAGCCCGCGCCGGCGACCATCCGGTACTTGGCGGCGAACCGCACCGCCTCCTCGTTGAACTCCGCGATCGCGACACGCGGGTTGAACACCTCGATCAGGTCGATGTCGTCGACCACGTCCAACAGGTGCTTGTAGTCGGGCACCGAGTGCATCCGGTCGAACGGATGCGGCACGTACACGAGCCCGCCCTGGCGCTTGATCTCGGCGATCGTCTCCTGCAGCGTCATCCCTCGTGGGATCTTCTCCTTGATGAAGAGGCCGATCACCTCACCCTGAGAGGCGGTCTTGACCTCCTCGCCGACGATCACCTTGATTCCCTTGGCCTTCGCGGCGGCCTCGAGCGCACCCGAGATCTCGTTGTGCTCGGTCACCGCGATCGCGCCGAGCCCCTTCGCCCGCGCCTCCGCGAGCAGCACCTCGACTGGGGTCGCGCAGTCGTAGGAGTGGTCGGTGTGCATGTGCAGGTCGACGTCGATCAGCGGGCGGTCCGCGACGTTCCGCGCCGCCGCCGCATTGCGCGGGCGCCGGTCGTGCCGTCGCGCCGCGAGCGCGCGGTAGATCTCTTCGAGCTCGTCGGCCACGCGCGTGAAACTGAGCTGCGCCCGCAGCGGCGCTGCCTCGGCGCGCAGGCTCGAGCGCCGCTCCGGGTCGTCCGCGAGCTGCATGAGGTTCGCGGCCAGGGTCTGCGAGTCACCGGGCGCGTACTGCAGCCCGCGCCCGCCGTCGGAGAGCAGCTCCGCGTAGACGGGAATGCTGCTCGCGACCGGCACGATCCCGCTGGCGAGCGCGCGCACCAGCACCCCCGGCGTCGGTAATACCCCGTCGGAGCCGAGCACGAGCACCTCCGCCCCGGCCAGTGCCTGCTCGATACTCATCGACTCGGCGCCTGCGAACCGCACCCGCTCCGCCAGCCGATGTCCCAGCGTCGCGGGCGCCGCCAGCGGCCGCGACGACCACACCGTGGCCTGCCAGCGCGCGTCGATCGGCAGCAGCCGTAGCGCCCGCAGAAAGGTGCGCAGCGCCGCGCGCTCCTCTTCCGCGACGAACACGAGTTGCAGCGTGTCATCGCCCTCATGGGGTGGGTGGGATCCGATCCATGAGGACTGCAGTGGAACCGGCTCGGCCGCGGGCAGCACGACGCGATAATCGGCCGGGAAGAAGCGGTCCATCAACGTGCGTGTGGCCTCGTAGGAGGCGATGCGCGCGTCGAGCCGGCTGAACAGCAGCTGCGAGAGCTGGCGTCCGAACTGCGTCGAGAGCACACGCTCGGTCGGGTTGTGGAAGGTGCCGACGCTGAGCGCCCGCGCCGTGCGCAGCGCCACGCTCGAGGCGCTCGGCGCGAATGGCTCGTGCACGTGCACGATGTCCAGCGGTAGCGTCTCGAGCGCCTCCTCGATCGTGCGCGCGACGTCGACCGGCAGCGATGCCGCCCGCCGGCGCGTGGGCGAGAACGGCAGCACCTCGCCGGCGCCCAACACAAGCGGCTCGGCCTCTGCCCGGGCCATCAGCGCCTCAAGGTCCCCGTGCAGCGCCCTGCGGCTCTCCCGCACCAACTCGGCCGAGCGCGACGGCGCGATCACGAGCACTCGATGCCCGCGCCGGTGCAGCTCCTGCGAGAGCCGCAAGACGTACTCGCCCACCTCGGTCTTCGTCTCCCAGGCGAATGGGCTCACCTGCGCGATCGCGAAGCGCTCTTCGGGCACGTCGCGGGAGTCTACGCGGGCGAGACCTGGCGGCGTGGTATCACTACTGATACCATCCATCGTATGGCAATGACGTTACGCCTCACGGACGAGGAGACCGAGGCGCTGCGGCTCCGCGCCGAGCGCGAGGGCCGCTCGATGCAGGAGGTCGCGCGCGCTGCCGTGCGCGATTACGTCGACCGCACGAGTACGCGCGAGTTGCTCGACGACGTTCTCGACGCCGAACTGCCACGGTTCGCCGAAGCGCTGCGCCGGCTTGGCGAGTGATCTTCCTCGATCTGGACCTGCTGCTGTATGTGACGGAACGTGCCACCGGCCTTCCGCCGGTCGTGCGGGACTACGGGCTGCTGGAGTCCGCGCTCGCGCGCCCGCAGGCGTCTGCGTTCGGCGAGGACGCGTACCCGAGCCTCCACGAGAAAGCCGCGGCGTTGCTCCATTCGCTGGTGCGCAACCATGCCCTCGTCGACGGCAACAAGCGGCTGGCCTTGGCGGCAACGATCGCCTTCCTCGGCATGAACGGGACGCGCCTGACGTTCACGAACGACGAGGCCTACGACTTCATCATCGCCGTTGCAACCGGCAGCTTGGATGACGTGAGTGCGATCGCGGCGAAGCTGCGATCGCAGTCGACACCGATCAGCGCAGCGTGAACGCGCCCGCTGCCTGCTGTGCCCGCTGCTTACCCGCGGGCGTAAAACGCACATACGTCGCGACGCGCAATCGTTTGGTCCCGGTCAGCAGCGTGACGCCGACGTGCGTGAGCTTCAGCTTCAACGGATCGACTCCGGCTGTGCGGGCGTGCAGCCGGCCGGTCCCGATCAGGACGGCGTGGCCCTTTCGTCGGGCGAACCAGTAATCGGACGCGGTGCCGGTCTCGACGGCGGGGTAGTCGAACACGAAGCCGCGCGAGCGGCGGATGCGCGCGAGTCTCGCCTGCTTGCCTGTGGGTGCCAGCAGCAGGCTCAGTGAGAGTTTGACCTCACTGATGGTGGCGGGAGGCAGGGTGATCTCGACCGGCTCGCGCCAGGTGCCGTTGGACTCGCTGATCGTGTAGCCGAGCACGTCGCCGCGGCGGTCGTCGTACTGGCCGATCACGGTGCAGTCGCCGACGCCGGTGCAGTCGGACTGGCTGGTTGTCGCATACTGGATGTTGCCGGCGTTGCGCGGCAGCGGCGACTCGAGCCCGGCGCGCCAGACGCCGCCAACCTCTGAGAGCAGCAGCCCCTGCGAGTTATAACCGGCGTCCGTGTAGACGCCGGTGGCAAGGCAGTTTCCGACCGCGGGGCAGGAAATCCAGTCGAGCCCGGCCGATTGCTTCTCGAGGCCCTGCACCGCATTGGCGGGCAGCGTGACCTCGACGCCCGGCTGCCATGTACCGCCGTTCTGGTCGACGAGCAGCCCCTGGCCGTTCTCGTCATTGTCGAAGTACCAGCCGACGGCCGCGCAGTCGCCGGCCTGCGGACACGCCACGGATGCGAGCACGGCCGTCTGGTCGCCCACCGTTCCCGAAGGTGCCGCGTTGGCCGGCAACGTCGCTCCCGTGCCGTCGGCCCAGGCGCCGCCGGACTCGCTGAACAGGAGCCCGAGCGAGTTCTGCAGCGGGTTGATGTAGGTGCCGACCGCTGCGCAGTCATGGGCATCGGCGCACGCGAGCGAGGACGGGACGATGTTGGGATCGACGTTCGCGTCGCCGGGTGGCGCCAGCGCCGGAACAGCCGTCCACAGGCCGCCGCTTGAACTGATCAGCAGTCCCTGCTGGTGCCCGGCGGCATCCACGTATTTGCCGGCCGCAGTGCAGGCGCCGGTGGCCTGGCAGGTGACCGCCAGCAGCACGGCGTCCTGCCCCGCGATGGGCGCGTCCGCCGGCAGCGGCGCTTCGGTCGCGGTGGACCAGTGGCCGTCCGTCTCAGTCAGGATCAGGCCCTCCCAGACCTCGGCGTTGGTCTCGTAGTTCCCGACCGCCACGCAGTTGCCGACCGAGCTGCACGACACCGCCGCCAGCCCGAGATCGTCGACGGTGCCCGACTTTGGCTTGGTCGGACGCGTCGCGTTGGCTGGCAGCTGCACCTGAGTCCCGCGCGCCCACCGGCCGTTGGTCTCGGCGAACAGCACCGCATGGTCGGTGTTGTCGCTGCCCGTGTAACGGCCCACAGCCACACAGTCACCCGCGGCGAGGCAGGAGACATCCGCCAAGCCACCGCCGCTTGACGCCCTGAACGGAGCGGATGCGGCGCCTGCCGGGGGCTGCGCCTCGACCGCCCGCTGCCACTTGCCGTTCGTCTCGGTCACCAGCAGTGCCTGGGTCTCGGCGAGGCCGTCGTCATAAGTGCCGACTGCGCTGCAGTTGCCCGACGACGCGCACGACATGGCGGTGAGCTGAACGGCGGGGTTGATCTCAGCGGCGGAGGCCGTCGGGGCCAGCGCGGCCACACCGACGACGATGATCGACAGCAGCCAGGCGGCCGGCGCACGTGTCATACAGGCAGCATACGGCCGACTGCGCCGCGAGCGTGCGAGGGGCACGCGTCCCGGTGGACGCGTGCCCCCTTGCCAAACGAGCCCCTCAACGCAGTGTGAACGTGTGCGTCAGGGTCACGGTCGTGCTGCCGCTTGAGAACGTCACACGCGCGGTCAGGCGCAGCTTGTGGCTTGACTTGACCAGGCGCCTTCCCAGCTTGTTGAGCTTCACGTGGACCTTCACGCTGCTCGTCCCGGTTGTGCGTGCCGAGCCGGAAGCGACCAGACGCTTCTTCTTGTGCTTGCCATGCCCGGTGATGTGGTACCAGCGCACTGTCACCCTGCCCGATTCCAGCGGCTTGTAGGTGAACGTGTAGGCGTGCGTCCTGCGCAGCGACCTCAGACGGCTGGCAGCCCCCTTTGGCGCAAGCAGCTTCCCAAGCGACGCCGAGATCTGCTGCTTCGAGGCCGGCACGGCGACGCTCTCCGTGGTGGCCGCGATGCCGGTGCCCATCAGGCTGGTCGCGCTGACTGCGAACGTGTAGGTGTCGTCGGGGGTCAGCCCCTTGAAGGTGGGGCCTCCGGAGGTGCCGACCGTGATCGTCTGACCGCCGCGGGCACTGTCGGTCAGGTCGTTGGCGGTGATCGTGTAGCCGGTGATCGGCAGACCGCCCGTGTCCGACGGTGCCGTCCAGGCCACCTGGGCACTGGTCCCGTCGACGGTGGCCGACGGGCTGGTGACAGCGCCCGGGGCATCGAACAGGAACCCGCTGTCGTTGTTCGGGATGACATCGCTCAGCGTGTAGCCCGCGGCAGCGCAATAGCCGCCGGGAGCGCACGCGACGCCTGCGCCGTCGTCGGTGTAGTTGTCGTAGGTTGTCGGCTGCTCGACGCCTGCCGTTGTCCAGTTGCCACCGGACTGCTGTGCGATCAGCGCTTGGTTGTTGCCGTCGCTGCCGTCGTAGGATCCCGCGGTCACGCAGTGCTCTGCGGACACGCAGGCGACCGAAGCGAGCCATACCTCGGGGTTGCTGCTGCCGGCTCCCGGGAGATTCGCCTCGACGCCGGGCGCCCAACTGCCGTTGGTCTCGGTGAGCTCGAGTCCCTCCACGTCATTGGCCGAGGTCGAGTCGTAGGCGCCGACCGCGGTGCAGTTTCCAGCCGAGGCGCACGAGACCGAGTTGACGTAGAGGTCATTCTGGAGGTTGGTCGACCCGGCTGCGTCTGCCGGTAGCGTCGCTTCGGTCGCCGGCTGCCAGGTTGAACCCGACTGGTTCAACAACAGGCCCTGGTAACTGCTGGTGCCGTCGACGTAGTAGCCGACCGCCGTGCATGCGCCGACACTGGGGCAGGAGACGGATTCGACAAATGCCTCTGGATTGCCGGCGACGCTTGGCAACTGCGAGAGATTCGCCTCGCCAGCGGTCCACGTGCCGTTGCTCTCGGTCACGAGCAGCGCTTGGGAGTGGAGGAAGGAGTCGCGGTAAGTACCGACCGCCGCGCAGTTTCCCGCCGACGCGCAGGAGACCTGGACGAGGTTCACAGATGGGTTGCTGGCCGTCGAGAGCCCGGAGAGGCTCAGCTTGCCGGCGGTCCAGGTGCCGTTGCTCTCGGAAAGAATCAATCCCTGCTTTGCATCCGAGCCGTCGGTGTAGTAGCCGACCGCAGTGCAGTCACCCGCGCTGGGACAGGAGACGGATGTCACCGTCACGTCCGGGTTGCTGCTGTAGAGACTCGGCAGCGCCGATGTGTTCACCTCGCTGACGGTCCAACTTCCGCCGGTCTCCGTTGCGATCAGTCCCTGCTGGTGGCTGTCCGAGTCAACGTAAGCGCCACCGGCAACGCAATTGCCCACGGACGTGCAGGCAACCGAGGAGAGCTCGGCGCTCGGGTTGCTGAGCACGCTCGGCAGCGACGACAGGTTCAGCTCCTGCGCCGTCCAGCTCCCGTTGGATTCGGTCTCGATCAGCCCCTGGCCGTTGCCCGAGCCATCGGCATACCGGCCAACGGCGACGCAGTCTCCAGCCGCTGGGCAGGCGGTCGAGTCGAGCACGTAATCCTGCGCAGCGCCGCTCGCTGCCCCGCTTGGCAGCGGCACAGTCTCTGCTGAGGCGATCTGAGGCGCTGCGCATGCAGCGACTACGACGACCACCGTCGATGCCAGACGGCGACGGCCTCTCCGATGCCAAGTCATCCTGCCCCCATAAGTCGGTTTGACTATTCGGGCCAGCCTAGCTCTGCTCCAAACCCCGGTCAACAGGACCCCTAGCTGAATTTCTGGGAGTGGTCGATCTTGCCGGCGGACGCAAAAAGGGCGCCCTTGCGGGCGCCCCCTTAAGCAACTCGATGCAGCTGTCAGCTACGCGACCGGGACCTTCGCAGCGTCGGTCGCGGCGGCCTGGACGCGGGAGTACTTGGCGATGAAGTCATCGGTCGCCTCGCGCGCCTCGTCGTCGGGGCGCTGGTTCATCGGCGACTTCATCAGGTAGGAGCTCGGGCCGTCGAGCTGGCCGGTGATTCCGTGGTTCATCGCGAGCTTGCAGCAGCGCACCGCGTCGATGACGATGCCGGCCGAGTTGGGCGAGTCCCAAACCTCGAGCTTGGTCTCCATCTGCAGCGGTACGTCGCCGAAGGCCTGACCCTCGAGGCGGATGTGAGCCCACTTGCGGTCGGTCAGCCACGGCACGTAGTCCGACGGGCCGATGTAGACGTCGTCCTTGGGCAGCACGTGACCCATGATCGAGGTCACGGCCTGGGTCTTCGAGACCTTCTTGGACTCCAGGCGCTCACGCTCGAGCATGTTGTAGAAGTCCATGTTGCCGCCGACGTTCAGCTGGCTGGTGCGCAGCAGCTTGACGCCGCGGTCGTGGAACAGGCGTGCGAGCATGCGGTGCACGATGGTCGCGCCGACCTGCGACTTGATGTCGTCGCCGACGATCGGCAGCCCCGCCTTGATGAAGCGGTCGTTCCAGTACTTCTCGCCGGCGATGAACACCGGGATGCAGTTCACGAAACCGCAGCCGGCCTCGAGGATCTGCTCGACATACCACTTGGTCGCCAGCTCGGAGCCGACCGGCAGGTAGGAGACGACGACGTCGGTCCTGGTTTCCTTGAGGATTCCGACGATATCGGCGGTCGGACCGGGAGCCTTGGTGATCTTCTCCTTCAGGTACTTACCGAGGCCGTCGTGCGTCATGCCACGGTTGACCGTGACGCTCAGCTTCGGGACGTTCTCGGCGAACTTCAGCGTGTTGTTCTGGCCGCAGAAGATGGCCTCGCTGAGGTCCTTGCCCACCTTCTCGACGTCGATGTCGAAGGCGGCCGAGAACTCGATGTCACGCACGTGGTAACCACCGAGGTCGACGTGCATGAGGCCCGGAACGGGTTCGTTCGGATTCGCGTCTTTGTAGTACTCGACGCCCTGAACGAACGAGCTGGCGCAGTTGCCCACGCCGATGATCGCCACGCGTACCTTCTCATGCTGGTAGCGCGCGGGGCCGACGGAGGAGCCGTTCGTTGAGGCCGGTTCGCTGGTCACTGATCGATGTCCCTTCTGGAGGTTTGGCCGGCGCGGTCGCCCGGCGGATATCGATAGTACGCGAGAGCGCGCCCTCGGTTACACCGATCGGTACCCAAATCGTGAATACAAGATGGCCACTGCCCGAGAAGTACACCGATCGGTTCCATAGGCGCGCGCCCCTCAATCGATCGCGTCGCGCAGGATCGCCGTCGCCATCAGATACACGTCGGCCACGACCATCGCGACATCCTCCATCAGCAACCGGCAGCAGGCTCCCTCGTAGAGCGTCACCAGTCGGCGCGCCGTCCGTTCCGGGTCCCGAGCGGCCGCCGCTCGAGCCAGGTCGGCGAGACGGTCGCTGAACAGCTGGGCACGTGCGCTTACCGCAACGTGCACTCGGTGCTCGGAATCGGGAAACTCGGCGGCGGCAGCGAGGATCGCATCAGGGACGACGGTTCCCGGGTCGGCGAGTGCGGTGAACAGCTCCAGTAACCGCGTCCGCGGAGTCAGGTCCGCACGGCCGAGCACAGCGGCGGTGGGGCCGGTGCGCCCATACTCGGCGACGTACGCGATGATCAGATCGTCCTTTGAGTCGAAGTGCTGATACAGCGTGCGCTTCGATACGCGAGCGGTCCTGTGCAGCTCGTTGATGCCGGTCGCGTTGAAGCCCTGGCGTGCGAACAGCTGCGCCGCTGCCGCAAGGATGCGCTCTCGTGCTCCGCGTCCGAGTGAGGCTCGGTGCCCCGCCGGCGCCATCGTTGCCGCCTAAGGGTCTGTAGGGGAATTATCTGCGGTTTTGACGGCGTCTGGACGCACCTGGCTGCGCCCGTCTCGCGACAGATACCACCAGTACCTGCCCTGCGAGACGGTCTTCCCGGTCACGCCCAGCCACGCGTCAATTCCCACAACTAATTCCCCTACAGACCCTAAAACGTTCCGCCGGCCGGTGCGCTCAGTTCCCGGCGTACGTGCCAGATGCGCTGACCGACCGTCACCAAGCTGAGCGCGGCGAGCACGTACACGGCCGGAGCGAGCAGCGTGAAGTGCCCGAGCGACGCGCCGCGCGCGAACACGAGACCAATTGCGAGGATCACGACCCGCACCGGTCGGGTCGCCAGCCCGACCTTGCACTGGACTCCGAGCGCCTCGGCGCGAGCGCGCGTGTAGGAGACCATCAGCGAAAACAGCACGGCGGCCACCACCGCGGCGACAGCTGCCTGGTCACCGCGTGAAGCGAAGTAGGCGCCGACCGCCGTCAGCACGATCCCCTCCTCGAGCCGATCGAGCGTCGAGTCCAGGAACGCGCCGAACTGCGTGCCCTTGCCGGACATGCGGCTGTAGCGGCCGTCGAGCGTGTCCATGATCGAGCCGACGATGAAGGCGACGCCGGCGAGGAAGAACAGGCGGCCCACGATCAGTCCGGCGGCCGCGAGGTTGAGCGTGAACCCGGTCAGCGAGATCGTGTTCGGCGTCAGGCGCGACTCGACCAGCCGGTTTCTGAAGATCTGCGGGGTCGTCAAGCGCTCGCTGCCCTCACCGCCGCGCCTGCGCGGGCGCGGCCTGGTATCTGCTTGTCGTGTCTCGGGCATCGGAAGCCGGCGCAGAGACTAGTGCACCGTCGCGCCATTACGCCTGCGACTCAGGCCGTTACCCCCGCGAACGCCCAGACGTCCGGGCGCGCTCGGGCCAGCAGCTGCTTGGCCAGCAGCGCAGAGACACCCGCGGTGAGCGCTCCGAGGACGACATCGGTGAAGTAGTGGTTGCCGGTCGCGATCACGACGAAAACGATGAACGCCGGGTAGAAGCGCCAGAGCACACGCACGATGCGGTGCCGCACCAGGCGTGACATCGGCAGTCCGACCATCAGCGCGAAGCACATGTGCATCGACGGCACGGCGGCGTACACGTTGAGCAGCGCACCGCTCGCGCCGTGCCCGATCGCCACGCCCGTGAACTGCTGGATCGAGTCGGTGAAGCCCCAATGGGGCATCAGCCACGGCGGCGCGGTCGGAAACACCGAGTACCCGACCAGCGCGATCAGCATCGCGATCATGAACATGTTGCGCACGAAGTAGAAGGAGTCATTGCGCCGCAGGTAGATGAACGCGAGCGCGCCGACCGTGAGCGCGAAGTGCGCGTTCAGATAGGTCCAGTCGCAGACGTCCAGCAGCCAGTGTGCGTGGTTCATCACCCAACGCTGGATGCTCGGCTCGACGAAGACACGCAGTGTGCGCTCGAAGTCGATGATCCGGGCCGCGTCGCGGAACGGCTTGTAGCCCGTTAGGCCGACGAGCCCGCGCACGATCTCGTAGCCCACGTATGCCACGACGAACATCAGCAGCTGGCGCAGGGCGTCAAGCCAGCCGTGCGGCAGGTACTCCGCGCCGGCTCTCGCGAGACCCCGTCGCATCGTCGTAGGCTAATCGCAGCGCGGCGCCCTGGAGTCGACGCGCGCGAACGAGAACGCCATTCCCAACCGCGCGCGGCCGCTGCCGCGCGCCTCGATCAGCGTGAACTCACCCGACGGCGCCACGCACCCGCGCACGCCCGTGAGCTGCCAGTAGGGCGACCAGCGCACGCGCACGTTTACGCGGCCCGGATGCGCGATCGCCAGCGTCAGCGAGTTCGGACCCATCGACAGCAGCCGCCCTGCACCGGTGGCGATCGGGCTCGGCTTCGCGACCGCGTACACGCGCCACTGCCGCAAATGCGCGACCAGTCGCAGGTAGGGAAGCCCGCGCCGGATCAGCTCGAGCTCGCCGCGCGCCGAATAGTCGCCGGGCGCGTCGGCGACGGCGACGTAGCGCACGGCGAGCCGATGCAGCCACGCGTCGTAGCTGCCCGCGTTCAGCGCGCCGCCGTAGAACAGTCCGTCGTCGGCGATGTCGAGCTGGCGCTCCCAGCCTCGGGCGAGCGGTATCTCGGGGGCCAACCGGTAGGCCTCCCAATGCCCGGCGGTGAACGGCACCTCGACGCGCCACGTGTGCTCCGCCGCGCCCGGTTGCGCCTCGAGGAAGCGGATCAGCGGCCGGTAGTACGCCGCCGTGTTCGCCGCCTCGCCTTGCTCGAGGTCCGTGATCGCATCGTGGACCTGGATGTAGGTGAGCGGGACGGCTGCGAGCGCGAGCGGCAGCCACGCCCGCCGTGGCGCCAGCAACAGCGCCGCCAGCGGTCCGGCCGTGAGCTCGCCCAGACGGGCGGCGTTGCTCCCGACCGCGGTATGCACCGCGTAGGCGGCCACACAGCCCAGCACGTACAGAACGACCGCGCCGACGAGCGTGGTGTGGCCGCTCCGCTGAGCGGCCACTACCAGAGCCACGCCGATCACGAGCAGCGGCCACAGGGTCCCGAATGCGAACGGCTGGTAGCCGCTCTGCGGAAATGCGATCGCCAGTGCCCCTAAAGGCAGGATCGCGGCGGACATCGCGACGATACCCCCGGCGATATCGGGCCAAAATCGCCTCTGGAGACCTCCCAACGCGAAAGTCGCGCCGGCCAGCGCCGCGAACAGGGCCGCCACGGGACTCGCGAGCGTGGTGAGTAGAGCAAGGGCGGAGGCCCAGCGGGGCCGCCGCCGCTCAAGCAAGAGCGCTACGAGTGCGGTGCCGCAGAGGCCGAACGCAAAAGCCAGGCGCCCGCTCAGAAGTTCGGTCACGGTCGCGGCGCCGAACCAGGTCGCGCCGATCCAGGCGTCGTCGCCGTAGACGTCGTGGGTGAGCGCCTCGAACGCGGCGGCGGTGCCCACACTCGCGAGCGCCGCCAGCAGCTGCGGGGTCGGCAGCCAGGCGAGCGGCGGAAACAGCACGCTGTAGGCGGTGATGTCGTGGCCGCCGTACCACCAGTTGTTCCAGATTCCGAAGCCCTCGGCGCCGAACAACTTGACGCGCAGCAGCTGCGCGGGCAGGTCGGCGCCGGTTGGCGCGACGATCAGATAGGCGATCGCGAGCGCCGCAGCCAGCACGGTTGGTGCGGCGCGTCGCATTTTGCGGATAACGTCCGCGTTGGTGAGCGTCGAGCTGCCAACAGCGTCGCGCAACGTCCTCTGCCTCGGCGAGGCGCTCGTCGACTTGATCTGCGAGCGGCCGGTCTCGGCGCTCGAGGAGGCCGACATGTTTGCGCCGCACTCCGGCGGCGCGGCGGCGAACGTCGCGCTGATGGCAGCCAGGTCGGGCGCGCGCACGGCGTTGGCCGGCGGCGTCGGCGACGACGATTGGGGGCGGTGGCTGCGCGGCCGGCTCGAGCGGGCCGGTGTCGATCTGGACCACTTCAAGCTGATCGAGGATATGCCCACGCCGCTGGCGCTGACCACCGTCGACCTCGCCGGCGAGCCGACCTTCCGGATCTACGGTGAGGCGATCGCGCCCGTCGTGAGCGCGCTTGGCGACAGCGTCGAGGCGGCCGTCGATGCCAGCGGTGGGCTGTTCATCAGCGCCGACACGCTCTCAGGCGTTGCCGGGCGCACGGTCACGATGAGGGCGCGCGAGCACGCGCTGGGGCTCGGGTGCCCGGTGATCTTCGACCCGAACCTCCGGCTGCAGCGCTGGCATTCCAAAGCCGACGCGGCTGCCACCGCCAACGCCTGCGTACCCGGCGCGCTGCTCGTGCGCGCGAACGCCGCCGAGGCGCAGCTTATGACCGGTGAGGACGACATCGAGCGTGCTGCGCTCGCGATCCGCAAGGCGGGCGCCCGCAATGTCGTGATCACCGACGGCGCCGGCGGCGCGATCCTGCGCGGCAAGATCAAGCTCGACGTCGCGGGCGTGCCGGCGCGCGTGGTATCGACGATCGGCGCCGGCGACGCGCTGATGGCGGCGCTTATCGCGCGGCTGCAGATCACGGGCTTCTACGAGCCGGCGATCGCCGCGGCGCTGAAGGAGGCGATGGTCGTAGCCGCGCGTGCGTGCGAGCGCTGGGGTGCCTGCGACTAGTGTCCCGCCCCTGGAAGCCGCCCGGCCGTCGCCGCGTCTACGCGGTCCGCGACCGGCTGCGACTGGTCTACGGGATCCCCGTCCTGCGGCCGCACGGAGACGGGCTGGCCGAGCTGATCCTCACGGTCCTGTCACAGTCGACCAACGACCGCAACCGCGATGTCGCGTACTTCGGGCTGCGCGAGCGTTTCCCAAGCTGGGACGAGGTGCGCGACGCACCGGTCGATGCGGTGGAGGAGGCGATCCGGCACGGGGGGATCTCGAAGGTGAAGTCGGCGCGGATCAAGGCGATCCTCGTGACGGTGACGGCTACAGGTCCGGAGCCTGGCGTGCTCTCGATCGATTGGGTGCGCGGCGTGCCGGTCCCGGAGGCGCAGGCCTATCTCTGCTCGCTGCCCGGCGTGGGACGCAAGACCGCGGCGTGTGTGCTGCTGTTCGCCTACGGCATGCGCGATGTGCCGGTCGACACGCACGTCTCGCGGGTGGGTACGCGGCTCGGGTTGTTCCGGGCGGGGGCGGGTTTCGTGGAGCTGCACGACACGATGCTCGCGCTGACCCCGCGGGGTCAGGAGTGGGAGCTGCACCTCAACCTGCTGCGCCACGGCCGGCGCACGTGCTTCGCGCAGCGCCCGGCGTGCGGGGTCTGCGCCCTGCGGCGGATGTGCCCGAGCGCCGATACGCTCTGATCTGCGGCGGGTCTGGGGACCGTCGCTCGGCCCGGCGCTCCCGCACAAATCTGCTATGTTGAGGCTTAGATTTTTACCCTTCTAAAGGAGCAGAACGAACACGATGGGCAAGACAATCGGTATTGACCTCGGTACGACCAACAGCTGCATGGCTGTGCTGGAGGGCGGCGACCCGACGGTGATCGAAAACGCCGAGGGCGGCCGCACCACCCCGTCCGTGGTCGCTTTCACGCAGGGTGGCGAGCGTCTCGTGGGGACGGTCGCCAAGCGTCAGGGCGTGACGAACCCGCAGAACACGATCTTCTCGATCAAGCGCTTCATGGGCCGCAAGGAGGCCGAGGTACACGACGAGGAGCAGATCGTCCCCTATAAGGTCGTCTCCGGCCCCGGCGGTGACGTGCGAATCGAGGTTGAGGGCAAGCAGTACTCGCCACCGGAGATCAGCGCGATGATCCTCGGCAAGCTGAAGTCTGACGCCGAGGCATATCTCGGCGAGACCGTCGACAGCGCCGTGATCACCGTCCCGGCGTACTTCAATGACGACCAGCGCCAGGCGACCAAGGACGCCGGCACGATCGCCGGCCTCGAGGTCAAGCGCATCATCAACGAACCGACGGCCGCGTCGTTGGCCTACGGCCTCGACAAGGAGGCCGACCAGACGATCCTCGTCTTCGACCTCGGCGGCGGCACGTTTGACGTGTCGGTGCTGGAGATCGGCGACGGCGTCTTCGAGGTCAAGTCGACCGCAGGTGACAACCACCTCGGCGGCGACAACTTCGACAAGGCGATCGTCGACTGGCTCGTGGCAGAGTTCAAGAAGTCGCAGGGCATCGACCTGGCCGCCGATCCGATGGCGCTTCAGCGTCTCTACGAAGCGGCAGAGCGGGCCAAGATCGAGCTCTCGACCACACAGGAGTCGCAGATCAACCTGCCCTTCATCACCGCAGACGCCAGCGGCCCCAAGCACCTCGACATGCGCCTCACGCGCGCCAAGCTCGGCGAGCTGACCGCAGCGCTGATCGATCGCACCGTCGCGCCCGTCCGCCAGGCACTGGCGGACGCCAAGGAGAAGGGCGCCCGCGAGATCGATCACGTGGTGATGGTCGGAGGCATGACCCGCATGCCCGCCGTGCAGGAGAAGGTCAAGGAGCTGACCGGCAAGGAGCCGCACCGCGGCGTCAACCCGGACGAGGTCGTTGCCGTCGGCGCCGCGATCCAGGCGGGCGTGCTGGCCGGCGACGTCAAGGACGTGCTGCTGCTCGACGTGACTCCGCTGACGCTCGGCATCGAGACCAAGGGCGGCGTCATGACCAAGCTGATCGAGCGCAATACCACGATCCCGACCCGCAAGTCCGAGGTGTTCTCTACAGCTGAGGACAACCAGCCGAGCGTGGAGATCCACGTGCTGCAGGGTGAGCGGGAGATGGCGAGCTACAACAAGTCGCTCGGCAAGTTCCAGCTGACCGGCATCCCGCCGGCGCCGCGCGGCGTGCCGCAGATCGAAGTCGCGTTCGACATCGATGCCAACGGCATCCTCAACGTCTCCGCCAAGGACCTCGGCACCGGCAAGGAGCAGAAGATCGAGATCCGCTCCGGCTCGGGCCTGTCCGACGACGAGATCAAGAAGATGGTCAACGACGCCGAGACGCACGCCGACGATGACAAGCGTCTGCGCGAGCTTGCCGAGGCGCGCAACGAGGGCGAGCACGCCGCCTATCAGGCTGAGCGCCAGCTTAAGGAGCTTGGCGAGCAGGTCGACGAGGACTCACGCACTGAGATCGAAGCGGCGATCAAGGCGGTGCGCGAGGCGCTCACCGGTGAGGATCCAGCCGAGATCACGAACCGCAAGGATGCGCTGAACGCCTCCTTCCACAAGGTCTCCGAGGCGATGTATCAGCGTGCCCAGGAGACCGCCGGGCCGAGCTTCGACGGTGAGGAGGCCTCCGACAACGGTGCCTCTGCCGCCGAGGACGAGGACGTGGTCGACGCTGAAGTCGTCGACGAGGAGAAGTGACGATGGCGGCAGAGCGCCATCGCGACGCCCTCGCGGAGTCAGAGCCCGAGGTGGAGCAGGAGGCGCCTGAGGAGGCGCCGGTCGAGGTCCCGGTCGAGGACGGCGCCGAACAGGCGCCGTCCGAGCCGAGCTGCGAACCCGAGGACGCTGAGCAGCAGCTGATGAATGACCTCGAGGAGTTGGCCGCGAAGGCCGAGAAGGCCGACGAGTACCTGCTGCTCGCGCAGCGGACTCAGGCCGACTTTGAGAACTACCGCAAGCGCGCGGCGCGCGAGGCCGCGCTTGCGCAGGAGCGCGGCATTGCCAAGCTCGCGAAGGAGCTGCTGCCGGCGATCGACAACCTCGACCGCGCGCTCAAGGCGGCCAGTGAGGAGCAGTCGCCGCTCACCGAGGGCATCAAGCTCGTCCACACTGACCTGTTGTCCGCGTTGCAACGCGTCGGCGTCGAACCGTTCTCGCCCGAGGGCGAGCCGTTCGACCCGCAACTGCACGAGGCCGTCGCTCAGCAGCCGATCGAGGGCGCCGAGTCCGGGACCGTTGCCGAGGTCTTCCAGCAGGGTTACCGCCTTGGTGACACCGTGCTGCGGCCGGCCCGCGTGCTCGTGGCGGCCTGACCGCAGAGAGGCAGCGCGATGCCAGAGCGGCCCGACTACTACAAGATCCTCGGCGTCGGCAAGAACGCCACAGACGAGGAGATCAAGAAGGCGTACCGCAAGCTGGCGCGGAAGTATCACCCTGACCGTAACCCCGGCGACAAGCCGGCTGAGGAGCGCTTCAAGCAGGTGTCGCAGGCGAACGACGTGCTGTCGGACCCGGACAAGCGCAAGGAGTACGACCGCGGCGGCGTCTTTGCCAACTTCGGCCCGGGCGGCGGCTTCGACCCGTCGGCGTTCACCGGCGGATTCAGCGGCGGCGGCTTCGGCGACATCCTCTCGAACCTGTTCGGAGGCGGAGGGGGAGCCGGCGCATCCGGCTCGGGACGCGCGCGTGCCGGCGCAGGCCAGCGGCCAGCGCAGGCACGTGGAGCAGACCTCGAGACCGAGGTATCGCTGACCTTCGACCAGGCGGTCCACGGCACACAGCTGCCGCTGTCGGTGCCGACTTCGAAGCCCTGCCCGACGTGCCATGGATCCGGCGCACGGCCGGGCACGTCTCCAAAGGTCTGCCCGGTCTGCAACGGGCGTGGCGTCGAGGCCCAGAACGAGGGGATCTTCTCGATCAGTCAGCCCTGCTCGAACTGCAAGGGCTCCGGCACCGTGATCGAGCACCCGTGCCCGACCTGCGAGGGCACCGGCGCGCAGCGCAGCGTCCGGAGGCTGCGGGTAAATATCCCTGCCGGCGTACGCGACGGCAGTCGCATCAAGCTCGCGGGCAAGGGCGACCCCGGTGTCCGGGGCGTTCCCCCCGGAGATCTATACGTGATCACGCGCGTGTCCGATTCCCCGATCTTCAAACGCAGTGGCGACAACCTCGAGGTCGAGGTGCCGCTGACGATCCCCGAAGCGATCCGCGGGGCGGTGATCGAGGTGCCGACGCTGAGCGGCTCGAAGCGCCTGCGCGTCCCGCCGGGTACCAAGCACGGCACCGTCCAGCGTCTGCGTGGCGAGGGTCCGTCGCGACTGGGGGGCAAGGGCAAAGGCGACCTGCGCTACCGATTCGTGATCGACGTGCCGGCGAGCCTCTCCACCGAGCAGGACGCCGCCGTCGACCAGCTCTCCAGGGTGATGAACGGCAACCCGCGCACGAAGCTCTTCCCGGATGGCGACGCGACGGCAAAGGCGGCCGAGCACTGATGGCCCAGCCACAACGCATACGCGCGACCGCCAGGATCGAGGTCGCCTCGGACAAGGGCGTGTTCATGATCTCTGTCGCCGCCGACCTCGCCGGCATGCACCCGCAGACGCTGCGCATGTACGAGTCGCGTGGCCTGATCGAGCCCAAGCGCTCGCCCAAGGGCACGCGCCTGTACTCGCACGCGGACGTCGAGCGGCTCAAGCGGATCCAGGAGATGACCGCCGATCTGGGCCTGAACCTGGCGGGCGTCGAGCGGGTCTTCGAGCTCGAGAATCTGCTCGACGGAATGGCCCGCAAGGTCCACGCGCTCGAGCGCCGCGCGACCGAACTCAAGGACGAGGTCGAGCGTCTGGAGGCACTGCGCCGCGAATTGCGCGCGGAGATCGTCCCGTACGTGCGCGGCGGCGCCCTGGTTCGCGCTACCAAACTGTCGTAGCCGCGACGCGACCCGAAGGCATCGAGAACATGCAACCTGACCGCTTCACCATCAAGTCCCAGGAGGCGCTTGAAGCTGCGCAGCGGCTGGCCGCTGAGCGTCGTAATCCGCAGACACGCCCGGAGCACCTTCTCGCCGTGCTGCTCGAGCAGGACGGCGGCGTGGTCGTTCCTGTGCTGCGCAAGCTGGGCGTCGACCCCGCGGCCGTGCGCCAGGCGCTCAACCCCGCGCTTGAAGCGCTGCCACGACTCGCGAGCGCGGGCAGCGAGCCGACCGGCGGCTCCAACGAGCTGCTCGAGGTGCTGCGCGCCGCCGAGGCGGAGATGCGCGCGTTGGGGGATCAGTACGTCTCGACCGAGCACCTCGTGCTCGCGCTCGCGAAATCGACCTCACCCACCGCCGCCGGCGATGTGCTGCGCTCGGTCGGCGCCGGCTACGACGCGCTGCTGAAGGCCGTAAGCGAAGTCCGCGGCGGCCAGCACGTCACCGATCAGACCCCCGAGGACAAGTTCCAGGCGCTCGAGAAGTACGGCCGTGATCTGACAAGGGCCGCCGCCGACGGCAAGCTCGACCCGGTGATCGGGCGTGACGACGAGATTCGCCGCGTGATCCAGGTGCTCAGCCGCCGCACCAAGAACAACCCGGTGCTGATCGGCGAGCCGGGCGTCGGCAAGACCGCGATCGCCGAGGGCCTCGCCCAGCGCATCGTCTCCGGCGATGTGCCCGACGGCCTCAAGGACCGCCGCGTGGTCGCGCTCGACATCGGCGCGCTGATTGCCGGCGCCAAGTACCGCGGTGAGTTCGAGGACCGTCTCAAGGCGGTGCTCAAGGAGGTCCAGGACGCCGGCGGCAACGTCGTGCTGTTCATCGACGAGCTGCACACGATCGTCGGCGCGGGCGCCTCCGAGGGGGCGGTCGACGCGGCCAATCTGCTGAAGCCGATGCTCGCTCGTGGCGAGCTGCGCGCCGTCGGCGCGACGACGCTCGACGAGTACCGCAAGTACATCGAGAAGGACGCCGCGCTCGAGCGCCGCTTCCAGCCGGTGTTCGTCGAGGAGCCGAGCGTCGAGGACACGATCGCGATCCTCCGCGGCCTCAAGGGCAAGTACGAGGTCCACCACAAGGTGCGGATCACCGACTCGGCGCTCGTGGCCGCGGCGACGCTGTCGGACCGTTACATCGCCGACCGCTTCCTGCCCGACAAGGCGATCGACCTGGTCGATGAGGCGGCGTCACGGATCCGCATGGAGATCGACTCCAAGCCGACCGAGATCGACGAGGTCGACCGTCACATCCTCCAGCTCGAGATCGAGCTCCAGTCGCTGGGCGCCGCCGGCTCCGATGACGCCGGCACCGCGGCACGCCGCGAGCAGCTCGAGCAGGCGCTGGCCGAGGAGCGCGAGCGCTCGGCGGGGATGCACGCGGAGTGGCAGCAGGAGAAGCAGGCACTCGGCGCGGTCACCGAGCTGCAGGAGCAGCTTGAGCAGGCCAACATGGAGCTCGAGCAGGCGCGGCGCGCCGGTGACCTCGAGCGTGCCGCCGAGCTGCAATACGGGACGATCCCGGACCTGACCAAGCGGCTCGCGGAGGCGGAGAAGGCCGAGGACGACATCACCGGAAATGGTCCCGCCCGCCCTGGTGACGGGGAGCATCACTACCTCAAGGAGGAGGTAGACGCCGAGGACATTGCGGAGGTCGTCTCGGCATGGACACGCGTGCCGGTTACGCGGCTGCTCGAGGGCGAGATCGAGAAGCTCGTCAACATGGAGGAGCGGCTGCACGAGCGCGTGATCGGCCAGGACGAGGCGGTCAGCGCCGTGTCGAGCGCGCTGCGGCGTGCGCGGGCGGGCCTGCAGGACCCTGATCGCCCGATCGGCACCTTCCTGTTCCTGGGGCCGACGGGCGTCGGCAAGACCGAGCTGGCGCGAGCACTGGCCGAGTTCATGTTCGACTCGCCGGAGGCGATGGTCCGGATCGACATGTCCGAGTACATGGAGCGTCACTCGGTCAGTCGCCTGGTCGGCGCGCCTCCGGGCTACGTCGGCTACGACGAGGGTGGTCAGCTCACCGAGGCGGTGCGACGCCGCCCCTACGCGGTCGTGCTGCTCGACGAGATCGAGAAGGCGCACCCCGACGTCTTCAACACGCTGCTGCAGGTGATGGACGACGGCCGCCTGACCGACGGTCAGGGCCGCACGGTCAGCTTCAAGAACGTGGTGCTGATCATGACCTCCAACATCGCCGGCGGGCGCGCGGGCGCCGAGGCGCACTTCAAGCCCGAGTTCATCAACCGGCTCGACGACATCGTCGAGTTCCAGCCGCTCAGCCGGGAGCAGCTCGGTGAGATCGTCGACCTGCAGGTGAGGCGTGTCATCAGTCGCGTGGCCGAGCGCGGGATCGAGCTCGCGCTCTCAGACGATGCGCGCACGCTGCTCGGCAACCTAGGCTACGACCCGACCTATGGCGCGCGGCCGCTCAAGCGCGTGATCCAGAAGCGGCTCGTGGACCCGCTCGCGTTGGCGATCCTCGAGGGCCGCTTTCTCGACGGCGACACGGTTACGGTCGACGCTTCAGACGGCGAGATCGTGTTCGAAGGCGTGCGGCCAGGCGGCTGAGGTCCGGAGCCGTTTCGGTGGACAGCCAGACGGCCCGTTAACCTGCCGCGCGTGGCTAACCCCAAGGTCCTGGTCGTCGGCTCCGGCGCGCGCGAGCACGCGATCCTGCATGCGCTTGCGCGCTCGCCGCAAGCGCCCGAGCTGCTGTGCGCGCCAGGGAACGCGGGGATCGCGACCGTCGCGCGACTGCTGGCGATCGGCGTTGACGATAGTCGCGCACTGGTCGCGGCCGCCGTCGCCGAGCAGGTAGACCTGGTCGTCGTCGGGCCTGAGGGGCCACTCGTCTCGGGACTCGCCGATCAGCTCGCGCGCGCGGGCGTCACCTGTTTCGGCCCGTCGGCCGCCGCCGCGCGACTCGAGGGCTCGAAAGCCTTCTGCAAAGAGGTGATGCAGGCCGCGGGCGTGCCGACCGCCGCCTACCGGGTGGTGACCAGCGTCGAGCAGGGGATGGCCGCGATCAGCGAGCTCCGGCCCGCTGAGGCCGACCGCTACCCGGCGGTGATCAAGGCCGATGGTCTCGCGGCCGGCAAGGGCGTGATCATCGCCGCCGACGAGGCACAGGCGCGCGCGGCGCTCACTCAGCTGCTGGTCGAGCACCGCTTCGACACCGACCGCGTGCTGGTCGAGGAGCTGCTCGTCGGCGCGGAGGTCTCGCTACTGGCGATCTGTGACGGCGTCCGCGCCGTGCCGCTGGCCTCGGCCCAGGACTACAAGCGCATCTTCGATGGCGACGCCGGCCCGAACACCGGCGGCATGGGCTCCTATTCGCCCGTCCCAGCGATCGGCGAGGGGCAGGCTCAGGCGCTCGCGGCGATCGTGCACCAGCCGGTGCTTGACGAGCTCGGCCGCCGTGGAGTCGAGTTCCGTGGCGTGCTCTACGCGGGCCTGATGCTGACTGAAGGCGGACCCAAGGTGCTCGAGTTCAACGCGCGCTTCGGCGACCCCGAGACGCAGGCGATCCTGCCGCGCTTGAAGACCGACCTGCTGGAGCTGCTGACGGCCGCCGCCGGTGGGGGGGCCGTTGGGAGCACATCGGGTGGCCTCGATGGCGTGAACCTCGACTGGGAGACGCGCGCCGCCGTGACCGTCGTGCTGGCAAGCGCGGGCTACCCGGCCGGCTCCTCCAGCGGCGATGTGATCACAGGCCTCGATGGAATGCCCGCCGATGTGTTTGTGACGCACGCGGGCACGGCCTTTGGGGACGCCGGCCAGGTCGTCACCGACGGCGGCCGCGTGCTCAGCGTGACGGCGCTCGGGGCCGATACCGCGAGCGCCCGCGCGACTGCCTATTCTGCGATCGAGATGATCGACTTCGACGGCCAGCAGCTGCGCCGCGACATAGCCGAGAAAGTGGTGAGCGAATGAGCACGCCTGAGCCTGAGCTCGCACACGAGGCGATTGAGGAGCCGGCGGCCGCATTTGCCGACCTCGACGTGGATGCCCCGCGCGTCGGGATCGTGATGGGCTCCAAGAGCGACCTCCCGGCGATGGAGAAGGCCGAGAAGGAGCTGACGGAGCGCGGGATCCGCTGCGAGGTGCGCGTCATGTCAGCCCACCGCGATCCGGAAAAGGTCGCCGACTACGCCAGAAACGCGCGTATGCGGGGTCTGAGAGTGATCATCGCGGGTGCCGGCCTATCGGCCGCGCTCCCCGGCGTCGTCGCCGCCCACACCGACCTGCCCGTAATCGGCGTGCCGCTGACCTCGAGCACCTCGATCGCCGGCGGCCTCGACGCGCTGCTCTCGATCGCGCAGATGCCGCCCGGGGTGCCAGTCGCGACCGTAGGCGTCGACAACGCCCGCAACGCGGCCGTGCTTGCCGCGCGTATCCTCGACGCGTGATCGAGCGTTACACCCGCAGCGAGCTCGGCGAACTGTGGTCTGACCACGCCCGCTTCGAGGCGATGCGCAAGGTTGAGGTCGCGGCCTGCGAGGAGATGCCTGCAGAGATGCTGGACGGACCCACGCCCGAAGAGCTCAGTGCGATCCGGGCCGCGACCTTCACCGTCGAGGCGGTCAACGAGCGCGAGCTGGTCACCGATCACGACACGGCGGCGTTCGTCGACGTGCTCGCAGCCTCGGCCGGTCCGGCAGGGCGCTGGATCCACTATGGGCTTACGTCTTCTGACGTCGTCGACACGGGCCTGGCGCTGCAGATCAAGGCGGCCGCGGAACTGATCCTGCCCGACTCACGGGCACTCGTGTCCGAACTGGCTTCGAAGGCGCGCGAGCACGTGCACACGCTCACGGTTGGACGGACACACGGCATCCACGCGGAGCCGACGACCTTCGGGATCAAGCTGGCCGGTTTCGCGTTCGAGGCGCAGCGGAACCTCGAACGTCTGGAACGAGCGTTCACGCACGCGGCTGTGGGCGGGTTGTCAGGTGCGGTGGGAACCTACTCTGCGACCTCGCCCGAGTTCGAGGCGCGGGTGCTCGCGCGGCTGAAGCTGTACGCCGAATCGGTCTCGACGCAGGTGATCCCGCGCGATCGCCACGCGGAGCTCGTGCAGGCGATCGCCCTGACCGGCGCCGGACTGGAACGCCTGGCGACGGAGATCCGGCATCTGGCGCGTACCGAGTTGAGCGAGGCGCGGGAGCCGTTCGACGCCAGCCAGAAGGGTTCGAGCTCCATGCCACACAAGCGCAACCCGATCAAGACCGAGCAGATCACCGGCCTCGCGCGGCTGTTGCGCGGTTACGCATCCGCAGCGGTGGAGGACGTCGCGCTCTGGCACGAGCGCGACATCTCGCACTCGAGCGTCGAGCGCATCGTGCTGCCGGACGCGACGATCCTGCTCGACCACATGCAGCGCCGCATGCTGGGCGTGATCCGCGGGCTCGTGGTCGACGCGCCGCGCATGCGAGAGAATCTCGACCTCACCTATGGCGCGCTGTTCTCGCAGCGGCTGCTGCTCGCGCTCGTCGCGCGCGGGTCGAGCCGCGACGACGCCTACCGGATTGTGCAGCGCCTGGCGCAGCAGGCGCTCGACACGCGCGTCCAGCTGCGCGAGCTGCTGGCCGCCGATCCTGCCGGTCAGGATCTCGACCTGGACGCGATCTTCGACCTCTCAACCTATGTCCGCTACGCCGATGAGATCATCGGCAGGCTCGATGCGATCGCTTGAGCGCTCAGACGCGCTCGATGATCTCGATCCGGTAGGAGTCGGGGTCCCTAACGAAACAAATGCGGCTGCCGCCGTCGCGGAGTGAATAGGGCGGGCGCTCGGGCGCGATGCCCTGCTCCGCGAGCCGTGCAAGCGTGGCGTCGAGGTCGGGCGCAGTGATCGCGATGTGACCGTAGCCGCTGCCTAGCTCGTAGCTGTCCACGCCGAAGTTGTAGGTCAGCTCCAAGCGCGGCTCGTCGCCGTCCTCCGGCAAGTTCATGAAGACGTTGATCGCCTCGTCGCGGATCGGCATGCGCCTGACCTCCCTGAAGCCGAGCGCCTCGTAGAACGCGACCGATCGGTCGACGTCGGTGATCCGGTAACACGTGTGGATCAAGCTCATGGTGTCCAGCCTAACGAACCGGTCGACGCGACCCCTAACGATGACCTAATTGTCAGCGCACGCGGTGTCAAATAGCTTTGACGCGTTATTGACGCCTTTGGGGCGCCGAAACACAGAATGGAGGATCTAAATGATCGCTGCTGTGTGGCGCAGGCTTGGGTTGTCGGCGGCGGGTGCGCCAACGTGGCGCGTGTTCCTTGTCGCCCGCAGGGTACGTTCCATCTCGCTGAAATCGGCTCGTCTGAACGAGGTGCGAAACCGCACCACACCGATCGGCGTTCGATCGTGGGTGACGCTGGCCGGAGCGCTCGTCATTGGTACGGCGCTCGCGGCGCCCTCGTCCGCGCTCGCTGTGACGTACACCGAGCGAACGCTCCCATTCATAGGTCTGACCTCTCCGGTTGGTGTCGCGGTCGATCCGGCCGGCAACGTGTTCGCGACCGGCCGAGTCAACGCCACCACGGCTTCTCCTGCACAAGAAGGTGTGATGGAGCTCCCGGCGGGCAGCAGCATCCCGGAGATACTGCCGTTCACCAGCGCTGGATTCGCGAGCGGCGTCGCGGCCGATCCGGCTGGTGACGTCTTCGCCTCATTGGGGCCGAAGGTCGTCGAGTTGCCGGCCGGCAGCACCGCTCAGCAGACGGTGCCTTTGACACCGTTGAGTACGCTGGGAGGGAACAATGTCGCGGTCGATCCGGCCGGTGACGTGTTCGTCGTCAGCACCGGTAGCACGGTCCTGGAACTGCCGGCGGACAGCACCACCCCGCAGACGATCACGTTCCCCAGCGCGGGCATTCTGATCGCCGTGGCAGTCGATGCGTCGGGCGACGTCTATGCGCTCGAGGACCTCGATGGCGCTGTCGGTGCAGAGGTGGAGGAACTGACAGCCGGAACCAACACGATTGAGATACGCGGGATCGTGAAGGCGCCGGGCTCGTTCCAGGCAGGCATCGCGGTCGATCCGTCCGGCGACGTGTTTGTCACGAGCTACAAGATGACGGCTCCCTTCGCAGGCCAGGTCGTGGAATTACCCGCCGACAGCAGCACCCCGCAGGTGCTTCCGTTCACCGGGTTGGATCGCCCATACGGTGTGGCGGCCGATCAGGCGGGCGATGTGTTTGTAGCCGACCTCGGCAACAACCGGGTGGTGGAGCTGTCGCCAAGCTCCAGCTCTGGGTCTTCCGGAGGCGGGAGCGGCAGTGGTGGTGGCTCGGGGACGACCGTCACGTGCGTCAATACCACCACGTGCACGGTGACCCTGATCAACATCGCCGGGAACAACACCGGTGGGGCGACGATCACCTACGAGCTGCCATCGAGCACGGCAGCGGCGATCAAGAGTGGCACGCTGGTCGAGGCTAAGGCCAGGGTCGCTGGTCGGACGCGGATCATCGGGCGCGGCCGAGTTCGCGGCCGGCGGCTGGTAATCCACCTCGCCCGCCTGCGGGCCGGTAAATACACCGTCAGACTCATCGCGCTCCCAGCGCATGAGCACGCTCGCCTGCTCAAGCGCATAACGATCACGATCCGGTGACCATGAGGCCGCGGGCGGGGGCTATCGCTGGTTCCCCGCCCGCGACCACAACTCGTGCTGAGCGCCCTCAACCTCCTAGTCGCCTGGGCAGTCGCGTCGGGCACCACCGCAACAGACAGGTTTCATAGGTGCCGCTTATGACTCTTGTAGGAATTACGACTTTGACTTATGTACGTCTGTCGGCGAAAGTACACGTATGTTCTTTCGACGCAACGAAAACCTGGACACGAGCCTGTTCGATCCCGACCACGATATGGATCTGGTCATGATGGTCAACAACGCTCGCACTGAGCAGGAGATGCAGGCGGTGGCGCGTATCAGCCGCGCTCGCATGCACGCTCGCCGGACCCGCATCAGGGCCGGCAAGTCGCCGCGCCGCCGTAACTCGTCGGTGTGAGGGTCGCGGCATCCGGCCGCGACCCTCACACCACCGGCAACCCTAGGCTGCCGGCAACTCTCAGGCTGCTGAGAGGTAGCTCGCCTCGTAGCGGCTGATCCAGCGCATGAACTCGATCGGCGGGATCGGCTTTGAGAAGTAGTGCCCCTGGGCGCGATCGCAGTGCATCTCCTCGAGGCGAGCGAGCGTGCGCGCGTCCTCGACGCCCTCGGCGATCACCTTCAGGCCGAGCGCGTGGCCGAGCTCGATCGTCGAGCGCACGATCACGCCGTCGGAGTCCTCGTTGAGCATCGGTGTCACGAACGTGCGATCGATCTTCAGCTCGTGGACGGGCAACATCCGGAGGTTCGAGAGCGACGAGTGGCCGGTGCCGAAGTCATCGACGGCGAAGCGCACGCCGAGCTCGCTGAGGCTCTCAACGGTCTTGAGCGCGCGCTGCGGGTCCGACAGGATCATGCTTTCGGTGATCTCGAGGTTGAGCGCCTCCGGCGGCAGGCAGTAGCGCTCAAGCATCTGCGAGACCTGGGACGACAGCATCGGGTCGTGGAGGTTGCGGACCGAAAGGTTCACCGAGACGGTCAGGTTGCGGCCGGCCGCATGCCAGGCCGAGCACTCGGCGATCGCGTTGTCGAGGACGGTGCTGGTCATCGCGCCGATCAGCCCGGACTGCTCGACGATCTCCAGGAAGGCGGCCGGCTGCAGCAGGCCGAGCTCCGGGTGCTGCCAGCGCACGAGCGCCTCCGCGCCGTGCACGCGGCCGGAGCCGAGGTCGACGATCGGGTGGAAGTGGACGACGATCTCGTCGCCCTTCTCGAGCGCGCGGCGGAAGTCGCCAACCATGCTGAGACGCGAAACCGAGTGGCGGTCCTGTCCGTGCGTGTAGAA
>DATKSM010000059.1:0-8633 GCA_035531655.1 Solirubrobacteraceae bacterium
AACTGCGCGTTCGCCCGCAGCGCCGCAGCGCGCTTGGCGGCCGTGTCGATCTGCGCGTTGTGGCGGTCCAGCTGTTCGGTGTTAACGACGATCTTCAGCCTGCGGTTACGCGCGTTGGTGGCGGCTATTGCGCGCAGCACCTGTTCGTCGGCGCGCGCCATGGCGGCGTTGACGAGCCGTTTGCGCTGCGCGGCCGTCTGCGCCCGCAGCGCCGCCAGCTTGCGGCGGGCGATCGCCTGCGCGCGCGTCAGGCGTTCGCTGCCGACGATCTGCGCGCGCGTGGCTTCGGTGGTGGGCGTCGCGATGAAGTCTCCGCGCAGAGCCGCACTCGTCAGCGGCGCCGGCTGCGCCAGCACGCTGCGGGCGAACAGTTCGTCGGGCACCGGTTCGGAGAGGCTGCCGGTGCTCGCGAGGGGGACGTCATAGAAGCCGAGCTGGCTCCAGTTGCTGTAGGGGGAGCCGGCGCGGAAGATGTCGCGGGCCTGCTGGGTGGTGAGGCAGTCGCCGCCGATGTCGGCTTCGTTCTTGACGGCGATCACCACGGCGTCCCAGCCGACGGCGAGCCCTCCGAGCAGTTCGAGATGGTTGCGCCGGCAGGCGGCGGCCTCGGCGGGTGTGATAGCCCGGCCGGGTTCGATCACGTCCACCTTGCCATCGCAGAGATCGGCGAACGCCTGCCGGCTGTTGGTGGCAGTGAAGACGACGCGGCCGGTGCTCGCGGACTGGAAGGGATCCACCGCCACGGGCGTGAGGACGTCGAGCGTCGCGCCGTCCACGAGCACCGTGTTCGGCGGGCGTGAGGAGATGAGCGGATTCGTTTCCGTGCGCGCGATGTCGGCGCCCCGTTCGGCGGGCGGGTGGCGCGCGCTCACGCCGCAGCCGGCGAGCGCCGCGGCGCCCGCCAAGGACAGCGCCAGCGATCGCGCGCTCACCACGGCCGACCGTGAGTGCGCGATCGCACGAGCGCGGCCCGCCGGTGATCGTGTTGCTGCCGGGTGTCTCATTCTTCCGTGGCGGGGGTCGCGGGGACGGCGGGCGTTCCGGGTGGCGGGTAGCTCAGCCTCGGGGGGAGGCTCACCACTTCGAAGTCGCGCAGGTGCAGCGACTGGACCTCGTTGCCGCGCAGCAGTGGCACGCCCTGCCCTTCGATGCCCTGTAGCGCCGCCGGCAGTTCGCGGCCGTCGCCGTATATGAGCTTGCCGGCGCCGTTCTTCAACGGGCTCTGCCAGTCGGAGTTCAGCTGTGCGTACAGCGTGGGCACGCGCGCACGGTCCACGACGATCGCCCCATAGAGCTTCAGCGCACGCACGATCGCGCGGGCGGCGCGCGCATCGGTGCCGGTCGAGATTCGTCCGAGTCGCACGTCTGCACGCAAACGGATACGTGCGCCCTCCGGCAGCGAGGCTTGCGCTCCCACCCCGTCGGTGGTGGATGCCGGCTGCACGTAGGTGCCGCGCGCCGGGCCGGGCAGCGAGATCGCCAGCGCGTGTTCGATCGTGCCGGCCTGGATGTCCTGGGGCGTGATCACACCGGCGAACAGCGGCAATCCCGAGCCGCGCGCCGAGGCGACGCCGGGCGGCGAGTAGCCGGGGCCGGTCAGGCTCCACTTGCGCATGTACTGGTAAGAGATGACCCGGCCGTTCGCGCCGCGCCGGGCGCGCCACAGGTCATAGGCCGTGTCGGCGGAGCGGTCGAGGACGGTGAACCAGCCGTCGAACTGCGGCTTGGGAGAGACTCCCACGGGGATGTTGAGCGTGCTCACGCCGGCGCCCTCGCCGCAGTAGGTCATCTGCTGGCGACAGATGACGCTGGTCGGGACGCCTTCGCCGGCTTCGACGATCGTGTCGGTCCAGCGGGTGGTGTTGATGAACAGCCCCGCGGTGATCGTGCGCGTGACGACGTGGGGGGTCAGGCTGCCCGTGTATTCGACGTCCTGTCGCTGCTGGGCCAGTGAGATCAGCCGGCTGGAGCTCGGGTCCGCGGGCAGCTGGTCCACGCGCGTGTTCCACGGGCTGCCGGCGGCGAACGGGCGTGGCATCGACGTCGCGGTGGTCGTTGCGATCCCGCTGGACCCGACGGCGGGGTTGCTCTTGCCGACGTTTTCTACAGAGGAGGCCGGGCCGGCGCCCGCAACGCTCTTGGACGGCTTTCCAGAGCCGGCGCCGCAGCCGGCGAGGACGAGCCCGACCGCGATCGCCAGCGCAGCGACGCGCAGGCGGCTCATGGTGACTCCGCGCGTGCTCGACACCTTGCGATCACCTCAAGCCGGCTCATCGCGGAGAAACTCCTCGTCTGACGGTCCGTCCATCACGCGGGCTGGCGGCGCAGCGCGTCGCGGCGCCAGCGCCGGAGGGTCTTCATAGCGATCTGCCGGTCGCGATAGGTCGGGGCTCGGCTGCGCCGCCTCACGCGTCACCGTCTCGGCGGCGTTGCCGGCGGCGGCGATCAGCTCGTACAGGCGGCGGTTGACCTCCTCGACCTGCACATGACGCTGCTGGATCGCCTCGGCAACCTCGATCAACCCGTCGGTCAGCTCGGACAGTCGCCGGATGCGCTCGGCCGCGAATTCGTCGATTCGCCGGCGTGAGGCAGTCAGATAGTCCTCCGAGCGCTTGCCGGCCTCCGTGAGGATGCGTCGCGCCTCACGCTCGGCATCGGCGAGGATGGCGGCGGCGCGCTCCGTGGCCGCCGTCTCGACTTCATGGGCGAGGTCGCTTGCGGCGCGCTCGGCCGTGGTCACGATCACCTCGACCTGCCGTGCGAACGCTTGGCTGAGTGCCTGCGTGGAATCGGCGCGCTGCGGCTCTGTTTGATGATCCTCGACGCCGCTCACGGGCCCGACGTCCCCGGGATGGCGCTCGTCGCGGCCGGTGCCGTGAGGGCCGGCTGGCCTGTCAGGCCCGGCAGGGTCAAGCTGGGAGTGGAGGTCAACGATGGAGGACGGGGGGGTACTCGCAACAGGATGTAGCGCGAGGTTCTGAACAGCACCCGAAAGTCGGGGTCGGCGCCGTTCGCGGCGACCGGATAGCGCGCTCGCAGTATGTCCTGCTTGGCCTGGGTGGCGATCAGGAGGTAGGCGACGCGGCCATAGGGATTTTCGCTCACGGTCCTCCAAATGGCGTCTCCCCTCTGCACGCGGTCGAAGAACAGTCCCGGGCGGCCGCTGAGCAGGATCACCGCGTAGCTCTGCGCGTTGTCGGTCAGGATCGCGTGTTCTGAAGCGATGTTGCGGTCGATGAAGTCGGCCATGCGCAGCTCGGGCGCGATACCGACGTGGTAGCCGCCGATCGAGCTTGTGCCCTCCTGGTCTTCGCCGCTATTCAGCGCACGCACGAACGCTTGCTCCTGGTTCTGGAACGGGTAGGTCTGCATGCGCTGCCACGCGAGCGGCAGCGTCGCAGCCAGGAGCGCGAGCGCTATCAGCCAGACGAGCGTGCCGGCGCCGTTGGAGGCGCGGTAGATCCAAGCCGCGCCGATGAACGCGACGAGGCCTATTGTCAGGCCGTCGCTGAGGGTGAGCACGCTGACCTTGCCCGCCAGCAGCGCGTCGGCGCCGACGATCACCACGGCGAGCGCCACGAGCCCCGCCAGCCACAGCGAGGTCTCCTCCCGCCGCGAGAAGAAGAGCAGCATCAGCAGCGGCAGCACCGCGATCGCGAGCGGCGCGGTGCCGGTCAGGATCTCGCCCAGGCGGGTCGCGACCATGTGCACCGTGGCGCCGCCGGAGTGCGCGATCTGGTCGGAGTTGACCGCGAGCGAGCCGACCCCGTCGCCGATCCAGCCGAACGGTTTCTTGACGATCAGGCCGTTGAAGAGGCTCCACAGCCCGAGCGCGTAGCAGGCGGGCACGGCGAACACGATCGCCGTGCCCTCGATCTCGCCGCGGCTCGCGCGCCAGCGGGTAAGTGTCGCGCCGACCATCAGGGTGAGCGGTAGCGCCCAGATGATGAACTCGTACCGCGTCAGCACGCAGATCGACAGCGCGGTGCCCGCCAGGACCAGAAAGCGGGTGGAGCCTGTCATCACCCACGACAGGAGCGCGTACAGCGTCGCTGTGAGGAAGAACAGGTAGGTCATCTCGGGCATGCCGTTGGAGGCGTAGAACGCGAACAGCGGGTTCGCGCCGAACAAGAGCAGCGCCGGGTAGCGCATCAGGCGTGGCATTTCGCAGCGCGCCAGCAGGCGGTCGAGCAGCACGATCACGCCACCGGCGAACACCGCACTTGAGAACACGAGACCGATCAGCGAGCTCGCCACAGGCTTGACGAGCGTCACCGGCAGGAGCGCCAGCGTGCCGACCGGCGGCAAGTCGAAGCCGATCACCGCGAGCTTCGGCGGCGCATCGTGCCACACCAGGTACGCGCGGGCGAGGCGGTCGAGTGCGTCGAACACGACGACGTGCTGGACGATCATGACCTGGTAGCCGAGCGCCGCGTAGGCACCGGTGAACAGGAGGAAGACGACGAGCGCCTCGAAGCGCCCGACGCGGCTCACCCGCGCCGGGGGCGTGGAAGGGGGTACGCTCGCGCTCTGGGGCGGACGCTCGTATGGCACGAACGTGCCCTCGCCTTGCGCGGTTGGCGGTGCGGTTACGGTCGCCATGGCTAGTGCCCCTGAAGCGACGGTCCGGCCGTGCTGTCCAGGCCGTGCTCGGTCTTCTCCCAGTAGAAGGGGTTGGTGAACAGCTGGATGAGGCCCTTCCACGCGCCGATCGACATCAGCCCCCAGTAGACGGGGGTCAGCAGCGCGTACTTGATCAACTCGAAGTAGCCGCGCTCCATCAGACCGGCGAGGTTCACGTACAGGAACACGAAGTTGCCGATGAACAGCTCGGTCGCCGCCAGGTAGAAGATGAAGCTCGGGAACAGCTGCTGGATCACGCCGACCTCGGTCAGGAAGAAGACCGTCGTCAGAAACCAGAAGATCGGGTTGAGCAGAAACACGACGAACGAGCCGCCGACCATCAGCTGGAAGGAGAGAAAGCCTCTCGGGCCGAGTTGGCGCAGCAGACGCAGCGGGTGGCGCATGTGCACGAGCCAGGTCTGGATGTAGCCCTTGATCCAGCGCGAGCGCTGGCGGATCCAGTTGGGCAGATGCGAGTTGGCCTCCTCGAGCGTCGTGGAGTCGATGATCGCGGTCTGGTAGCCGGCCTTGTGCAGGCGGATCCCGAGGTCTGCGTCCTCGGTGACGTTGAACGGGTCCCAGCCGGCGAGCATCACCAGGCGCTCGGTGATGAAGTGGTTGGACGTCCCGCCGAGCGGGATTGGGGCCTTTTCGGCGTCGAGGCCGGGCAGCAGCAGGTCGAACCACAGCGAGTACTCCGCAGAGAACCAGCGCGTCAGCAGGTTCTGGTCCTGGTTGAAGTAGTTGAGCTTCGCCTGCACGCAGGTCACTCGCGGGTCGGCCTTCTGGAAGGCGAGCACCGCCTTCTTGAGCTGGTCGGGGTCGGGGCGGTCCTCGGCGTCGTAGATCACGACGATCTCGCCCTCCGCCTGCAAGAGGCCGTAGTTGCATGCCTTGGGCTTGGTCTTCGGCATCGACTCCGGCACGATCACCAGCTTGTAGTGGGGCGGCAACCCAAGCGCGCGGATCGCGTTGATCGTCTCCGCGTCGTCCTCCTCGCACAGCAGGCGCACGTCGAGCTTCGTCCTGGGGTAGTCGAGCCCGTCGATGCCGTCGATCAGGCGCGGTACGACCTCAGCCTCTTTGTAGAGGGGCACGAGGATCGAATAGACCGGCAGGTCGCGCTCGTCCAGCGCCGCAAGGTCCTCGTCTGTGATGTCGACCTCGTATTCGTGGCCGAGCGCGGAGTAGGTCAGCTTCAGCTTGTAGAGCGAGGCGAGCATGTACCAGACGGTCGAGATCGCGATCACCGTGATCAGCGTGCCGAGCGGGAAGACGACCAGTGCCGCTATGAAGACGAGCGCCATCGTGATCATCACCGTGCGCTGGGCGCCCGAGAGCACGCGGTTGGCGCACTCCTCGGGGTAGCGCTCGAGCAGCTCGAGCGTGGCGGTGTTGCTGTAGGCCTCGCGGTGGGCGCGCGCCAGCAGCTCGTCGATCGCGTTCGGCTCGGCCAGGAAGATGCGCAGCTCGCGGTCGGTGTGCTCGCGCAGCGTGGCAAGCGCGTGCTCGTCGAGCAGGTCCGGGGTGGCGAGGTAGAGCGTGCGTTCGTCGATGCCGATCGGCACGACGCGCAGCAGGCGCGAGACTGGCTCGGGGATCTGCTCGAGCGGCAGCGCCTGCGGGTCGATGCCGGAGAGGTCCACCCGCGGCAACTCGAGCTGGTCGGCTACGACGTCCAGGAGCTGCTGCTCCTCGACCAGGCCGTCGTGCACGAGCAGCTCGCCGAGACGCTCGCCTGTGCGCGCCTGCTCGGCCAGGCGCAGCTCGATCTGCTCCTGGGTGACGATGCCGCGCATCACCAGCAGCTCCCCCAGGCGCAGCCGTGCGGGCGGACCGTCAGCGGGCAGCTCCTCGCGCAACTGCTCCTGCAACTCCTCATCTCTGGCGCGAGGGTGTTCAGCGACGGTGCCTGTCGCGCCGCTCAGCGGCGGCTCGGAGCCGCGAAAGACACCGTCGATCGCATCCGCGATCTCCTCGGCGGTCGCGATGACCCATCTGACGGCCTTGCCGGTCAGCGCGGGAGCCACACTGCGAGCCAGCTCGTCGAACGGCTCGGCGGTCGCGATCGTGAGGACGCCCTCCGAGTAGGCGACCGGCAGGATCCGGAACTGCCGGCAGACGCCCTCGGAGAGCATGCGGGCCGCCATGAAGTCGACTGGATGTACCGGGTCGGCGCTGCCGGGGTGCGAGTGCAGCGCGACGAACGGCAGGCCCGCCTGCCGGGCGCGTTCCCGCGCCAGCTGGAGGTTGGTGTCCGTAGCCTCTATCACGGCCGGCCCTGTTGGTCAGGCTGCTCGGAGGTGTGAGGGCCCAGGCGCTCCGGCCCGGCGGGCGTGGTTGGTGTCTGCTCGCTGTTACGCCGCAAGCGGGTCTGGTGATGGCGGCGGTCGAGGATCAGGAGCATCAGGTAGGCAAGCGCCATCACGATCAGCGGCGCCACCAGGAAGCCAATGAAGAAAGCCAGAAAGCCGAGCAGCACGATCAGCACCACGAACACGACGTCGAGCGCATGGATTGGACGGCGAGAGCTCATCGTCGGTCTCTCATTCTCCAAGGATCTCGGGCTGGTCCGCTGTTAGGCCGCCCGTGTGCTCCGGCGTGGCGACGATCGCGATGTCGATCTCAAACGGCGTAACGGCCTGCACCTCGAACGGGTAGGGCAGGACGTGCCCCAGCTCGTCTGTGAGCGTAACGGCTTCGAGGATGTGCAGCTCGATCGAGACGCGGCCGTCGACGAAACGCTTCACGCGGGAGCCGGCGACCGCTGGGATGCGCTCCAGCGCGCGCTCCAGCACGGCCGCTGTGGCCACATCCGCGAGCGGCCCGGCGGTGAGCACCACTGCGCCGACATGCGTGACCGGCACCGGCGCGGGCACGGTCGGTCCGAGCGGCGCAACAGCCCCCTGGGCCTGGGTAGGTGGCGCGTACACGCCGGCGCGCAAACCCTCCGGGATGGGGACCGTTGGGCTGTCGGGCGCTGTGGCCGTGCTCTGAGGGACCGCGGACCAGTCGGCGTCCAGCGCAAGAACGGTGGGCGGTCTTGACAGAGTCGGGTGCTCGTCGATGAGCAACGGAGCGCTCCCGGGAGGGGCCGGCTGCCGGGTCTGCGCGCTCGCGGGATCTCTCTGGCCGGCGCCCGGCGATCTGTGCACCGCCTGTCCGGCGCCCTGGGTGATGTCGTTTTGCACATGGCGCATGCCACCCTCAAAGACATCGAGAGCGCGCCTGGCGGAGGTGAGCAGCTGCTCGCCGAGCATGAGCAGCTCCTGCGCGTGCTTGCGCGTGCTCGCCGTCTGCTCACGGGCGCTCTGGAGCTCTTGATGGACGCTTGCGATCTGCTGGCGGGCGCTTGCCGCCTGCTGGTGAGCATTACCCACGATCTCCTCGGCCATCCGTTGTGCGCTGTCGATGATGTCGCGTGCGCGCTGAGCAGGATCCTGATCGGTTGCGCGCCGTCCGCTGTGCATCTGGGTTGGGCCTGGCAGGCCGCCGGACTGCTTGGCCTCGCCATGGGCGGCCACGCCCGTGGCTTGCGTGAAATGCCGATCACGGGCATCGCCGAGCCCGCGCGTCGGCGTCTGCTCGGATGATTGCGATGCGGCGTTCGCCGCCTGCGGGTCGCTTGCGCCGCGCTCGGGCCTTGTCAGGTCCTCTGTGAGCTCGCGCAGGCGGCGGTTCAGGTCAGCCAGGCTGTCCTGCAGCGCGTCGTCGCGGCGGGCGCCCCGTGTCTGCGGCACGCTGAAGCCAGGGGGCTGATGCTCGCCCGAACGGCCGGGATTGTCGAAGTCGGAGCTCATAGGTCTTGCGGAAAGCTTTGACCGTGCGCGAGAGGGCCTCCACGGCCGACCCGCACCGCTAGGGTAAGTGGACGCCGCTCGGCCCGCAAGGAGCATTCGGTCCCGCTTTTCGCGGTCGCGATGGACACTTTGTCGAGGGTGGGCGTCATGTGAACGTGAGCACCTGCTCTGCGCTCGGGCCTTCGCAAGCAGGCGGTTGGGAGGGGATCG
>DATKSM010000060.1:0-37520 GCA_035531655.1 Solirubrobacteraceae bacterium
CGCGCGGCAGGAGACGGAGTTGGCACCCGCCGTGTCGGTCATCGGCACGCTCCAGACGGTGGTGCCGCCACCGCTGGTTGATCCCGAGATCAGCTTCGGAGCCACGGAGCCGCCATCGTCGGTGCAAGTGACGGAGGTCAGGCCGGACGGGCCGACGGTGACGTCGAGGCTTTCGGCGGTGCTTGCGGTCCAAGCGCTCGAGGTGCTGGCCCAGGCGAGGCTGGGCGTTGCGTCGTCGACGTCAATCGCGTTGCTGTAGCTAGCGATCGTCGGGGCATTGTTGAGCCCACTACCGCGCTCCCAATTGCCGGGGTTGGAGGCGAGGATCGCCAGGCTGTAGGTACCGGAGGCGATGCCAGCGGGCATCGGCACCGTGCTGCTCGCGCTGCTCCCGCCACACGGCGTGATGCTGTCGAACTCGTTACCGACGGAGGAGCCCGGGTTCTCCGTGCCCGGGTTGTCGTCGGTTGCCTGGGTGTAGTAGGCGTCCGGGCCGTTCCACTGAACCCCGATCGCGCAGACCCCCGCCGGGTCGCTCGCAGACACGCTCAGGGACGGACCGGCGGTGTCGGTCTGGTACCACGACCCACCATTGACGCTGCTTGTCCACGAGGCTCCGCCTGACGGGTGGCTGTTCGGGTCCTCTATGAAACCCGAAAGGTTGGTGACCGCCGCACCAGCGGAGTCGTCCTCGCTACAGGAGTTGTCGCGGGCACACCAGATCGAGAGCGTCAGGGTCTGGTAGTCCGACGTCGGGTTGAGCTGCGGGTTGTTGGATTCGATCTCTGAGTTCGTGTAGTTCCAGCCACCCGTCGATCCGGATGTGGAGCAGTTCCCCTGCGGGCCATAGTCCTCGCCCGGGTCGCCCTGACCGTTCACCCACTCGCGCGGTGCGTCCTGTTCGGTGATCGAGCAGTCGTCGGTCCACGGGAAGTTGAGGTCAGCCGGCGCGCTTCCACCGGACCCCTTGAATCCGACGGAGAGGCCGCCGGTGAGGTCGTGCTCCTGCGCGGTGAACGCGCCGTTGGTGTAGGCGAAGCCGGCGAACTGCGTGCCTGCGGGAGCGCTCCACGCGTGTTGCGTGTAGACCTGTCCAGCGCCAAGGACCGTTTGCAGCGCAGGAAGCTGCATCTGCAACTCGCCGCCGTAGAGCATGCCTGTGTACGAGCTGGCGAGAGCGCCGGTCGCGCTGAAAGCGCCGGCGGCGGCCAGCAGGGCGGAGAGCACGCCTGCCGACGTGACGAGTCGCTTGAGGGCCCGCGGCCGGCGCGAAGGCCCCCCTGAGGGGCGATGGTGAATGCTGGGCATGTTCGTGTCCTTTTGCGTGCCTAGCGTCGATGGTGATCAACAGATAACGGTGAACGAGAAGTCCGAGTTGACGACGAGACCAGTGCTGGGATTGGACGTCGTGACGGAGAACTCCGCAATGTGATTTCCGGTCCCGTCGCTGCCGTAGCCAGTCACGTAGGCGACGGCGGTGTTCGGCGTGTTGTTTGCACCGCTGACATTGTCTGCGGAGTCTCTGTCAGCGGTGACGGTGACGATCGGCTCGGTGGGTGTCGCCGCTGTGCAGTTGTCGACTTCGACACTCGCGCCACCGCCGCCACCCGAGACCGCGAAGATGTTCGTGCCAACACCTGTCGAGGCTTTGGCTGAACTCGAGCCCATCCAGATTTGGCCATAGGCAGTCGGACCCGTGTTGGTCCCATCGGTGCCGTTCGTACCGGCCTCGCCCTGCGGGATTGTGAAGTCGAGCTTGGCGTTGGAGGCGCTACCGACGTTGGTGACGTTTGCCTGGCTCCCAGGCGCGCCCGTCGTGACGGCGCCGATGCCGACCGTCACGGGTGTCCCGGGAGTACCGGACGCCCCCCTTGCGCCCCTTTCGCCCTTCGCACCGGCCGCACCCTTCGGGCCCCGCTGATTCCAGGTCAGTGCGGCGTAGCCCTTGCCGCATCTGCCGTTGGCCGGCATTGTCAAAGCGCGCGTCCTGCCGTTGACACACACGCGGATCACGCGATCGCGGGTCGTGGCGAACGCGTAGCCGCCCCCCGCGAGCAGCGCGACAACGACGATGCCGACGGTCAGGTGTCTGAGCTTGATATGGAGCGTCATCCGGTCCTCGTATCGTGGTGGTTGAAGTTCCTGGAGTCCGGCTCACGGCAGGCAGCCGCTGTCAGGACTCTGAGCGCAACCCGTGCCGGCGCTGTGCAAGCTGCCGCCGGCCGTCGCGGGCGGCGATGTCTGACTGCTCGGAACCGAGTCCTGGTCAGACGTCGGGTGCGTCGCCGCGGGCTGCTTCACGGCCGTTGTGCCGGACTGGGCGCTGTCGCCGGCCGGACGGCCAGCGTGCGTTCGCGTTGAAGTCCGCTTTCCGCGGCCGCCGTGGTCGGGCACCTTGGTTGTCACGGTCACGGGTGTTGTCACGGTCTTCGTCACCGCACGCGACGCATCATGCCGCTGACTTCGCGCACCTGGATCAGTGCCGTGCCCAGCAGCGCCGAGTCCCGAGACGAGCACGGCCGCGACGCCCGCGAGGGCGACGGCGAGCAGCGCAGCCACGGCAAGTGGTCGTACCGCGACGCGTCGTGAAGCTGCCTGAGGTCGAGTAGGACGATCGCTGGTCGGGCCAGGCTCCGTGTGTACTGCCGGCCTGGTTCTTGCAGGATCGCGCCGCCGCTGGTCGGACGGGTCGGCGAGCCGGTGGTCGGCCCCGACGCCGCCCTCCCAGAACGCGGCGGCCTCGGTGGCGTCGAAGCCGGCCGCATCAGCCACGTCGGCTTCCGGCGACCCGAGATCGATCGGCATGAGCTCGTCCGGCGACCCGTACCACTCGCGGGGGAACGGCACGACCTTACGTGCATCTGCTCCGGCACCCTGTCCATCGTCGCTCCCGCCCCTTTTGCCGGTCGCGGTACCCCTCGCCGATCCGCCGGCATTCCCCCGGCCGTGGCCCGTCATGACTAATCCTCCAATTGGTCCTAAGCCAGCTATCCAGACCTTACAGTATCCTTACCGAAATGTTAGAGCTAATTAGGCTCAGTTGGACATCCTACCCAAAGAGTAGAATCTTCTCTCAATGATCGTGGGCGAGCATGAGGAATCATTTCTGACCGTTGCGGAAGTCGCGGAACTGCTGCGATTGAACCAACAAACGGTCCGTAACTGGATCGATGCTGGCTCCCTGCCCGCATTGCGCGTCGGCAGGCGTGTGCGAATCAAGCGATCTGACCTCGATCGGATCTTGGAGGACGGGTACCGCGGCACGCCGCCGCTCGCTACCGACACCTCCGGCCCCAGCGCCGACGATTTCTGGGGAGGCGAGCCCGTCGGTGGCGTCGAACCGGCGAGCGCCGAGCCCGCCGGAGACGCCGAGGCGACTCTCGGCAGTGACGTGAGTGGCCACGGGACCGTGGAGACGCCGTGAGCTTCGGTGACGACCTCGAGCGCGAGCGCGACCGCGTCGTGCGCCTCGTCCGCCACGCCAGCGTCGGCTGGGCCGAGGCGATGCGCGCGCACAAGCTCGCGCCACCGGATGAGGGGTTCGCCAGCAGGCTCCAGAAGCTGTCGGAGGCGGCCGCCGGCGAGCAGCTCGCGTGGCAGCAGGCACACGCCGCCGGGATGCACTGGCGGCCCGTGCCCGGCGCGGCGAAGGCGGCCCCGCCGTACGAGCTACGGGCCGGCACAGGCCGGCGTGGACCGGAGGACCTCTGGATCAACTTCGACAGCGCCGTCATGGAGATGAACCGTGCGATCGGCGGCTCCAACGGGCTCGAGGTGGCCAACGCCTTCGGAGCGATCTCCGAGTGGGCGACCGAGCTCGCCCACGCGATCGCGGAGGAGGACATGATCACGCGCGACGCCAGGGAGCTGGCACGCCCGCGCCACGCGGCCTGAGACTCAGCGTCGAGTTTGTTGTGCCGTAGGTGCGGATATGCGTACCTACGGCACATCGAACCCGACGCAGGGAGCCTCGTTCGGGGTTCGGGGTGCCTGCGTCCAACGGAGGACGAGCCCCACGTGAGGTAGGCCGCTAGACCGGCGCGCGGCTAAGACTCAGCGCGACTCCGCCAGCGTGCTCACAACAGCCTCGTAGACGCCGGCGCCGTGGCCCTGTGAGCTGACCCGCACGTTCGCGTAGCCGGTGATGTCGGCTGCCAGGGTCGGGTCCTGCTCGAGCGCGTTGGCCATCAGCCAGAAGGTGCCGACGACCGCGGCGGCCTCCATGTCCTCACGGGAGTCGCCGCAGGCGATGCACTCCTCGGGGAGGTAACCGCGGATCTGCATGTGGCGCGCCACCCCACGGGCCTTCGAGGCCGGGCTGGGGATGAGGTGGTAACAGTGGACGCGCTCGACGTCGATCGTCCAGTCGGGGGCGAAGAGCTGATCGCCGTGCCCGGAGATGACGCCGTTGTCAACGAGCCTCAGCCAGTCGAGCCCGGCCTGCTTCAGCACCGCGCTCGCCTCGTCGGCCGAAACCAGGCCGCGCAACACGTGTGAAACCTCACGGCCGATGGACCACGGCGTGTGGTACTCGAGCCGGCCGGCGAAGGTCTTGAGCAGCAGCTCCGGCGCTCCCGAGGCGGTGATCTGCTCGAAGATCGTCCCGTGCTCGTCTGAGGGAACAAGGTCGCCGGTCAACCACTCGCGCTCACCGTCCACGACCAGGCCACAGCCGAGCTCGAAGATGTAGGAACGCTGCCCGATCACTCGCATCAGCTCATCCACCCCGTGCTCCTGGCGGCCGGTGTAGATCACGACCTCCAACCCGGCGCGGTCACAGGCCTGAAGCACCCGCGCGCCGTCCATGCTGAAGCCGCCGTCGGAGGCGCGAAACAGCGAGCCACGGGGCCCGAGCAGGGTCCCGTCGAGGTCGACGTACAGGGCGCGAAGCATGCCGGCGACGGTAGCAACGAGAGACCGCCAGACGCCGCCATACTGAAGACCTCGTGGCCACGAACACCAAGACAGAACCCTGGGAGGCGCTCCTGCGGCAGGGCCGTGCGGACGAGCGCCTGGTCCACGAACACACCACCCTCTCACAGGCGCCGTTCCTCGTCCCGATCCCTGACGAGCTCGACCCGCGCGTCCACGACGCGCTCCAACGCGCCGGCATCGATGCCCTCTACGTGCACCAGCGCGACGCGCTGATGAGCGCCTTCGAGGCGCCGACGATCGTCACCACCGGCACCGCCTCGGGCAAGTCGCTCTGCTTCCAGCTACCGACGCTCGAGGTGCTCGTCACCGATCCGGCAGCGCGTGCCCTCTACCTCTACCCGACCAAGGCGCTCGCCCAGGACCAGGCCCGCGCCCTGCACAACTTCGGGCTCACCAAACAGATCAGACCCGCGATCTACGACGGCGACACGCCCTCACAGGAGCGCCCCGCGATCCGGCGCCGCTCGAACCTCGTGATCACCAACCCCGACATGCTCCACGTCGGGATCCTGCCCCACCACGCCAACTGGGGCGACCTGTTCGCGAACCTCGCGTTCGTCGTGATCGACGAGGCCCACGTATACCGCGGCGTCTTCGGCTCGCATGTCGCCAACGTCCTGCGCAGGCTGCGCCGGGCGGCGGCGATCTACGGCTCGCAGCCCCGCTTCCTGCTCGCCAGCGCGACGATCGCCAACCCCGTCCAGCTGGCCGAGAACCTCACCGGCCTGGCCGACGTCCACCTGGTCGACAACGACACCGCGCCGCTGCCGGCCCGCCGCGTCGCCGTCTGGAACCCACCGCTGCTCGACGAGAAGCTCGGGACCCGTGCCTCTGCGCTCGCCGAGGCAGCAGAGCTGCTGGCCGAACTCATCACCGCCGGCGCCCGCACTATCTGCTTCATGAAGTCGCGCAAGGGCGTCGAGCTGATCCTGCGCATGGCCTCTGACCGCCTCGCACCCGAGCTGGCCGAGCGCGTCGCCCCCTACCGCGCCGGCTACACCCCGCAGCAGCGCCACGAGATCGAGGCGCGGCTGGTCTCGGGCGAGCTGCTCGGCGTGGTCGCGACCGACGCGCTCGAGCTCGGCATCGACATCGGCGAGCTCGACGCCGCGATCTGCGTCACCTTCCCAGGCACCGTCGCGAGCCTGCGCCAGATGTGGGGACGCGCCGGCCGCCGCGGCCGCGGCCTCGCCGTCTACGTCGCCGGCGAGGACGCGCTCGACCAGTTCTTTGCCCGCCACCCCCAGGAGTTCCTCGATCGCCCCGTCGAGGCGGCGATCATCGATCCCTCGAGCCCCGAGATCCTCGGCGAGCACCTGCTGTGCGCCGCCCACGAGGCGCCGCTCACCGAAGACGACGCCGAGTACTTCGGCGCTGACGTGATGCAGCGCGCGCAGGCGCTCACCGACGCCGGCTTCCTGCGCGAGCGCGCCGCCGGTTACGTGCCGGCCCGCGCCGAGGACTACCCCGCCGCCCGCGTCGCGCTGCGCTCCGCCGCCTTCGACAACTTCGCCCTGATCGACTCCTCCTCAGGCGAGATCCTCGGCACGATCGAGGCGGTCCGCGCCTACTCGACCGTCCACGAGGGCGCGATCTACCTGCACATGGGGCGCTCCTACCTGGTGCTGGAGCTCGACCTCGCCGCCCGCCGCACGATCCTCGAGCCCTTCACCGGCAACTACTTCACTCAAGCCAAGAGCGAGAGCATGACCTACATCGAGCGCCTGCTCGAGACCCGCGAGACCCACGGCGTGCGCCTGTCCTACGGCGAGGTCGTCTACTCCGAGACGGTCCTCGGCTACCAGCGCAAGCACCTGCAGGACCACACCGTGATCGACTTCCAGGGGCTCGACATGCCAACCACCGAGTTCTCGACGCGTGCGCTCTGGTACGAGCTCGACGATGTCGTCGGTGGTCCCGGGTCTGCCGGGCGGGCGGGACAGAATTCCCGCAGACCCGCTGAAGCGTTCCCGGCCGACCTCCTGCTCGGCTCGCTCCACGCCCTCGAGCACGCCCAGATCGCTGTGTTGCCGCTGATCGCGATGTGTGACCGCTGGGACATCGGCGGCCTCTCCACCAATGCCCACCCGCAGACAGGCGGCCCGACGATCTTCATCTACGACGGCCATCCCGGCGGAATCGGCATCACCCGCCGCGGCTTCGACGCCTTCGACCAACTCGTCGACGACGCGCAGCGCCTGATCGGCGAGTGCCCGTGCACGGACGGCTGCCCCTCGTGCGTGCAGTCGCCCAAGTGCGGCAACCTCAACGAGCCGCTGTCGAAGCGCGGCGCGTTGGAACTGCTGGCCCGGATGCAGCGCTAGTAGGACGCGCGCAGGGAAGGAAAGGTGCCCTGAGGGCAACTTTCCTTCCCCGCGTCCCCCGCAGCGCTAGATTCGGCCGCCGTGCTGCGTCTCGGGATCAACATGCCGACATTTGACCCGCTGCGGATCGGCGGGCGACCGCAGTTCGTGGAGGCGGCCCGGCTGGCCGAGGAGATCGGCTTTGACGCCGTATGGGTTGGCGACCACCTGCACATGCCCGCGCCCGTCTACGACTCGACCGTGGCGCTGGCCGCCGCGGCCGCCGTCACCGAGCGGGTCAAGCTCGGCTTCGGGGTGATGCTGCTCGGCCTGCGCCAGCCCGCCTGGGTCGCAAAGCAGCTGACGACGATCGACGCGCTCGCACCCGGACGGCTGCTGCTCGGCGTCGGCGTCGGCGGCGAGTTCCCGCAGGAGTTCGAGGCGGTCGGGCTCAGCGTCAAGCGGCGCGGGCGCCTGCTCGACGAGGCGCTCGCAACACTGCCGGACTGGCTTCAGGGACGATCGACACCGGCACTCGAGCCGACCATCAGCGCGCTACCGCCGCTGATCGTCGGCGGGCGCAGCGACGCTGCCCTCGAGCGCGCGGCGCGCGTCGGCGACGGCTGGCTCTCGACCTGGATGAGCCCCGATCGGATGCGTGAGCGGGGCGATGCTCTCGCCGCGCTGGCGGCGGCCGCCGGCCGTCCGCGCCCGACGCTGGGGCTCGCCCTGAGCGTGCACGTGGACGCGGACCAAGAACTCGCCCGCCAGCGGGCGGGCGAGTACACGGAGGCGCAATATGGGATGCCGTTCGAGCGCGTCGAGCGCTACACGGCGTTCGGGTGCGTCGCGAGCGTCGCCGAGCGGGTCGCGGCCTACCGCGAGGCCGGCGTCGAAGAGTTCGTGCTGACCCCCCTGACGGGTGAGCCGTTGGAGCAGATCGAGCGCCTTGCCGAGGTTCGAGAGATAATCTCGCGCACATGACGTCGCGGCGGAACTCAGGATGCGCCTCCTAGTAGCCGGCGTGCAGGCGCCGCTGGAGGGCGAGATCATCATCCCTCCGTCGAAGTACCACGCGCACCGCGCGCTGATGCTGGCCGCGCTCGCGCCCGGTGTCAGCACGATCGCCGACCGCACCGACGCCCGCCATGTCAGCTTCACGGTTCAGGCGCTGCGCGGACTCGGCACCGACATCACGTCGAGCGGGCGCTACTGGAAGGTGAACGGCGCGGCTGGGTTCTCACCGCGTCAGGACGTGGTGTCGGTCGGCAGCTCCGGCTCGACCCTGTACTTCCTGCTTGGCCTGGCCGCGCTCGGCGACCGACCGGTCACGATCGTCGGCCAGCGGTACTTCCGCCGGCGCCCGATCGGGCCGCTGCTGCGCGCGCTGCAGCGGCTCGGGGTGCAGCTCGAATACGAGGGACAGAGCCTCCCCGTGAAGGTCCACCCGGGGGCGCCGCGCGGCGGGCACGTGCGGATCGATGGCACGCTCTCGCAGTGGATCTCGGGGCTGTTGATGCTGGCCCCATTCGCGACCGCGGAGCCGACCGTGATCGAGGTCGTCGGCGAGCTCAACGAGCGCCCCTACCTCGAGCTGACAGTGGACATGATGCGCGACTTCGGCCTGGAGGTCGAGGTCGGTGAGGACTGGCGGCACTTCACGATCGCGCCGAACCAGACCCCGGTCGCGCGCGACGTGCTGCTGCCACCGGACATCGGCTCGGCGGCGTTCGGGCTGGCCGCCTGCGCGCTGCACCCCTCGAAGGTCGTGTTCCGCAGCCACGTCCCGATCCATGGGCACCCGGAGCAATCGGTTCTCACCGAGTTGCAGGGTGTCGGCGTGCCGATGCGGTTCGCGGACGATGGGATGTCGATCTCAATCGAGCACGACGGTACGCCGCCGGTCGCGGGCCGCCTCGACTGCCGCGACATCCCGGATATGGTGCCGATCCTCGCGACGCTCGCCAGCCGGGCGCGCGGGCGCACGGTGCTCTCGCACGTCTCGCACGTGCGGCTCAAGGAGTCGGATCGCGTCACCTCGATGCTGCAGCTGCGCAAGATGGGGGCACACGTCGAGTTCGACGGCAACGACCTGGAGTTCGAGGGCGTCGACCGCCTCCACGGCGCCGAGCTGTCCTCCTACAACGACCACCGCGTGCTGATGGCGCTGGCCGTCGCCGGCTCGGCCGCGAGCGGCGTGACCGAGTTGTCCTACCCGCACGCCTACAAGATCTCGTATCCAGAGTTCGCCGATCACATGAACGCGATCGGGATCCCGATCGCCGTCTCATCTGGGGTGCCGAGCTCTCCCGGAGACCTCAAATAGTGGTGCCGCTGATCACCGAGCTCGTGGGGCGGCACGCCCGCGAGCGGCGGCACGATCGGGCCGTGGTCGAGGTCGGCGAGAGCGGAGCGTTGCGCATCTGGAGCTTCGGCGAGCTGGCCGATACGGCTGACCGCTGGGCGGCGCTGCTGCTCGAGCTCGGCGTCGGACCGGGCGAGCCTGTCGCCTACCAGCTGCCGAACGTGCTCGAGTTCGTCGCGATCTCACTCGGGGCACTGCGGATCGGGGCGGTCTGCGAGCCGCTGATGCCGATCTTCCGCGAGCACGAGCTCGAGTTCATGCTGCACGAGAGCGGCGCGCGCGTGTTGATCGTGCCGAGTTCCTTCCGGGGGCATGACCACGCGACGATGGCGCTGGGACTCGAAAATCTTGTGCCGTTACTGGAGCACGTGGTGTTGCTCGAGCAGGTCGAGCTGCCCGTGTCGGCGCTCGAGACATCGCCGCCGGGCCCGGGCGCGACTGCCCAGCTGCTGTTCACGTCCGGCTCGACCGGCGAGCCTAAGGGCGTGCTCCAGACGCACGCTTCGCTGAACCTGGCGGCGGAAATGCACATCCGCCACTTCGGCCTCGGCGCGGGTGACGTGATCTACATACCCTCACCGCTCGCGCACCAGACCGGCTTCCTCTACGGCATGTGGATCGCGCTGCTGCTCGGTGCGCCGCAGGTCGTGCAGACCGTGTGGGATGCCGATGTCGGGTTCGAGGCGATGCAGCGGACCGGCGTGACCTTCGTGCAGGCGGCCACACCGTTCCTGGCAGACCTCGTCCGGGTCGCGGCCGAGCGCGGCGAGACGTTGGAGGCTCTGCGCACATTCGTCGCGACCGGCGCGGCGATCCCGCGCGAGCTCGCGCGGGAGGCACGAGAGGTGCTCGGTGCAGAGGTCGGAGGCGCCTTCGGCACGACCGAGAGCTGCCTGGGCGCGGCGTTCGTTCCCGGCCAGGATCCCGAGCGCGCGTGGAACGCCGACGGCCGGGCGCTCGACGGGATCACGCTGCGCGTCGTAGATGATGAGAGCCGTGAGCTGCCGGCCGGCGAGGAGGGCAACTTCGAGGTGCTCACGCCGACGCTGTTCGAGGGTTACCTCAACCGTCGCGAGTTGACCGCCGACGCAATCACCGCAGACGGCTTCTACCGGACCGGCGACCTCGCCCGGATCGACGCCGACGGGTACCTGCGGATCACCGGGCGCGTCAGGGACGTGATCAATCGCGGCGGCGAGAAGGTGCCCGTCGTCGAGGTCGAGCAGCTGCTCTACGCCCACGCGGCGATACGCGAGGTCGCGATCGTCGCGATGCCCGACGACCGGCTCGGCGAGCGGGCCTGCGCGTTCGTGGTGCTCGAGCCCAACGCGGAGTTCGACTTCGCAGAGATGCAGCGCCACCTCGACGCGGGCAGACTGTCGAAGCCGTACTGGCCAGAGCGGCTCGAGATCGTCGATGAGCTCCCGCTCACGCCGTCCGGCAAGATTCAGAAGTTCGTGCTGCGCGACCGCATCAGCGGCCTGCAGGAGAGAAAGGCGGTATCCCGATGACGACAGCGCCCCTGGTCGACGCCGAACCCTCGCCGGTCGACGAGGCCGAGTTCGCCGCACTGAAGGCGGAGATCCGCGACTACGTCAACAACGAGGGCGAGCGCTGGACCGAGCTGATCGAGGCCGAGCGCCAGGTCCCGCCCGAATTGTGGGACGAACTCCGCGAGCGCGGCTACCTGCGTCTGGCGGCGCCGGTGTCACTCGGCGGTCGCGGGCTGCCGTTCGCGCGCTACCTCGAGCTGATCGAGCTCTTCTCGCGTCCGCACGCCTCCCTGCGGATGGTCGTGCACGTGATGAACGGCCTGTGGCGGGCGATGCTCCCCTACGCCAACGAGGAGCAGATCGAACGGTTCGTCAAGCCGCAGATCGCCACCGAGATCAAGGTCGCGTTCACGCTGACCGAACCGGACGCCGGCACCGGCGCCGACATCAAGTCCTCGGTCACGCGCGAGGGCGACACCTACTACCTCAGCGGCCAGAAACACCTGATCACGTTCGGCTGCATCTCCGATTACCTGCTGCTGTTCGCGCGGCTCGAGGGCACGCACGGCGCCGACGGCACGGTCGCGCTGATGGTCCCCTCCCACGGTGAGGGCATCGAGAACAACCTGATGCCGGAGTCGATGGGCGTGCTCGGGACCGATCACGCGCACCTCATCTTCGACCGCGCCCCGGTGCCCGTCGTCAACCGCCTGGGCGAAGAGGGCGAGGGGCTCAATGTCGCGCTCGGTGGGTTCCTGGTTCCGAGCCGGATCTCGGTCGCAATGACGTGCGTCGGGCTCGCGGGCCGTGCGCTCGACCTCGCCGTTGAGTACTCGCAGAAGCGCGTGACGTTCGGCAAGCCGATCGCGTCGCGCCAGGCGATCGCCTTCCGGCTCGCGGAGATGGCGACCGATCTGGAGGCGGCGCGGCAGCTGACGCTCTACGCCGCGGACACCTGGGAGCGCACACGCGAGGCGGCTGCGGAGTCATCGATGGCGAAGCTGTTCGCGTCTGAGATGCTGCAGCGCGTGACCGACGGCGCGCTCCAGGTGCATGGTGGCATCGGCTACTTCAAGAGCCCGATCGAGCGGGTCTACCGCGACGCCCGCGCCCAGCGCTTCGAGGAGGGCACGGTCGAGGTGCAGAAGCAGACGATCGTCCGCTCGCTGCTTCAGTAAGTGCTCGAACACGTCTGGCAGCCGGGAGCGATCGGGCCGCTGCAACTACCGCATCGGCTGGTCATGGGCTCGATGCACCTCGGGCTCGAGTCGGTGGATCCCGACGGCAGCATGCTCGCTGCCTTCTACGCCGAGCGGGCGGCCGGCGGCGCCGGGCTGATCGTCACCGGCGGCTCTGCGGTCAGCCGCGTGGGCGCGGGCGGCGTCAGCTACAGCTTCATCAACGAGGACGCCGAGGCGGACAAGCTCGCGGCGATCCCGCAGGCGGTCCACGCCGCGGGCGGCTTGGTGCTGCTCCAGCTCTTCCACGCCGGGCGCTACGCGTTCGAGAAGTCGTTCGGGCTGCAGCCGGTCGCGCCGTCGGGCGTCTACTCGAAGTACAGCCGGTGCGAGCCGCGGGCCTTGAGTGAGGAGGAGATCCGCGCGACGATCGACGACTTCGCGTCGGGGACGAGGCGCGCGCGTGAGCTCGGCTTCGACGGCGTCGAGATCATGGGCTCCGAGGGCTATCTGCTCAGCCAGTTCATGGCGCCCGTCACGAACCTGCGCGAGGACGATTGGGGCGGCGATGCCGACCGGCGAATGCGGTTCCCGCTCGCTGTCGCGGCGGCGGTACGTGAGGCGTCGGGGCCGGAGTGCGCCATCGTATACCGGCTGTCGGGAGCTGACCTCGTGCCGGGCGGAGCTGGGATCGACGACGTGATCGGGCTGGCAAGGCGGCTGGCCAGCGGGCCGGCCGACGCGTTGAACGTTGGGATCGGATGGCACGAGTCGCGCGTCCCTAGCGTGCAGTCGGGGGTCCCGCACGGGGCGTGGGCGCCGTGGGCGCGGGCGGTGCGAGAGGCCGTGGACGTGCCGGTGATCGCGTCGAACCGGGTCAACACGGCGGTGTTGGCCGACGCGCTCATCGGTGACGGCTACGCCGACTTCGTGTCGATGGCGCGGCCGTTCCTGGCCGATCCGCTGTTCGTGCGCAGGAGCCGTGACGAGCCGGAGCGGCGGGTGAACGTGTGCATCGCGTGCAACCAATGCATCGACCAGTCGATCTTCGACCGGCGGGTGTCGTGCGTCGTCAATCCTCGGGCGGGCTTTGAGCAAGAGCCGGCTGTGGCTGGTGGAGGCGCGCGGGTTGCCGTCGTCGGCGGCGGACCGGCCGGGATGGAGGCGGCGCGGGCGTTGGCGACTGCCGGGTTCGATGTCTCGTTGTTCGAGGCGGCCGCGCAACTCGGCGGGCAATTCCGGATGGCACGCCGGATCCCGGGCAAGGAGGACTTCGGGCAGACCGGTGCGTACTTCGCGCAGGAGCTGGCGAGGCTCGGCGCCGCGATCGAGTTGGGGGTGCGGGTCGACGGCTCTGATCTGGAGCGGTTCGACGCGGTGGTCGTGGCGACGGGTGTGGTGCCGCGCAGCGTGGCGCTTCCCGGGGCCGAGCTGCCACATGTGTTGAGCTACGCGGAGCTGTTGTTGGCAGACGACCCGCTGTCGTTGGTAGGGCAGCGAGTCGCGATCATCGGCGCGGGCGGGATCGGGACCGACGTCGCGCACATGCTGTCCGAGCGTGGAGGGTTCTACGAGCGCTACGGACTCGAGCCACCCACTTCGACGGGCCAAATGCACCCTATGGCGCGCATTTGGCCCGTCGAAGACCAACCGCCGAGGCAGGTCACGCTGATGCGTCGCGCCGGCCGGATCGGGGACGGGGTCGGCCCCTCGACGCGATGGGTCGTGGTGCAGGAGCTTCAGCAGGCGGGTGTGGAGCTGCTGACCGGCGTCGACTACGAGCGGATCGAGCCCGACGCGGTCGTGATCCGGGTAGACGGCGACGAGCGGCGGATTGCGGCCGACGCGGTCGTGATCGCCGCCGGGCAGGAGCCGGAGGCCCAGCTGGCTACTGAGCTCAGGGCGAGTGGGCAACCGCACGCCGTCGTCGGCGGCGCCGCGGGCGCAGAGCGACTCGATGCCGGGCGCGCGTTCCGTGAGGGCTTTGGCGCGCCGGCGGCGGTCGCGCGGGCTCTCGCCCGCGTCTAGAGCTTGGCCGCGTCCAGAGCTTCGCCGCGTCTAGAGCTTCCGGTGCAGCAGCGCCTTCGGCCTGACGTAATCGACCAACTCCGCCGAGCTTCGGCCGAGCGCCGACCACGGCGAGTCGAAGCTGAGCGTCACCAGCGCGCCGGTCGGAAGCTTGCGCCTGAGCTCCTCGAGACCCTCGGCTCCGGCCGCACGCCTGGCGCTCTCGCCGCCTGCCAGATTCAGGGTCAGCATCTGTAGCGCCGGGTTGTGGCCGACCACCATCACAGAGCGGATCTCCGGCTCGACCTGGCGCAGCCGCGTCAGCAGGTGTTCGTGACCCGCTAGAAAGAGCTCCGGCTCGATCAGCGCCAGGCGACCCGGCAGCACTCCCGCGAGCGTCTCGCGCGTGCGGCGAGCGCTGGAGCAGAGCACCAGCTCAGGTTCGATCCGATTCGTCTGCACGTGGCGAGCCAGCACCCTGACCGCCTCTCTACCCCGCTCGGCCAGCGGCCGGTCGTGGTCGGGTTGCCCCCGGTCATCCCAACTCGACTTCGCATGCCGCAGAAGGTAGACGCGGCGTCTCTCACTCACGGCTCAATTGTGCCCACCGGTCCGGCGTCCGCGCCCGGAGCTCCACTAGGGGTTTCGCTAGGATCGACGTCCCACGGCGGGATAGCTCAGCTGGTAGAGCACACGACTGAAAATCGTGGTGTCCCCGGTTCAAGTCCGGGTCTCGCCATATCTCGAAAGCCCGGAAATTTCCTGGGCTTTCGTCGTCTTGAGCATCGGAGCCAGCCTGGCCTGCGGCCAGCGGGCCTCAGGCCTTGAGGTTGGCGGCGAGGAGGAGAGTCGGCTGCGGGCATGCCCGCAGCTTGAGTTCTCCGCGCCTGACCCGTCACTTCTTCTTGATGATCTTCAGCGTCCTGGTCGACTTGAACGTGCCATGGGCCGTCTTGTCAGACATCCGCAGCCGCGTCTTGAGCTTGCCGTGGTGCTTCTTGATCACGTACTTCTTGACCAGGCTCCTGCCCCGCTTTGTCAGCTTCAGCGTCAGCTTCTTCTTGCCGCGGTGCTTGAGCGTGAACTTGCCCTTGGCGAGTGTTACGGTTCGCGCCCTGGCGGCGCCTGCGGCGTCGGCCGCGCCACCGGTGGTGTAGGTGATCGTGACCGTGACCGTGCACGGCCCGCTGCAGGTGATCGTGAGCGTGACCGTGGTCCCGGTGGTGGTCCCGGTGCCCGGGCCCGTGGCTGCAGGTTCGACCGTCAGTTTCTCGCTGCCGCAGGCGCTCGTGCCAGCGTCGTTGGCCGCATCTCCGGTGTAGGCGGCCTTCCAGTAGTAGGTGCCGGGGGAGAGCGCAGTCGTGATCGGCGCCGACGCGGCGGGCTTGCCGGCGGTGACCGCTCCCGAGCCCGAGGCCACCTGGCTCGCCGCGCTGCAGTCAGACTTGGTGTAAAGCGCGTAGTCGACCGTCCCGGTCGCCGTCGCGGCGTGGGTGCCGCTCAGCGTCGCCTGGTCGGTCTCATCGATCGTGCCCGCGGGGATCGAGATATTGGCGCCGGTGGTGGTGCCCGAGGTCTGCGAGGTCGTGACCGTCACCGGGGTCGGTTGAACCAGGTCGACCGTCTGCAGGAAGACCTGCTCACCTGTCCCCGGGTTGGCGTCGTAGGCGACATCGACGATCCCGCTTCCGACCCCGACGATCGTCGGATCGCCCGGATTGGCGCCGTTCGCCAGCGCAGGAGCGATCACCGGTGGATCCCAGGTGGCGCCGCCGTTGGGGCTGTAATCAAGCACGAGGCCCGCTTCGTCCTCCCAGCTCGCGTAGACGCCGGTGCCCGAATCGTCCGCAAGGTCGAGGTTGATTGCGCCGCCGAGCGAGGCGCTCGTGTCGTCCTGCAACTGGACAGGCGACCCGAACGATCCGCCGGTCGCGGTGGCGATAAACGGGCGGTAGTCAAGCGTGTAGGTCGAGCCCGCGCCGGACACGCCGGACCCCTCCTGGGCGAACTCCCCGATCCCGTCCGTGCCACCGGACGCCACGACCGGATCCTCCGCCGAGCAGGCGAGCAGCCCGAAGCCACTCTGCTGCAACCCTTCGGCGTTCAGCGTGCCAGAGCTCCCGGTCGTCCCAACCGCTACGCCATAGCCGGTCGCCGCATAGTTGATGCAGCCCGTTGGCGTCGGCTGGCTCGACCTGACGTTCGCTCCGACGCCGACGACGAGCTCTGAGCCGGCCGCCGCTGGAGCCGGAGCCGGCTCGGCGGCGAGCTGGGATCCGGTCGAGCCGATCTCGTGTTGGTCGTCGAACGAACCGCCGTTGTTGGCGTTGCCGGTGCCCGACGGCAGAGACGCGGGCGTCTTGGGACCAGCGAACGGCGAGTCGCTGAAATAGCTGTACGAATGGTCGTAGCTGTCGAACAGGCCGACGTCGGCGCCGCTCAGGCCGACGGTGTTGTTCGGGGTGTAATACAGCGACACCGGGCTGATGGAGACGCCTCCGTTCTGGAGCGCTGCGCTGCCGTTCGCGCCCGCCAGGAAATCGGCTCCGCCTGGCGGCGAGGACCAGGCGAAGGTCCCGGTGCTAAGGCCGTTGGATGACCCAAGCACGACGACTTCGCCGCTGCTGGGGAGCACCACGAGCCCGGCAAGCCCAATGACCCCGCCTCCGAGGGCGCCGGTGTTCGTGTCCTCGAGAAGGACCGCCCCTCCACCCTCGCACGCCGTCCCGCCGGGCGGCAGTATGCAGAGGTCGATGCCATTGCCGGCGTTCTGGTTGATCGGTGCGGACCACGCGACGTAGGCGTAGCCGTCGCTCGGCGCATACGCGACCAGCGGGGCGGTGCCGTTGTCCGGCGAGTCGAGGGTCAACGCCGCCGGCTGCGCGGCCAGCGCGCCCGGGACGAATGCCAGCAAAAGCGCGGCAGCGAAGCCGCTCACGTACGAGATTCTGAGCCGCTTCGTCATCCCAACCTCGAGTTACCTGCATCGCCCCCGAGGCGCAGTCCCCGATGGCACAGCCTACCTCATTACCTGGGCCGCAAACGCGCGACGCGGCCCGATTCGGAATCATGAGCTTCCAACGGTTTAGCGAGACATAGACCTCGTCGCTGTCAACCCAATAGTCGTCGGCGCAGGCAGTAGCCGGCTTGAGCGATCGTCTCGATCTCGGCGCACTCGCCTGGTAATGCGTGCGGACACACCGGCTCGGTCCCAGCCGACTCGGCAAGATCGATTGGGACAAGCCGACCGGTGCCTCGCCGAGACCGCGGCTCGACTACGAGGTACGTGAGCGCGCGTGCGACCGGGTCAACAACAACTCGCCTGATTTCTCCACATTCGCCGTCACTGCACACGACTTCGCTTCCGATGCTGAACTCCGTAGCTGCGGTCATGAAGGGCGCCTCTCGTCTGGTTGCATGGTTCAAGCCCCGGTTCACTCGCCTTGGTCGAGCAACCGCCGTCAACTTGTGACAGGCCGTACGGGAAGGCCCTGCCAGCTTAGGGGCGACCTGGTAAGACCTCCTAATTCTGCGTCCGCCGCCCGGCGGCTCCTTCTGAAAATCGTGGGATCCCCGGTAAAAGTCCAGGCAGCACGTAACCTCTCGCGAAGCGCATTCCAGACATGGCGCGGAGGAACAGATGCCAGACCTGACCACAGAAACCGATCGCATCCGCCGCATCTACGACCGGGAGGCGTCCAAGTACGACCGGCAGATGCGCGTCTTCGACCGGGCGTTGTTCGCAGGCGGGCGTGAGTGGGTCTGCTCGCAGGCCCAGGGCGATGCGCTGGAAATCGCCGTCGGCACCGGACGCAACCTGCGCCACTACCCCGACGGGGTCAAGCTGACCGGGATCGAGTTCAGCCCGGCGATGCTCGAGGTCGCGCGGCAGGCGGCCGCCGGTCTCAGCCGCACGATCGACCTGCGCCTCGGCGACGCACAGGCGCTCGAGTTTCCCGACAAGAGCTTCGACACCGTCGTCTGCACCCTGGCGCTGTGCACTATCCCCGACGACCGCGCCGCCGTCTCCGAGGCAAAGCGCGTACTCCGACCAGGTGGTCGTTTCCTGCTGCTTGAACACGTCCGCAGCCCAAACACTGCGGTCCGGCTCTGCGAGCGACTGCTCGACCCGCTCGCCCTACGCTTCGGAGGCGACCACCTCCTCCGAGAACCGCTTGACCAGCTCCGCGCCGAGGGTTTCGAGATCCAGCAGCAGATCCGCTCGAAGCTCGGGTTGGTCGAGCGGATCGCCGCGCGAAAGCCAGCCGGACAGGTCGCCGCGGCCTAGCGCCTGGCGGCGTTTATTGGCCTGACCGTCAGTCGTCCTGACCGTCAGTCGATCCTGGCCGTCAGGTGATCTTGAACCTCACCTTTACGGTCTTGCCGGTCAGCGCCCCGAGCTTCGGTGTTGCCTGAACCTGGTAGCTCCCGAGGGCCAGCCGGTGCCCGCCCACACGGCCGCTGAAATTGAAGCTGTTCGATCCAGCCTTGTCCTGATGGGAGAAGCTGCCCTTTAAGACACCGCGCGTGCAGCGGTGCGCGTGCTTGGGCAACGGCCCGCTGAGCGGTTTGCACGTGCCGTGCGCAGACTTCTTGTACCCGTGCTCGAGCTCGAACACCTTGAAGGTCGTCTTGGCGGCTTGGGTGTCGGAGTAGCTGACCTTCGAGGTCTTGTACTTGATCGCCTTCTTGACGATCGATCCGCCACTCGAAAGGCCCTTGAACGACCCCGGCTTTAGCTTCAGGCCGCTGAGCTTCGGGGGCAGAGCGTCGGCGGCCGCGAACGGCTGCGCGTACTCGGTGCCCTGGAAGGCGTAGACCGCCCACCCCTGGCCCGCCGAGTTGACCGCGCTGGCAACCGAGCCGGGCGCCGAATTGCTCTTGATCCCGAACAGGGTCACCGGACCTGACCACTTGCTGCCCCCGTCGGAGCTGTACGCGAACTGGAGACCATGGTCGTTGTTGATGAACGTGGCGTACAACCCGCCGTACGCGTCCTGAGAAACCGTCGGGTCGAGTCCGGCGTCGTTCGCCACGGTCACAGGCGCGCCCCAGGTCGACGGCGCAGTAAAGCGGCGGAACTGAAGCTTCTCCGCGCTGAGGCTCGCGACGTTGGTCGCCAGCAGGCCCAGCCCATCCGGGCCGCTGGTCACCGCAGGAGATTCCGCGTCGCACGTCACCCCGCCGAGCGGCGCCCATGGGCTTCCCGGCTGCCCAGTCGTTGTGTTCAGCTCACCGTTGGTCGTCGCTGCCGACAGCGGCGCGTAGGTGTAGACGAGACCTTCGCTCGACAGGCAAGGGCCTGTCTCGATCAGCGCGAAGACCCCAAGGATGCCCGTGGTTGCCGTCAGCTGCGAGGCGAACTCGCCGCCGAGGTTGCCCACGACATAGTCGTTCGGTGAGGGGTTCAGCGACGCCGACGGTGGCGTCGGATGGGTCGCCGCCGAGTATTGCTCGGGCGACACGAGCGAGTTCGCCTGAAAGAGCGGGTTCTGGATCGCGGACACCGAGCCGAAGCCGATGTTGTCGCCGAACAGCGGTATCAGCGGCATCGGGCCAGTCCCCGTACTATCGCCGACCTGGGTGTTGCTGAGCGAGTATGGGAACTGGGTGAACGTGGCGCCGCCATCCGTGGAGACCCACTCGTCCGTCCCGTTCATGTGATTGTTGCCGGCGCCGTCCACATCCTCGAACACCCGCACGGTGGTGCCGCTGACCAGTACCGACGGCGGGTCGAAGAATTTGGCGTGGCTGGGGTCGGGAATCGGCAACTCGACCGGGGTGCAGTGAGGCGCTGCCTTGGAGACCCTGCAGAAGTTGAGCACCGTGTCCGCCGGCTGATCGTCCCAGACGACGTACGCGGTGCCGGCCGGGTCCACTGCCACCGCCGGCTGCGACGGCAGTCCTGACGTGTTGGACCCGATTGCACTCGGGCTACTGACCGCCTCGGCACTGGTCGCGAAAGCAAGCGCCACTGCGCTGGCGGCAATAAAGCCGAGCAGTGATCGGCGTACGGATATACACATCGGTCCCTCCAGCTCGTTGTGAACTGGGCTACTCCCCACAGCCAATCTAACCCATCTGTCCAGCAGCGCAAAAGCCGCCCTTCGAGGGGCGGCTCATCTAGCGTCTGGACACGATTCTGGAGGGCGACCTGGACCCGCTTCCGGAGCGCAACCCCACCCCGCCAGGGATCCTCAGGACTGCCGCCACGGCCCCTCAGGATTGGAGGCTGAACGGCGGGTAGCGGTCGGTGATCAGCAGGAAGGCGTAGGCAGCGACACGGTTGTGCCAGCGGAACACACTCTCGATGAAGTCGAACAGGGACCGCGGGTAGCGTCCGGTGAACAGGATCGCGAACCACGCGAGGACGGCGGCGAACAACGCCGCGATCGTGAGGAAGAAGAGCGCAATGTAGTGCGGGATCGCGAGCAGCCACTTGACGAGCGGCAGGCCTCGGCTGAGGTCGTGTTCGGCGTCAGGATAGGGGAAGTCCAGGTGGACGGCCTGCTCCTCGTCGGTGGAGGGGTAGCGATCGTCCATCAGCGCGAAGTAGACGGCAATCCGGTTCGTCAAACGGGTCAGCTGCAGGTTCCAGTCATACCACCAGCGGGGGTACTTCCCGCGGAACAGCAGCATCAGCAGGACGGGGATGACGAGGATCCCGATTCCGCCCCCGACATAGCGCGTACCGCTGCCTCCGGCGTGGTCGAAGCTGCCGCCCTCAATCGTTGCGGCAAGGATCGCGATCGGAATGATCGTGAAGATTCGAAAGGCCGTGGTGAGCCGGTTCAGGCTGCGGTCGGGATAGTCGACCGAAAAGGTGAGCGGGTAGTCGTGGCCGCCACCCGGCGGGATCCCGTTGCCAAGCGGGGATGCCGGCGTCTGTCCTGAGCTTTCCATCGGTGGTCCCTCTCTGTCAGGTGTACGGCGTACACTCGGGGCACACTGTAGGTGTACGCCGTACACTTGTCAAGCCCCATGACGCAAGCGACGAAAGACAGCGGCCGCAGACGCCTGAGCAGACAGCTCGTGCTCCAGGCTGCCGTGGCGCTCGCAGACAGGGACGGGCTTGAAGGGTTCAGCATGCGCCAGCTTGCGCAAGAGCTCGAGGTGGTGCCGATGGCGCTGTACAAACACGTGGCGAACAAGGATGGGCTCCTTGACGGCATGGTCGACATCGTCTTCAGCGAGATCCAGCTGCCCTCGATCGATCACGACTGGAAGTCGGCAATGCGACGCCGTGCGATCTCGGTACGAGCGGCATTGAATCGTCATAGCTGGGCGATCGGGCTGATGGAGACGCGGAACCCTGGTCCGGCCAACCTGCGAAACCACAACGCGGTAATGGGCTGCCTGCGCGAAGTCGGCTTCTCGTTCGCGGCGGCGATCCACGCCTACTCGGTCCAGGACGCCTACATATACGGCTTCGCGCTGCAGGAACAGACGCTCGGATTCGAGACACCAGGCGACGCTGGAGCGGCCGCGCAGCGAAGGGCGCAGGCGATCGGCGCGCTCGACGACTACCCATATCTCGCCGAGATCGCCGCCAAGCTTCCCGAGTCCGGGTACGACAACGCCGGCGAGTTCGCTTGGGGGCTCGACCTGATCCTCGACGGCCTCGGCCGCCGTCGCGGTGTACCTGCCGGCCGTGGTACGGACAGCCCCACCCCATAGGACTCCGGCTGTCCGGCTGGCGTTGGAGCCAGGCGGCGTTCAGACTGGCCTTGTGTTAGAGATCGCCGAGTTGGTCCGCCGCCCCCGGCAGGGTGACAACCCGCTCGAGCACCTGACCGAGCGCGAGCGCGAAGTGCTCGCCCTGATCGCCGAGGGACGCTCAACCGTGCGATCGCCGAGCGCCTGTTCGTCACCGAGCACACCGTCGAGAAGCACATCAAGAGCATCTTCGGTGCACTGTGCCTTCCGCAGTCCGCTGACGACCACCGGCGCGTGCTCGCGGTGGTGACCTACCTCAACTCGCAGTAATCACCGCTGGAGGCACCGCAGGCTTGCGGGCGCGGATGATCGCCGCGGCTGCGGACTCGTGCACCCGATGGGTCTCTTGGATCTCGATCTCACCGAATCCGGCGTCGGCCAGGATCTGCTCGAACTCGGCACGAGTCAGAGCGCCGGCAATGCAGCCGGTGAAAGCCTGCATGTCGGCGCGGGTCACGTCGTCCATGGTCTCGTCGGCGATGACGTCGGAGACGGCGAAGCGGCCGCCCGGGCGCAGCACACGAGCGGCTTCAGCGATGACGCGGGGCTTGTCGCCTGAGAGGTTGATGACGCAGTTGGAGATCACAACATCGACGGTGTCGGCGGGAAGCGGGATCGCTTCGATGTGGCCGCGCAGCCACTGCACGTTCTCGACGCCGGCCTTCTGCTGGTTCTCGCGCGCAAGGGCCAGCATCTCATCGGTCATGTCCAGGCCGTACGCGAGGCCGGTCGGTCCGACCCGCTTGGCGGACAGCAGCACATCTATCCCGCCGCCCGAGCCGAGGTCGAGCACCGTTTCGCCCTCATGCAGCTCGGCGACCGCAGTCGGGTTGCCGCAGCCCAATGACGCAAGCGAAGCGGTGTCGGGGATCTGCTCGCGGTCATCGAGCGCGTACAGCGCCGCCCCGAAGACTTCGCTGCCGCCGTCGAAGGTCTCACTCGGCGCGCAGCACCCAGAGCCCGGGTCACCGATCGTGACCTCCAGAGCGGCTGCGGCGTAGCGCTCACGGACCTGCTCACGTATATCGGCTGTCGAGGTCTCGATGGTTGCACCGACTGCGCAGCCACAGCCGTCACCGTGACTCGGATCGCAGCACTCGGCCTTCGCATCCGGCGCGCAACAGCCGAGCTGCTGCTCGGGTGCGCAACAGGATGCGGCCTCGGTTGGGGTTGTCTGCGTCGCGCCTAGCTCAGCCATGCGGATAGCTCCTTCAGCGCGTCGGGGATCACGTAGTAGTAGGCCCACAATCCTTGGCGCTCGGAGTCCACGATTCCGGCATCGCGCAACTTCTTCAGGTGATGCGAGAGCGTGGGCTGAGCCACGTCGAACAAGGGCACGAGCTCACAGACGCACACCTTGCCCGCGTGCCTGCGCAACACATCGACGAGCTGCAGGCGGATCGGATCCCCCAGAGCCTTTGCGACCTCCGCCATGCGGGTCGCGTGTTCGCGCTGCACATCGGGGTAGACGACCGGCTCGCAGCAGCGCTCGCCCGCGGGCCGCTTGGTCTTCGGGGTCAGTTCGAGCACGGGAAGATCGACGCTCATCAATCTAAAAATATCAATTGAAGTGACGTCTGTCAATGCTTAGACTGCCAGGCCGATGACCGAGACCGCACGACCGCTCGCCCGCCGGCTGCTCGCGGAGCTGCTCGGCCCGGCACTCCTGGCCGCCGTGGTCGTCGGGTCTGGGATGTTCGGTCCGGTATCCGGCCGCCATTTCAACCCGGTCGTGTCCTTCGTCGATGCGGCCTTCGGCGGGCTGTCCCGGCGGGACGCGCTTGCCTACCTCCCCGCCCAGGTCACAGGGTGCGCCCTAGGCGCCGTAAGGGCAAACGCCATGTCCGCCAGAGCGGCCATCCGCATATCCACCCACCATCGCGCAAGCCCGGCGCACCTCTTCGCAGAGGCGATCGCAACAGCTGGCCTGATCGTTGTGATCTTCGCGCTCGCGCGTACTGGACGCAGCTCGCAAGCGCCGACGGCCGTCGGCGCCTACATCGGTGCCGCCTACTGGTTCACCAGCTCAACCAGCTTCGCCAATCCGGCGATCACGATCGGCCGCATGCTCTCCAACACATTCGCCGGAATCGCCCCCGCGGTCGTGCTTCCACACACGCGATGAGCACGGTCCTGTTCGTCTGCAGGCAGAACGCCGGGCGTTCCCAGATGAGCCAGGCGCTCTTCCAACAGGCTGCCGGAGACCGGCATCACGCGCTCTCGGCCGGCACGGCCCCGGCGCAACATCTCCACCCAGAGGTCCTCGCCGTGATGAGTGAACTCGGGATCGACCTCGCTGACCGCACCCCCCACGTGCTCACCCGCGAGCTCGCCGAACAGGCCGACCTCGTGATCACGATGGGCTGTGGCGACGAGTGCCCCTTCATCCCCGGCAAGCGCTACGTCGACTGGGACCTCGCCGACCCTGCCGGCCGCGACCCCGACGAGGTACGCGACATCCGCAACGAGATCGACCGGCGCGTCCACGAGCTGGTCGCCAAGCTCGACGCCGCCCCATGGACTGACTGACTCGCCGGTGTGGTGTCGCGGACGCCGTTGGTAGCGTTGACGTCCTGATGGAAGGCGGCAAACCATCGACGCAGCCGGATCACACAGGGAAGCCAGCTCAGCTGGAGCCGGATCGGCTGCAGCCCGAGACCTGGGTGGTAGTGGCGGGTCGTCCCGAGGCGATACCGGGTGCACTGATGAACACGCCCGTGATCGGGGTGTCGACCTACGAGCTGGGCACCGAGCGCATCTACAGCCGCAACGAGGCCACCGAGGGCTGGGAGGCCTTCGAAGCGATGCTGGGCGGGCTGGAGGGTGGACACGCCGTGGCCTTCTCGTCGGGGATGGCGGCCTGCGCCGCCGTGCTGAACCAGCTACCCACGGGCGCCCACCTGGTGCTGGTAGACGACTGTTACCAGGGTGTCGCCGCAATCGCTGACGCCGGCGCACGTGATCACGGCTGGCGCGTCGAGCGGCTGCCCGCGCGCGACCAGCTGTGGCTGCAACGGTCGATGGAGGCCGACCTTCTGTGGATCGAGTCGCCGTCCAACCCGCTGCTCGAGGTCGCCGACGTCGCGGCGATCTGCGCCGCGCCCCGCCGCGCCCGAACCCGTGTGGTGGTCGACAACACATTCGCCACGCCCCTGCTGCAGCGTCCGCTCGAGCTGGGCGCCGACATCGTCGTGCACTCGGCAACCAAGTTGATCGGCGGGCACTCGGACCTGCTTCTGGGGGCGGCGGTCACCGCCGACGCCGACCAGCTTGCGCTGCTTCGCGGTATGCGCAGCCGCAACGGAGCCACGCCGGGAATGCTCGAATGCTTCCTGGCGCTGCGCGGCGCCCGGACACTGGCGCTGCGGCTGCGCCAGGCTCAGAGCTCGGCGCAGGAGCTTGCCGCCCGCCTCGGGCGCCACGAGGCTGTCGGGCGCGTGCGCTACCCGGGCTTCGGCACGATAGTCAGCTTCGAGCTGACCGATGGAGCCGCCGCAGATCGCGCCTGCCGCGCCACCCACCTGATCCGACACGCCACCAGTCTGGGTGGTGTAGAAACATCGATGGAACGACGTAGCGTTCACCCAGGTCAGGAGCACATCCCCCCGGGATTGATCCGGCTCAGCGTCGGCTGTGAGAACGTCGAGGATCTCTGGCGAGACCTCGACGGCGCGCTCAGTCCGGGCGGCCCGTGAACCGACTGGCTATAGAGACGGGACAGCTGCGATGCACACGTGTGCTCGTGACCGGCGGCACCAGCGGTCTGGGCAGGGCGATGGCCGCCACCCTGGTCGCCGCCGGAGCCCGCGTCGCGCTTACCAGCCGGGACCACGCCCGGGCTCAGACGACAGCCGCCGAGCTGGGCGGTGAGGCGGTCGGCATCGAGATGGATGTGCGCGATGGGGTTTCTGTGCAAGCAGGCGTCGCTGCCGCCTACGGGCATCTCGGCGGGCTGGACATGCTGGTCGCCAATGCCGGGATCGGGATGCGGACTGTGAACCCGGGGTTCATGACCGAGCCACAATCGTTCTGGGACGTAACGCCTGACGGGTTTCGTGACGTCGTCGAGACCAAACTCATAGGCTCGTTCCTGGTTGCCCGCGAGGCCGCGCCACGGATGCTGGCGGCGGGCGGCGGCAGGATCGTGGTGATCTCCATGAATGAGCAGACGATGACGCGCCGTGGATTTGTCCCCTACGGGCCTGCGGGCGCCGGCGTCGAGGCGCTCGCGCGCGTAATGGCCGCAGACCTGGCCGGCAGCGCCGTGACCGTGAACATCCTGCTGCCCGGCGGACCCACGGCGACCGGGATGATGCCTGACGAGCTGCCTGAGAGCACACGGGCACGCCTGCTGAACCCCGAGGTCATGGGGCCTCCGATCGTGTGGCTCGCCTCGGATCAGGCCGACGGCGTCCACAACGAGCGGATCATCGCGGCCGAATTCGAAGACTGGCTCGCGCAGCGGACGCACCCGCCGTCCGCCTTGCCACGATGGGCAGATCCCGCTGAAGACCACAACGTTTGAGCAGACGGCACTCGCGCGCCTGCGATCGCTGACCGGCGACGTGAGCGCGGAGTTCCGCGATGCGCAACTGGAGGCGATCCGCGACCTAGCGGTCGGTCGCGCACGGGTGCTCTGCGTGCAGCGCACCGGCTGGGGAAAATCGGCCGTGTACTTCGTCGCGACAGCATTGCTGCGCGAGGCCGGCGCGGGACCGACGCTGATCGTCAGCCCACTGCTCGCACTGATGCGCAACCAGATCGACGCCGCGCAACGGCTGGGATTGCGGGCTCACACGATCAACAGCACCAACCGCGAGGAGTGGGACACGGTCCGCGAGCAGCTGCGAGCGGACACGATCGACCTACTGTTGATCAGCCCGGAGCGCTTGAACAACCCACAGTTCCGCGAGTCGATGCTGCCGCTGTTCGCAGCCTCCGTGGGGCTGCTGGTGATCGACGAGGCGCACTGCATCTCCGACTGGGGCCATGACTTCCGTCCCGACTACAGGCGCGTGAAGGACATGCTGGACGCCCTGGCGCCGGACGCCGCCGTGCTCGGCACAACAGCGACGGCCAACGACCGAGTGGTCGCAGATGTCGTTGAGCAACTTGCCGCGAGCAACGGCGAGCCGCTGCGCACCTACCGCGGCTCGCTGGCGCGGACGAGCCTGCGGCTGGAGGTGCTGGAGTTGCCACGCCCGGCGCAGCGGCTTGCCTGGCTCGTCGAGCATCTGCCGACGCTGCCTGGCTCCGGGATCGTCTACACGCTCACCAAGCGCGACGCTGAGCAGGTCGCGGGGTTTCTGACCGCCAACGGAGTCGCGGCACTGCCCTACAGCGGCGAGCACGAGACCCACGCGCGCGTGGACACCGAGGAGCGGCTCCTGCGCAATGACATCAAAGCCGTCGTCGCCACCAGCGCACTCGGGATGGGCTATGACAAAGCCGACCTGTCGCTCGTCGTCCACTATCAGGCGCCCGGCTCGGTCGTGTCCTACTACCAACAGGTCGGGCGCGCCGGCCGCGGCGTTGAGCACGCCGATGTGGTGCTGCTGCGCGGCGCTGAGGACCGCCGGATCCAGGACTTCTTCATCGCCCAGGCTTTCCCGGCGCGCGACCGTGTCACGACCGCGCTCGCGGAGCTCGAGTTCGCAGGCGATCACGGCCTGACGACACGCGAGCTGATGGCCACGATCAACCTGGGCATGAGCCGGATCGAGGCGATGCTGAAGATCCTCGATGTCGAGGGCGCCGTGAGCCGGAGCGGCAGCCGTTGGTACGCCGTCCCGGACGCGGACTGGACCTACGACGCCGAGCGCTACGCCCAGGTCACGGCCCTGCGCCGCGTCGAGCAGGAAGCGATGGCAGCCTTCGGCACGGACGGCCGCTGCCTGATGCGCACCCTGCAACAGGAGCTCGACGACCCCAGCGCCGAGGACTGCGGCCGCTGCTCGATCTGCACCGGGCCGCGTTACGCCGCCCCGCTCGATTCATCGCTGATCGAGCAGGCGCAGCGCTATCTCCGCTCGAGCCCCGTTGAACTCGAGGTCAAGAAGATGGCTCCGGACGCCTCCGGCACGCAGCGAAAGATCCCTGACGAGGTACGCATCAGCCCCGGCTGGTCGCTCTCGCGTCTCGGCGATGGCGGTTGGTGGCCGGTGGTCGAGCGTGGCCTCAGCGATGGCACGTTCGATCCCCTCGTCATCACCGGGCTCGCCCAGCTGTTGCGCAGCGCCGACGTGGGTGCCGACTGGATCACGAGCGTCCCATCCGTGCGGCTCGGCGACACACTCGTACGTCTGGGCGAGCGGCTGGCCGGTGAGTTGTCGATACCGCATGTGGTACTTCTCGCCCGCCGCGAGCAGCGTCCGGCGCAGCGGGAGATGGCCAACGCCGTCCAGCAGGCCGCCAACGTCCGCGGCGCCTTCAAGCTGCTCGGCACCCCGCCACACGGCACCGGGATACTGCTCGACGACGAGCGCATCTCGGGCTGGACGCTCGCGATGGTCGGAGGCCAGTTACGGCGCGCGGGCGCGGCGCGGATCGTGCCGCTGGTGCTCGGCACCCTCGTATGAGAGGCCCTACACAGCGCCAACGGGCGCTTGCCGGTGATGCTCGAGGCTCACTTAGCACGACTCTAAGTTCATGCTTTGTAATACATGATATAAAGATCTGGCATTGCAATCGGAGCCCGCTAGAAACGCATGGCAGTTCTTATGAGCGATGGCCAACCTCCGAGTTGGAAATTCCTGACCAACCACGCCCAGGTCTTGGTGTGCGTCGCCAACGATCCCGGCGTCCGGCTACGTGAGATCGGAGAACGCGTCGGGATCACCGAGCGAGCCGCGCACCGGATAGTGGTCGAGCTAGGTGCGGCCGGCTACATAACCCGCCAGCGCAATGGCCGCCGCAACCTTTACACGATCAACTCGGAGGTCTCAGTCCACGACCCGATCGCCCGCGAACAAAGCGTCGGCCGGCTGCTCGAGATCCTGAGCGTGCCGGCGACGCGTGCACGGCGAGGTCAGGCGAGCGCGCGCGCTCGGTCAAGCGCGTCGCCGTAGATCGCCCCGAGCCGGTCCCAAAACAGGTTCGCCTGCTCGTCGATTGCCTGTCGTGCCGGTTCGGCGTCGAACCACGCCACCGTCTCGCGAATCCCGTCGGCGAACGGTGTCGTCGCGGCGAACGCCGGCACCACCGAGCGAAGCTTCGAGTTGTCAAAGACGGCGCTATTTGACTTGTCGCCCCAGAGGCTGCCGAACGACGCAGGCTCGGCGGCGACGAGTGCGTCGCTGGGGACATGTAAGAGGTCGGGCTGGACCCCCGCGGCTGCCCCGACGAGCGCGTAGATCTGGTTCCAGGTCAGCGCCTCATCCGAGGTGATGTGGAAGTCCTCGCCGATCGCCGCAGCCTGCCCGAACAGGCCGAGCAGCCCCTTCGCGAAATCGGAGTTGTGCGTGAGCGTCCAGATCGAGGTCCCGTCGCCGGGAACGAGGATCTTCGCCCCGCGTCGCATCCGATCAACGATCGTGAACGGGCGCTCCCAGCTGCCGACGCACACCGGGATCTGGGAGAGCCCGTATGTGTGGGAGGGCCGGACGATCGTCATCGGGAAGGCGGACTCCGCATGCGCGCGCCGCAGCACGTTCTCGCAGGCAATCTTTTGCTGCGAGTACTCCCACATCGGGTTGATCGTCGGCGTGCGCTCGGTGATCAGCCAGCTTGATGGCGGCTTCTCGTATACCGACGCCGAGGAGATGAAGACGTACTGGCCGGCGTCGGCGAATGTCTCGATGTCGTCCGCGATGTGCTCGGGCTGAAAGCCGATCCATTGGACGACAACATCCCACTCCATGCCCTTGAGCGCCGCCCGGAGCTCAGTGACGTTGGTCGCGTCGGCGATGATGATCCGGTTCGCGGCCACCGCCGGCGCCAGCTTCGACTGCCCGCGGTTGACAAGCCACAACTCGTGACCGGCCCGCGCGGCGGCAGCCGAGCACGCGGTGCTGATCAGACCAGTCCCACCGACGAACAACACTCGCATCTACGGCTCCCTCTCGAGTCCGACCCGCCACCACGATAAAGGAAGTCCGCCTCGCTGCCGTTGGGCGGTCACGCGCAAAGGGGCTAGGGTGACGTGGTATGGACGAAACCATGATCCGCGCGCTGCCCGGCGACGCCGCGGGGGCGAGGCTGGAGCTGTCGTTGGGATGCACGTTCGGTCTCGAGTCCAATCAGCCGGCGGCCGCAGTCATGCAGGTCGCTCCGGCTCCACAGCCGGGCCTGTCGATCCATAACGAACGCTGGGACACGGGCGCGTATCACCACTGCTATGTGGACCACTACGGGAATCGCTGCGAGCGGTTTGAGCTCGCGGCCGGCGCCACCCGCGTCGCCTATGAGGCAGAGGTGGTCCTCTCGGCCCCGGCGGACCTGATCGAGCTCGACGCGCTCGAGACACCGGCGGCGCTACTCCCGGACGATGTCCTCAGCTTTGTGATGCCCAGCCGATTCTGCCTCCCGGACGAGTTGGGTCATGAGGCATGGGAGCGGTTCGGCGAGCTGGCTCCGGGATGGACACGGGTGCAGACAATCGTCGACTACGTCCATGACAACCTGGAGTTCGTACCGGGCGCATCGAATCCGTGGACCACAGCCGCCGACGCCTACCGAGCGCGTCAAGGCGTGTGTCGTGATTTCGCGCACCTCGCGATCACCTTCTGCCGCGCGCTGAACATACCGGCCCGTTACGTCTTCGGCTACATCCCGAACATCGACATCCCGGTGCCGGTCGATCCGATGGACTTCTCGGCGTGGTTTGAGGCTTACCTCGGCGGCCGTTGGCACACTTTCGACGCTCGCATCAACAGGCCGCGTGTCGGGCGCGTGATCGTCGGACGCGGCCGTGACGCCGTCGACGTCGCATTGATCACTTCGTTTGGGCCGCTCACCCTGACCGGCTTCGAGGTCCACGCAGACTCTCTCACCGCGCCCTCGACTTAGGCCTGGCCCTGCTTCGCGCTCGAACTCGGGAGCCGGATCCGGTCAGCGAGCTTGTCGGCAGCATCCTTGATCCTGCGTACAGCGTCGCCCAGCCGCGCGTTGTGCTGCGCGCCGTCATCGCCCGCTGGTTCTTTGATCTGACCCTCAGCTTCGTTGACGTTGTTGGTAGTCATCAAAACCCTCCTGTGGTTTGGTTCGCAGCTTGGTGTTAGCGGTTCGGCAGGTACGACTGCCACTTCCAGCCGCCGTCAGCGTCGCCGGGCGCGTGTCAGCCACTGAAAGCGCAGGCTTGCCAAGAGGCCAAGCACCCAGGCGATGACCGCGGTGAGCAGCACCAGCCACACCAGCGAGACGCGCGAACTGCCGATCAGCCAGTTGACCTTGACGTCGGCTGTGTTTGACGCCGCTAGGGCGATCAGGAGGGCGACAAGTACGACAACTCCAATCGCGTAAGCATGCAGCCCTCCCTGGCGCGCGTGACGGCGAAAGCGCTCGGCTCGTGTCTCGGTCCCGTTTGCTGCCGCGGCAGCTTCCTGCGTACCAGCGGTCTCCGGAATCGGAGGTTGGGCGATCGCCAGATCCGAAACGTCGCCCGAAGCGGACGTTGCGGCGGGATCGTCAGAGGCGCCAGGGTCCAATCCGAGCACGTCCTTCGCGCAGGGCGAGAAGATCATCGAGACCCTCTCTCTAGTTCATGATAACGATAGCATGAAACAGATGTCTAGAAAGCGCCGCGGAGGCCCGGCTGCGCCGCTAGCTGGCACCGGCCGCCCGTCGCTCCAGGACGGGGTGCGCGGGCTAGAGCAACGTGCCGGCCGGCAACACGAAGCGCCTGGGCTTTTGGGACGCAGGCGCGTTGCCGTCGGTTATTCGCGAGCCGTGAAGCCCGCCACTGCGAGTCGCATACTCGGTCGTGTCAGGGGTGCCGGAGTGGTCGATGATCCAGTCCAGGACAGCGGGAGAGTCGGCACCCGCCGCAAGGATCGCGGCACTCTCGATAACGACTCCGCCTGAGGCGTGCGGACGCGACAGTCTTGCCACCAATGCTTTGATCTCGAGATCTTCCATGGCTCACACCGTAGCCGCTGGCGACGGCAGTCGCGAGGAATCGGGCCACTGGAGTTCCCGCAGGACGCTCAGGGTGCGCTCAGACACCCGCAAGCGCCCTCTCGACACTCTGAACCACCACTGACAGATACGTTTGTTCGTAGGCAGTAGCGACAACCTCGACGTCGCAGTGTTCGCTGACCCAGGCGCGGCAAGCTCGGGGATCGATGCGCTGCAACAGGCCGACCGCATCCACCATCGCACGCTCGTCGTCGACCAGAAAGCCGGTCTTCCCGTCGACCACGATCTCGCAAGCAGCGCCCTCGCGAAACGCGATCACGGGCGTTCCGCACGCGAGCGCTTCGACCATCACCATCCCGAACGGCTCGTCCCAGCGGATCGGCATGAGCAGCCCGCGGGCGCGAGCGAACAACGAGCGCTTGGCCGATCCGGCGACCTCGCCGACGAAGCGAACGCGGTCGCCGTCGAGGTGGGGAGCGACCTCTCGGTCAAAGAACGCCTGCTGCCCAGGCTGGATTACACCGGCCAGCACAAGTGGCACGTCAACGGCACGCGCGGCGGCGATCGCGCGATGTGGCCCCTTCTCGGGGGTCATGCGCCCGATCCAGAGCAGGTAGTCGCCCTTGCGTTCCTGCAACGGCCACGCCTGGAGGTCAATCGGATTCGGAATCGAGTCGATCACGCCCAACTCGCGTGGCGCCGACATCAACTGCGCGCGGCTGATGCCGACCAGCGCCGCCTTATGTCCGTGACGCGCGTAGAAAGCCGCAGTGTCAGCCGTGAAGGGCCCGTGCAGCGTGTGCACGAGTGGCGTGTCCATGCGGTTTGCCATCGCGAGCCCCACAAAACCGCAGTGATCATGAATGACATCGAAGCGGCTGCCATCGGCAGCTGCGTCGATCCGATCGAACGCTTGCGACACATGGTCGACCTCATACAGTGAGCGCTCGATCTCGTCAGGGTGGGACCTGTCAAGCAGCGTCACGACATCCGCCTGCGATACAGAACCCGGAGCGCAGAACAGCGTCACCTCGTGTCCCCGCCGGACCAACGCCTCCGTCAGCGAGTGGACAACCGACTCCACCCCACCGTATCCAGCAGCAGGAACTGAGATCCAAGGTGGGGCGAGCATCGCGATACGCAGCGGCGCAACAGGCAACCGTTCCGGGGGGGGAGCTGACGTGTCGCCCGAAGTCGCCGGTCGCAACGGTGCTCGTCCCAACTGCGCCCGTGCCAACGGGGCGCGTGCCAACGGGGCACGTGTCAACGGGGCACGTGCCAACGATTGATGACGTATTCGCCGCGCAGGCGCTGAGCTCACAACATCCATCCATGCTCCTGACGTGCCTCTCAGGCAGGGGCGCTCGCAAGGCTGAGAGGTCGAGAATGACCGGGAGAGCGCATGATCGCCGAGCCGTGGGGGAACGCGACGGACTCCCTTGAGGGTATCAGGTGCCCCCTAAATCCGAGTGAAAAGGTCGGAATAACGCCTAGACTTGTCAGTGCGCCGTCTAGACTTGTCAGTGCGCTCAGAGAGCCCTGCTCTTCTCGCTTCCCGAGCGGCGTTCCAGCCAGAAGGGCAGAAAGGCGGTTGGCGATGGCCACCGCAACAAAGAGGATCCCTGCGGGCCACGCTGAGCTGTCGCAGCCCGCCGTGCCGGCATTGACCGCTGCTCGTGGCGAATACCACTGCGAGTGCGGTCACACCCTGCGCGCGTTCGGCCTCGGGCGCCACCGGCTCTACTACGAACCAGGCGACACGCGGCTGAACAACCCGGTTATGAATCGCGCCTGCCCGGAGTGTGGGCGCGGCCTGCAACACAAGCGCGGCCAGTGATGAGGGCCACGCCTTCAAACAGCGGCGCGCGGCCTCTCCGAGACAGATCCGTCGGACTCCACGCCTGCTGTCCCGGCTGCCGGCTGCGTTTCACGCCCGACCTGGCCGCGTATCTACCTGCCTGCCCCGTGTGCGGCGAACCGCTCAAATCCCTGGCCGGGACCGATCAGGCCGTCGGCCTACGCCTGTTCAGCCTCGATGACATCCGCTCCCCGGATGACACCCACCCCCCGTCAGAGGCGCTCGCGGTCTCGATGCCAGATCCCGATCAGTAGGCCCACCGAAGGGCGTCCTTGCCCATTGCCACCGTGTCTGGCCATTGCCAACGCCGGATTAACACTTGGTCCAAGCTTCGCGCCGGTGGCGGAGATATGTCAGCATGGCGAACGGTGGGACTGTTCGGCAAACGGGTGGCAACGCTCAGCGAAGAGGAGCGCCAGGCGGCGGCGGTCGACCTTGAACGGATTGCTGGCGGCGGTATCCCACTCGGTGCCGAGGAGCGTCTGAAGCGGATCGCAGCATCAAGCTCGCCCGTGTTCACCAGCGACCTGAGCGCCAAGGAGTATGCGATCGCGCAAGCCTCCGGTCTGGCGCCGATCGCGCAGATCATGGGCTCTTCGGTCGTGCAGCACGGTTGGCAGAACTACCCGTGGGCTTCCTACGGCGGCGGGATCAGCGAGATGCCGGCATTCGCAGCACCGTGGAACCTCTCGCGCGAGCGCTCGTTCGATCGGCTGCGCCAGGAGGCGCAGTTCGCAGGCGCGGATGCCGTCATCGGGATCGAGCTCAACACCAAGGCGTTCCTCGGGGAGCCTGGCAACGTCGAGTACGCCGTGTTCGGCACCGCGGTGCGCGAGACCACACTTTCATCGCGCACCCCCGGCCAGAGTGCCCCCGGCCAGCCGCGGATGTGCGCCCTCTCCGCTCAGGATGTAGACAAGCTGCGCCGCATCGGTGCCGAAACCGTGGGCGTCATCGGCCATACCTCGGTCGTGTGCGTGGCGCTCAGCAGTTGGGCAAATCAGATGATGAGCTCATGGTGGGGCAATCAGGAGCTGACGGAGTTGAGCGAGGGCGTGTACGCGGCACGTGAGCTGGCGATGCGAGAAGTCCGCGGCCAGGCGAGCGACGCGGGCGCCAACGACATCGTCATCTCGACGCTTACGCACCAGGTCCACCATCACGAATACGAGAGCCCGGGCTACAGACAGCACATGTTCATCATCTCGATGCACGTGCTTGGCACCGCGATCCGCCTGGGTGCACACGAACCCCACCCGGCGCCGCTCGGCGTGCCGGTCCTGTCAATGAACCTCGGCGACCAGTCACCATGACCTCAGGAGAGCAGTCGATGTCGGCATACGATCCCACGAGCACCGAAGGGCTTGCCGAACACGCGAGCGAACGCCTCAAGATGAACGCCCGCGGGCTGTTCACCTCCGATCTCTCGGTCAACGAATACCTTTGCGTGGAGAAGGCCGGCTTCGAGCCGGTCGGCCTCGTCGTCGGCTCAAGCATCTACCACGTGGGCTTTCAGCAGGCCAACTGGAAGGCAAGCCAGGAGATGACGGTCCTGACTCAGGCCATGTACTCGGCCCGCGAGCTTGCGATGACGCGCATGGAGGAGGAGGCCGACCAGCTGGGCGCCGACGGGATCGTCGGCGTGCGGCTCGACGTCGGGCGTTACGAGTGGGGCGCCGACCTGGCCGAATTCATCGCGATCGGCACGGCGATCAAGCACAAGGGCGGCAAGGTCCACCGAGCCCCGAACGGGCGCCCGTTCACCAGTGACCTGTCGGGGCAGGCGTTCTGGACCCTGATGCAGACCGGCAAGCGGCCGGTGGGCCTCGTGATGGGTACCTGCGTCTACCACGTAGCCCACCGCGGGATGATGCAGTCGGTACGTCAGACCGGCCAGAACGTCGAGCTCGAGCAGTACACGCAGGCCCTCTACGACGCGCGCGAGCTGGCAATGGAGCGCATGCAGAAGGAGGCCGAGGATATCGGCGACGGGGTACTCGGCATCGTCGAGGTCAAGCTGCACGAGGACAGCCACGGCTGGGGTAGTCACGTGATCGAATTCTTCGCGCTCGGCACCGCCGTGGTCGCCAACGAGCACGCTGCGGCGGACCAGCAGCTGCCCGACATCACACCGGTTCTCGACATCAACGACTAGCGACCGCGCGACCACCGACCAGCCATGGCCAGAGTGAGCGTCCGTTACATCGTCGACGACGTCGATGCCGCGATCGAGTTCTATCGCGGAGAGCTCGGCTTCCACGAGGACATGCACCCGGCGCCCAGCTTCGCGATGCTCTCCAGGGGCGATCTGCGCCTGGTCCTCAGCGCACCGGGCGGCGGTCCCGGAGGCGGGCAGGCAATGCCCGACGGGTCGTTGCCTCAACCGGGAGGGTGGAACCGCTTCCAGCTCGAGGTCGACGACCTCGAGGCAACCGTCGCCCGCCTGCGTGACCACGGAGCGCGGTTCCGCAACGAGATCGTCACCGGCGTCGGCGGTAAACAGATCCTCGTGGAAGATCCGGCGGGCAACCCGATCGAGCTCTTCGAGCCGACGATCGCCGAAGCGAGACTCTGAACATCCTCGGCCTCAGGGCCGACGCTGTCCGGAGGAGTAAGTTCGCGCCGCGCTCAGGCGCGTTCCGCCGCGTTCAGCCGCAACCCGCGACTTCATAGACGGCGGCCACGTCCTCGCTTGCCAGCTCCTGGTTGGCGATCGTGAAACGCTCGAGCACAGCGTCCAACAGCGGCGTCTTCGTTGACGCGTCGTCGGCGACCTCGGAGACCAGCTGCAGGTCCTTCAGCGCGAGTCGAACCGGGAAGCCGGCGGGGTACTCGTGGCGCTGCATTTCGTCCAACTTCTGGATCGTGTAAGCGGAGCCGAGCGGTCCGCCGTCGAGCAGCGCCCGGAGGTGCTGCTGCTCGAGCCCCATGACCTCGCACAGTCGCATCGTTTCGGCCAACGCGGCCACGCTCGTGATCATCCAGTGGTTCGCCGCCAGCTTCAGACGTGAGCCCATCCCAGCCTCGCCCACCCACATGACCCGCGACGCCAACGCGTCGAAGATCGGCTCGATGGCGGCCCGCGCAGAGGCGGGCCCAGACGCGAGGATGGTCAGCTGACCCTCCTCGGCGGGATGCGTGCTACCTGACACGGGTGCGTCGATCAGCGTGATCCGATGTGCCTCAGCGATCCCGGTCAGTTGGTCCGCCTCAGGTGCGCCGACGCTGCTCATCTGCGCCCAGATCGTCGCGGCGGGCCAGTCCTCCAGCAACGGCTCGACGACCTCGAGGATCACGGCGGCGGTCGGGAACATCGTGATCACCACCCCGCAGCTGCTGACCAGATCACCAGCTCGTTCGGCCGACTGCGCGCCGTGCGTCTCAAGCGCGCGTGCTTTCTCCGGATCGCGATCCCAGGCCGTGACGCTGATGCCCTGCGTAAGCAGTCGCCGGGCCATGGCTGAACCCATTAGCCCGATTCCCAGCACCCCGACGCGCCTGCTCTCGTCGAGTTTGGTCTCGGGTCCTGTCGCCGTCATGCTGCCCTCCTAACTCGTGATTGCCACGGTCTGAGCTTCCCGCGCTGGGCGG
>DATKSM010000061.1:0-9165 GCA_035531655.1 Solirubrobacteraceae bacterium
CGGCAATCGTGACCGCGACGAGTGTCCATAATGGCGATCCGCTCTTGGCCGCGACAGCGACGAGCAGCACCGACGCTGCGGCGGCGGTGTAGGACGCGAACACGGTTGGCTTGCGCCCGAAACGGTCGAGCGTCCAGCTCACAAGGAGCCCGCCGGCGAGGCCGCCGATGTTGGCGACGACGTAGTAGTACGGGACCGTTCCGGCGCCGACGTTGACGACGCCGCGGGCGAGGACGAATACCGGCAGGAACGTGAAGAGCCCGTAGTAGGCGGCTGCCTCGGAGAAGTCGAGCGCCATGCCGAACATGAGCTTGCCGCGATGGTCACGCCAGAGCTCGGCCAGGTGCGTTCGCAGGTCTCCCTGCAGCTCGCGAGTGTCATAACTGCTGGCGTCGCCCGGTTCTCCGGTGATCCGCTCGATGACGTCGTCTGCCTCGGCGAGTCGGCCTTTGGAGGCGAGCCAGCGCGGCGATTCGGGGATCAGGCGTCGCGCGTACAGGCCGTAGGCGGCGGAGACCGCGCCGAAAAGGAATGCGTAGCGCCAGCCGCTGGCGCCGAGGACTGTCGAGACGAACAGGATGCCGACGAGCCCTGCGACGATGCCGCCGACCGACCAGAAGTTCATGACAAGGGCGTTGGTCCGGCCGCGTCGTCGGGCGGGCATGAACTCTGCGATCGCGGATGAGACGGCGGAGTATTCGCCGCCGACGCCTAAAGCGGTGAGGAATCGGAACGCCAGGAACGACCCGAAGCTCCACGACGATGCCGTCAGGATGGCGGCGATCGAGTAGAGCACGAGGGTCGCGACAAAGAGCTTGCGGCGACCGACCCTGTCGGCGATGTAGCCGAAGACGAGTGCTCCGAGCATCAGCCCGGCGAACCAGACAACCCAGACCCAGACGGTTTGGTCGGTGGCGCTCAGCGAGAATCGTGTCGCGATCGGCTTGATGACGCTTCCGACGATCTGGATCTCAAACGCGTCCAAGGCCCAGCCGACACCGAGCGCCAGCAGGATCCGCGTGTGCAGCGGTCGCCATCTCGATCGATCCAACGTCGTCGACACTGAGATCACCTCCAGTTGCTGATCAGTCGCTGTGGACGGGCCCTTGGCCGCCTCGACTCGCAGCCTTGGACCTCGCTACTGCGTGGCAGGATTCGTTTCGCGGCGACATCGACCGGTCGACGGTGTGGATTCACAGCGGCTGGCCTGTGCCGCCCAGGGCTGCCTCACTTGATGGGCAGCGAGTATCGGAGTACGAACAGAAGACGCAGCAGTCGCCCTCCTTCGGCCGCAGAGTGCGGTCGCAGGTCGGGCAGCGGTAGAAGAACTGGCAGGCGTTCTCCGGGATCGTCTCGCGGTGCTTGGCCCCGCACAGGGGACACGTGATCGTGGCCATCAGCCCATCGCCGTGATCAACGGTCATTGCGGAACTCCGTTCTCGTGAGGTGCGTGCTCGAAGGCGGTCGGTGCGCTGATCGGATCCGCAGCGGATCTACGTGCGAGCGGGAGCAGCGTCGCGAGGCTCGCGTTCTCGTGCGGATCCAGGACCGAGTGCTGGACGCACGCAGGCACGATCTCGCCGGTCTCCGGGTGGGCCATGGCGTACGAGCAAGCGGCCAGGCGCTCCTGCGCGGCGCGGACGTCGGGATCGTCTGCCACGCGGCCAGCCTGGGTGAGCTCCCACGCCGGCGCGACCACGCTCGCGTCCATAAAGCTGTGCATGACGAGCGTGACCGGGCGGACCGGCCCGCGCCTCAGCGCGCGGATGCCGCCCGCACGCGCGACGAACCGGCGTGCCCAGCCTGCGGCGAGCCCGGGCACCTCGGGATGGGGAGCCAGGGCCCTCGCGAGCCGTGCGAGAAGGAGTGGCCGGGCGACGTCGAAGTCCATGCCGCCGAAGACGTCGTAGTAGGCGTCGCGGACCCGCAGATCGCGGGCATCGCTCGGGTCGAGCAGCGGGACGTACCGGTCGCCGACGAAGACGCCGTGCACGGTCCGGTTGCATCGTGGATCGCCGACCTGGAAGGCCCCGGTGGGCAGTGGGCAGCCCACGCCTGCCTCAACTTGCGCCCAGACCTGGTCGTCCGAGAAGGAGCGGTACTCCTCCTTCCAGCGCGCGGGGTTGCCAATGAAGGCGGCCGGCTGGAAGGAGAACATGCGGAAGCCGTAGTCGCGGCAGCCGCGGATGACCTGAGCGACCTCACCGAGGTTGCGGGGCGTCACGGTCATGTTGTGCGCCAGGTAGTGGCTAACGCCATGCTCACGCTCGAGCCGCTCGAACATCTCGCAGAAGCGTCGTCGTGCCGGGTTGAGCTCCGCCTCTGATCGTGGGCGGGGGACATCGCGCCTGCCGAGCATGAGGGAGTCGAAGTGGCCGGCGAAGGACAGATGGTCGAAGCGGCGGCGGCCGTCCTCGTCGAGTGCCAGCTCGCGGAGATAGTCGTAGTCGAAGTCTCCGTGCGACATGCTCATGGGCTTGCGGGTATGGCGCCGCATCGCCAGGAGCGTCGCGGCGTGGTCCACGGGCGAAAGGAGCGTGACCTCTCCCCCGATCAGCTGCGCGTGCTGCCCTGGCCCGCGCAGCTCGTGAAGGAGTTGCATCTGGGCGTCCACATGAGCCAGCGTGTGGGCGCCGTCGATGCGAACGCGGTTGGCGTCGCTGGAGTGGTAGCAGGGGGTGCAGGCGAGGTTGCAGCGTGGGAACACGCCGTGGGTGCCTTCGCAGCCGGACATGCGCTTCCCCAGCGCCTGCGCGGGGGTCTTCACATGCTCGGGAAGTTCGCTCCAGCGCTGCGCGAGGGCCCGCTCCAGCTCAGGCGGCATCGGTCGCGTGGCACGCTCAAGCCGCCGCACAGCGGCACCAACGGGACCGATCGCGCGGGCAGCCGCGCGCGCGAGGTGCTGCCCTGCCCTGGAGTCAGTCCCGCGGGTCGCGTGTCGCGCGTCGGCTTGGCTCATCAAAGCTTCGACCGAGATACCCGCCGAAGGATTCAGCGAGACGCGCGGTCGTACACGCGATCTGCACGCGAGTGTCAATCCCAACTGACGTGTGACCCAGCGGCCTCGATCCGAGCGCTCGCAACTGCAGGCAGTGCAGCCGAGAGCGCGGCCGCGAAGATTCCCGCGCTACGTTCGACGAGGGCCATCAGTTCGGGCAGCGGGGTGGGCTCCGGCGGCACGCCGTTGGCGTAGTCGGTTGGGTAGCCGACCAGGGCGTAAGGGAGGCCAGCCTCGCCGCAAAGGACAGTCTCGGGCCCTCCGGTTTGGCTGATCGCGGCCACGCCGCAGGCGGCGAGGGCCCTGACCTCGCTCCGAGAGTTGAATCGTGGTCCGTCGACGTGGCCGTAGGTGCCACCGTCGCGAACCGCGATGCCGATGTCGGTGAGTGCATGCAGAAGCGCGGCCCGCAGCGACTCGGAGAAGGGGTTGTCGAAGATCCAATGCCCGCGCCCCGGAGCCCCTGGTTGGTCGTGTAGGGAGCAGAGGGTCCCGTCGCTGAGTCGGTTGTCGGGGAAGTAAAGGTCGTCGAAGAGCACGAGTGAGCCGAGCTCGATCTCGGGATCGACTGCGCCGCACGCGGTCAGCCCGACCACGCAATCCACATTGGCTTCGCGGAGCGCAACGACATTGGCGCGGTGGTTGATGTGGTTGGAGAGACGAGCGTGCCCGTCGCCGTGGCGGGAGATCTGGACGACATCGACACCGGCCACACGTCCGAAATTCAGGCGCGCCAGGCCAAAGCGTGTGGCGACCTCCTCGCTGCGTCCGAGCTCGAGCCCATCGAGCGAGTCGCCTCCTGATCCCGTGATGATGCCGACGCTCACGGGCCTATCCTAGGCAGGGTGCCCGAGCCGCCGTCTGGCCGCATGCGATGGATTGGAGTAACGAACGGCGTCGGCAGCGATCGTGAATCGTCTTGCGCCGGACCGCGGTCCAAGTGCGAGAGGGCGTGACTATGTCGACCGATACGACAGCCCCTGCAGTGACGTCGCCGCCCGGACTCGGCCCCCGGATCGCGGTTCTGTTCGAGCCGACGGCAAACGGTGCGGCCGCGCTTCGCGAGGGGACTGATCTGGCCGGGGCAGATGGCAGCGTCACCGTCGTCGCGCTCGCGCCTCAGAGCCTCGCGTCTCGCTGTTGTGGCCCGTCGGTCGAGGTGTTGAATTGCGCAGTCCGCGACGCCGCCCAGCACGACCTGGTGCAGGCGCGCAGCATCCTTGGCGCTGCAGCCGACCGTGCGACGTTCAGGTGCCTCGTGCGACATGTGGATCCGCCGCTTCCGGTGTGGCTCGCGGGTGAGGGGTTTGATGTCGTGGTGTTGCCCGCGCGCCGTATGTCTCGTCGCGGCCATCCACTCGCGCGGCGGCTGCAGCGGGCGACAGACGCGGAGATCCGGATCGTGCGCTAGTGGGCCGCTCGGGGAGTACGTGGAGGGCACGCGAGGTTCAGTCGTCATCGCCTGCTGCCCTTCGGCCTGCTAGTACACCCAGGTTCGACACGACGAACGGGATCACGAAGTTGGCGGCGCATCGCAGCCATGTCGCGGCGGTCGCGTGGCCGTCGAGGATCACCTGAAGCTGGTTGATCGCAGTGAGGATGAGGCCGACAACGAGAGCAATGCGGGTTGTCCGGCGGAGGCGATGCGGCCGGGCGCAGTAGCGGACCGCCTCGCCCACAGAAAGCCGACTCGACGCACCCACGCTAGGAGGCGCTATCGAGGGCTCGGAGCACGCGCAGCACCGCCTTGGTCAGGGCTTGCATGCGCGGGCGCGCCAGCTTAGTGCGGAGGTATTGGTCGGCCGCGCGTGCCGGGCCTTCTGCGAACGTGGGGTACGCGTGGACGTTCTGGGAGACGCGATCGATGCGCGCACGAGTTGAGATCCACGCCGAAAGCTCGGCGATGGCCTCTCCCCCGCCTACTGCCGCAACCGTGGCCCCCACCAGTCGCCCCTTGCCGTGTCCGACGAGCTTTGCGAAGCCGTACGGTACGCCTGCGGTAATGGCTCGGTCCAACTCCGAGTACTCAAACGAGGTTGTGACGACGCGGTCGCCCCACCGATCGCGCGCCTCCTGCTCGGTCATGCCTACGCGCCCGACCTCGGGATCGGTGAAGGTGACCCACGGGACCGCGTCATAGCGGACGGAGCGGCGGCCGGCGAAGAGCGCGTTGACGACCGCGATGCGGGCATGGTAGGCGGCCACATGCGTGAACGGAAGCGCAGCCGTGACGTCACCCACGGCATAGATATGGCGGGCGGTCGTCCGCAGGCGGCCGTTGACTATCACCGCGCCACGCTGATCGGTGCGGACGCCGACGCCTTCGAGATTGAGGCCCTCGGTTCGAGGAGTACGGCCTGTCGCCACCAGGAGCCGATCGAAGTCGATCGTGCGGTCTTCGTCCCCATGCCGGACCGCCAGGTGTCCGCTGCCGCCATCGCCGCCCTTCACAGACAGCGCACGGGTGTCCACACACACGGTCACGCCGTCGTTGCGAAGGTGCTCGGCAACGAGTTCGCTTGCGCGTGGTTCCTCCTTCAAGAGAAGACGGGGCGCCATCTCGACCTGCGTCACCGCGGATCCAAGGCGGGCGAAGCCCTGCGCGAGCTCGCAGCCGATCGGGCCGCCACCCAGGACCATCAGGCGTTGCGGCAGGGTGCGCAGTTCCCAGAGGTTCTCGCTGGTGAGGGCGGGGATCGCCTCGAGTCCGGGTATTGGTGGCTGGGTGGGCTCGGCGCCAGTGGCGATGATCGCTTTGCGGAAGCGCAGGATGCGGCCGTCGACCGACAGGGCTCCCCTGTCCTCGAACCGACCGTCGCCTTCGATCACATCGACGCCGTCGCGTCGCAGGCGGTCGGCAGAGTCCTGGGGTTCGATCGTCGCGCGAGCGCGATCGACGCGTTCCATGACGGCGGCGAAGTCGACGCGCGGCTCGACCACCCCGAGTCCGACCGCATCCGCCCGGCGCATGCGGTGAGCGAGTTCTGCGGCTGCGAGCAGCGACTTGCTGGGGACGCAGCCAGTCCAGAGGCAGTCTCCGCCGGGTCTCGCGCGCTCGACCAGAGCAACGGAGGCGCCGGCGCCGGCCGCAATGAGCGCGGAGACAAGACCTCCCGTCCCGCCCCCGAGCACGACCAGGTCATAGCGGTCTCGCATCACCGCACCTCAAGCGTGGCGTGCAGCGGGGAGCTGTTGGATCGCATCGTCGCCATCGCTGGGTATAGACCTGTTGCGCGCCGTGAGGATTCAGCATGGCGGCGGCGGTGGTGCGGGCGCGCGAGCGGAATCCTCGTGCGTTGATCACCGGTCCAAGATTGAGCGATGAGCGGAATCGAGAGCAACCGAGAGGCATGGCAGCAGATCCTGCACCGAATGACCTTCGACGCGGTTCAGTGCGTGATGGCGGGTAGCCGTGCGTCGTAGGACGGTGGTGGTGGGCCCTTCCCAACGTGCTGGTTTGACGGCGCTGGAGAACTGGGACCGTCTCGCCGCGCATTACGACCGCCAGCTTTGGCTTGAGCGCGATGCGATCCGCCTCGCCCTCGACCTCGCAGCGCCGCGAGAGACAGATCGGCTCCTGGACATCGGTACCGGAACCGGACTGGTACTGCGGGAGCTCGCGCGGCGCCAAGACCGCCCTGAGGCGGCGGTTGGTATCGACCGGTCCGCGGAAATGCTGCGGCGCGTGCCGAAGCTCCCGAACGGCTGGGAGGTTCGCCACGCGAGCGCGCTCGACCTTCCATTCGCTAGCGCAGAGTTCGACGTCGCCATCGTCGCGTACGTCCTTCACGTGCTCGCCGATGAGAGCGTCCCGCGCGTCCTTGCCGAGGTCGCCCGGGTGCTCCGGCCGGGTGGCCGGCTCGTCACGGTCACGCCGGTCGTCCCTGCTCGCGGCGTCGGGCATGCGGTAGCAACCTTGACCGGTACGTTCGCTCGACTGAGCCCGCAGCGGCTCGGCGGGCTCAGGCCGATGGACCCCACGACCGCGATCGATGCAGCCGGCTTCACTATCGAGCGAACCCGCATCACCGTCCGCGGGTACCCATCGGTGTGCCTACTCGCTGTCGCGGGCGACGACGGGAGCGCCCGTGTCCGGCGACCGGCTTCGTAGCCGGCGCTCGGGCGAAGGGCTCCGCGAATGACGGTCGGCGCCCTCGTGAGCAGCAACGAGATCGCCCACCTGGTCTCCGCCTTGGGCTATGTCGGCGTCTTCGCGTTCGTGGCGATCGAGAGCCTCGGCCTACCCGTGCCGGGAGAGACCGTGTTGATCGCGGCCGCGACATACGCGGGCGCCACACACCGCCTCTCGATCGCCGGGGTGATCGCCGCAGCGGCCGCGGGAGCGATCGTTGGCGACAGCACCGGCTTCTGGGTCGGGCGCGTCGGCGGCTTGAGGCTCGCGGTCCGGTACGGCCGATACATCCGGCTCACGCCGCGACGGCTTGACGCCGGACGGCGCGCGTTCGCGCGCCACGGCGGCAAGATCGTGTTCGCCGGGCGCTTTGTCGCGCTGTTCCGGATGTGGGCTGCCTTCCTGGCTGGCGCGACGCAGATGCGCTGGCGCCGGTTCGTGCTCTACAACGCCACCGGCGGTGTCGTGTGGGCCGTCGCGTACGGACTCGGGTACTTCTACCTAGGCCACGCGCTCACGACCGCCGGCACGGCCCTCGACGTGATCCTTGCAGTGGTCGGCGCGAGCTGGATCATCGGGTTCGCGCTGTACCTGCGCCGCTACGAGCGACGGCTGCTCGCCGAGTCGGGTGACTCTGCGTCGCCGCCTGGTTGCTGACACCAGGCGGGCGCCGGTCGGCGCCTGGTTGCGAAATGTTCTGAATCGTCCCGGTGCGTTCGGGGTCATACGTGACGATCGAACCGAGCGTGACTGCCGCGGCAGTCCGTACACCGCAATTGATGGAGGAAGCTGATGCTGAAGCGCTGGAGCGCCGTCGGCGGGGCCGCGATAACGCTCGCCCTCGCCGGATACGCGTTCGACACGACGATCACCGGCACGGCCGGCGCCAAGCCCACAGCTCATGCAGCGGCGAGCGGGTCGTCGGGGATGAGCGTGAACACCGGAGCCAAGATCCAGATCCTGACCCCGACGCAGAGTCAAGTCGTGACCGGCAACCAGCTCAACGTCGACGTCGCAATCACCCATTTCAAGGTCGACTGCAGATACGCCGGCACCGCCAACCGCATGGGCATCGGCCACTACCACATAATGCTCGACGGCGGCCTGATCAACATGTTCTGCGGGCCGAAGGCGACGATCAGCCTGGCGAACGTTCCTGCCGGCAAGCATACGCTCGAGATCCTTGCCGCGGAGAACGATCACGCTTCGGACATGCACTCGGCCAAGATGGTGACCTTCACCTACAAGCCGACGCACACCCTAACAATCGCCGCGCACCCGTTCTCGGGCTCGCCGTCGATTGCGATCGTCTCACCGAAGCCTGGCGCGACCGTCAGCGGCAGCTTCAACCTCGCCGTGCACGTCCAGAACTTCATCCCGTCATGCGCGCTGTACGGCAAGCCCAACCTTGCTGGGTACGGCCACTGGCACGCGTTCGTGGACTCGCTCAACGGCGGGATGATGGGGATGGGGACGATGCTCGCCATGAGCTGCGCGAACAGCATCCCGGTGTCGCTCGCGGGCATCAAACCAGGCAAGCACACCTTCTACGCCGAGCTCGTGGACAACCTGCACACACCGTCGATCAAGGGGCCACACGTGGCTGCATCGGTGACCGTGACGGTGAAGTAGGTCGGCGCCCAGCGTATCGAGGATGCGCCTCGTCGGCCCGAGCAGTTGGCTGGGGAGGCGCATCTCACGCGAGGCGGCATGTCACGACCTGTGATCTGGCGCGGCCAGGCCCCGCTCCGCGCGGGCATGGCGCGGCCCACTCGTGCGTCGCGCCCGGGTTCTGTCGGGGACGCACTGCTCCGCCGCGGTAGGAGCACGACCGACAGGCTCCAGCTCGCCCTGGCGGCGCTGTGGCTCCTCGATGGGGGCTTGCAACTGCAGCCGGCGATGTTCACCCGGCGGTTCGCGACGGACGTGATCCTCCCCGCCGGTTCCGGCCAACCCCAGTCGTCGCCGGACCAGTCCACCTCGCAGGGCAGCTCATCCTGGTGGCACCGGCTGCGTTCAACGCGCTGTTCGCTGT
>DATKSM010000062.1:0-14677 GCA_035531655.1 Solirubrobacteraceae bacterium
GCATTGCAGTGGCCTGCTCGGTGCGCGGGTATCCGCTGCAGCGCCGGTGCTCGCTGCCGATGGTCTGACCGTGACGCAGTGGCGCGCAAGCGCCGACGGCGCCAGCGGCGAGCCCACGAATTCGCAGATCACCGCGACGCCGCCGCCCCCGGACTACTACATCTGGTCGGCGGACCCGGTCTCGCCGACACAGGTGAGGATCTGGACCGAGTCGGCGGCGCCATCCGCGAACCCCGCGCTCGCGGCCCAGGACGCAAGGCTGAACCAGGGATGCTGACCCGGGCACCTCGATCCCTCATAGGCCAGAGGGGCCAGGTGAGCCGTCTACGCCCGCACCTCGGCGCCGCGAATGTGCTTCTACACGACATCCGCGCTGGCGCAGCGCGCGTATGGTCTCGACGCCGAAAATCGGCGCGTATTGCTCTGTGTTTGCCAGCGGCTGTGGCGTTGGCGGCGTGCGGCGCGGCTCACGAGGACGCATCGCGGGCGGCGTCCCTCGGGCCTTATCGCCCGATTACGACGGCGGAGTTCAACGTGATCGCCAACGGGGGCATCGCGCCGCAGGAGGAGCAGTTCCTGTATGCGGCGCAGCAGGACTTCGTCAAGCGCTGCATGCAGGCGCACGGATTCAAGTACTACATCGGTGAGCCACCGGCACCTCTCGCTGCGCTGGCTGACACGTACCTGGACACGCCAACAGGCCAGCCGCCGCCCGAAGCGCAGAATCTCGCCGCTCGCGCACAGTACGGATACGGGTTCTATTACGCGCATACCACTTCGCCGGTCGCGCGCAATGGCGGTGTCGGGGTCGAGGAGCAAGAGAAGTATCTGCATTCGCTTTCTCATGCTGAGAGTGTTCGCTGGAGCGTCGCGATGGGCGAATACTCCCGCGTCGTCACGTTGCAAGTGGGCGACGGGAGGGTCGTGCAGTTCACGACAGGAGGCTGCCACGGTCGCGCCCAAACATTGGTGTACGGCAGCCCGCGTGCCGCGGAACTCGTGATCGCGGTACCCGAGACCATCGCGAGCACTCTGCTCACGGCGGTGACGGCCGCCCCCAGTGTGGTGCGAACGACCGCTGCATGGTCGCGATGTATCGACAAGACTGTCGGACGGGTCTTTGCGACGCCAGCCGCGATGAGCCAGTGGGTCGGCGACCAATACTCGGGCGGCACGACGCTTACGCTGCGCAGCCTGGAGATCCGCTACGCCGTAGCGGACGGCCGCTGCCAGTACAGCAGCGGACTGGCAGCGGCCTACTCGGCGACCTACAGAACGCTGGCTAACCATCTGCCAGCGAGCGAGGCAGGAGCATTGCTAGCCGTCACCGCGGACGCCCAGGCCGCGGCGGCGCGAGCGAAGCAACTCGTGCTGCGGCCTTCGAGCTGAGCGCCCGGACGCGTGCGGTACCTCCGCGATCATGTGATGGGCGTCGAGAACAGGGCGCGTCCGTCGGCCCTCCCAGGTACCTCGCCGGCAACGAAGAGGCGCTGGGAGAGGGCCAGTTCAACGTCGTTCGTCGATTCCCGGGCAGGCGCGCTACGGGTTTGTGCCCGTCGCCGTCGCGGAGGCGGTCGTGGTGGCTGAGGATCCGATCGGCGTTTTGCGGGCTCGAACGCGGCGACGTACGCTGATCCTCGGGCTCGCAGGCAGCGTGGCCGTGGCTGGCGGCATGTTCTGGGCCGGGACGACGGTGCACGGCAACGCTGGTGTGTTGCCCTCTCACGTCGTCGAGCCGACCCCGACCGTAGCGATCTCCAGGCGGGTGCTGACGGACTCCTTGGAGCTGTCAGGAACGGTCGAGGCGCCCAGCGGAGTCGCGGTGGTGCCATTGGCGCCGATGCTGCCGGCGGGCGCGACCGCGTTGATCCTGCAGCTTCCGCTAGGCGTCGGCTCGCGCGTTGCCGAGGGCTCGGTGCTCGCAAATGTTGCGGCAACGCCGATCTTCGCGCTCCATGGCTCCATCCCGATGTATCGGTCGCTTTCATACGCCGAGAGCGGTGCTGATGTGGCGCAGTTTCAACGGGCGCTCGTCCGGCTCGGTTACGCGATCGGCGCCCCGGACGGCAAGTTCGGTGCCTCGACCGCTGCGGCGGCGGCAGCAATGTTCGCCGCACGCGGCTTCGCGGCGCCCACCCAAACCACGAAGATAACGCTCCCAGGTAAGGGTCTCCACGCCCGAAAGAAGACGGCGTCGCTCGTGACGGCGGTTGTGCCGGCGTCCGACGTATTCTATCTGTCGCGGCTGCCGGGGTACGTCGCGAGCGTGTCTGCGCGCGTCGACCAGGAGTTGGGGCCGACGCTGTTGACGGTCGCAAGCGGCGCCCCGGTCGTGACCGTCTCGATCGACCCGTCCCAGGTGCAGACCGTGCGCGACGGCATGCACGCCGTCGTACAGTCCGCGCACGATATTCCCGGAGTGGTCTCGAGCGTCGAGGCGACCGGATCGCAGCCGACCGTCACCGTCTCGTTCGCCGCGCACCCCAAGCTCCCGACCATCGGCTCGCAAGTCGCGGTAACCGTGGTGCGCGCCACCTCGCACCACGCGGTATGGGTAGCGCCGTTCTCAGCCGTCGGAACCGCGAGCGACGGCACCAACTACATCATGGTGCGCGATAAAGGTCGCACGCGGCGGGTCACGGTCTCGCTGGGGATGAGCATTGGCGGCGTTGTGGCCATCACTCCCCAGGGCGGCGCCCAGTTGAGCGTGGGCGAGCGCGTGATCGTCAATGACTAACGCACCCAAAGCACCGACTCCGGCAATCGAGCTGCGTGCAGCGGAGCGCTCCTACGGCAGCGGCGCGCAGGCGGTGCATGCACTGCGACCCGTCGACTTGCGGGTTCACCACGGCGACTACCTCGCGATCATGGGCCGGTCCGGCTCGGGAAAGTCGACGCTGCTGAACGTGTTGGGGCTGCTCGTTCGCCCGTCGGCAGGCACCGTCCTCGTCGACGGGCGAGATACCGCCGAGCTGGGCGACGAAGAGCTCAGCGCGATCCGCGGCTCGTCGATCGGGTTCGTCTTTCAGAGCTTCCATCTCCTGCCCGCCCTCACGGCCCTCGAAAACGTCGAGCTACCGCTCGTCTACGGCCGCGTCCCGCCAGCCCAACGTCATTCCGCAGCGGCGGCGGCAATCGAACGCGTGGGAGTTGCGCGGCGCGCCCACGCGCTGCCGAGGGAGCTTTCGGGCGGCGAACGCCAGCGTGTCGCGGTCGCGCGAGCGGTCGTACGACGGCCACCGCTCCTGTTGTGCGACGAACCGACCGGAAACCTGGACTCCGAATCCGCGACACAGCTCATGGCACTCCTCGGCGAACTCAACGGCGAGGGCATCGCCGTCGCCCTCGTCACCCACGACCCCGAGATCGCCGCACACGCGGGCCAGCTGCTACGACTCGTCGACGGTGCCCCAGCAGAGCCAGGCGAGGTCGCTGCGTGACCGGGCGCCGGTGGCCCGGTACCAGGCGAGAGCGTCAACACGACGTGCCGATCAGACATCGGGAACGCAGACGAGTGCGAATGCTGCCGCGGGACGTGCTCGCGCAGGCGCTGACCGCGCCCCTGAACCGCCCCGGACGCAGCCTCCTGACAATCCTCGGCACCGTGCTCGGCGTCGGCATGCTCGTCACGACACTCGGCCTGACGAGCTCCGCACACGCCCAAATCAACACGCGATTCGACGCGCTCGACTCAACGGAAGTCGACGCCCAGGGCGCGTCAGCGACGACGACCGCTCCGGTTATCACCGACGCGGAACGCACGCAGGCTCTGGGTCTCCTTGGCGTGCGTGCTGCCGGCGTGATCCGGTCTGAACTGACGCCGCAACCGACGGTAACGCTGGGCCCTGGTCCCGGCGCCGTTGCGGCCGCGCAGGAGAGCGGATCGAGCCCCAACGTGATGTCTGCGAGCGTGGGTGCGCTGGCCGTGATCGCCCCCACGCTGTCCGAGGGGACGCTCTACACGACCACCGAACAAGACCATGCTGCGCACGTCGCTCTGCTCGGCGTCGCAGCAGCTCGCCAATTGGGCCTGAACCATGTCCCGGCGACGATCTACATCGACGGCACACTGTTCCTCGCGCAAGGAATCATCTCAAACACCGAACGTGAGAACCAAGCACTCCTCGACGTCGTCATCCCCGACACGACCGAACAGCAACTCCTGCCCAACAACACCGCCAACGCCGCGCCGACCCTGATCGTCGCCACACGGCTCGGCTACGCAACCGCGATCGGCCAAGCGCTCGCTACAGCGATCTACCCCACCGACCCCGCAGCCGTAACCGTCACGACCCCACCCAACCCCCAAGCGCTCGGCGCCGCCGTCTCAAGCGACATCACCGGCCTCTTCGTGGTACTCGCACTCGTCGGGCTCATCGTCGGAATCGTTGGGATCGCCAACACAACCCTCGTGTCAGTACTCGAACGCGTCCCCGAGATCGGACTGCGCCGCGCAATCGGCGCCCGCAAGACACAGATCGCAACGCAAATGCTCCTCGAAAGCCTCACTCTCGGCACCCTCGGCGGACTCTTCGGAGACGCCCTCGGCCTCACCGCCGTCGCCGCCATCGCACTACTCAAAGGCTGGGCACCCGTCGCCCCACTCTGGATCATCATCCTCGCACCACTCGTCGGCACAATTACCGGCCTACTCGCCGGCGCCTACCCCGCGATCAGAGCCGCAAGCGTCGACCCCGCGATAGCACTCGCCCGCTGATCCACACCGTCGCCGCAGAGGGCGCCCGCGCACGAGGCGCCACGCGACGTGAACGGCATCCGCAAGACGCCCTCCAAGGCGCCTGAGGGCTGATCACGCCCGCCCCGACCGGGCGATGCGGAAGAGCTCATCTCGCCGGGAGTGGGCTTCCTATTCGTCCTTTGCGGTAGCGCTGGGCGTCGTGTTCAGCCGCTCGCTAACACGCCCATGGAAGAAGCGTGAGGTTGGCGGGTGGCCCTTTACTTCGGCGTGGCGTTCTTTTCCTGCCAGAGCCGGCTGATACGTGAGTTGTGGACCGACACGAGCTGTTGATGGAGTTCGTCTCCGATGTTGCCCGGTATGTCGTCTGCGTAGAGCGTGCCGTTGGGGCTGAACGCGAAGTAGGTCAGTGGGAAGTAACGGCCGGGCCGCTCGTTGACGGTGGAGAGCGGCATGTTGAAGCTGGAGATCGGCACGAGCTTGTGGGGCTCGATACGGATGAGGCCAGACGCGGCAGCGTAGATCGCGCCTTCCGGTCCGGGCTGGAGGATTGGGTCGCTGCCGCCGCTCCCTCGGCCGTAGCCGACGTAGTGTGCGACGCCGTTCGGTGCGACCTGCCAGATCGACCAGCCGCTGGGGCCGCCGCCGACATCGATGTTGCCGTGCGCGTCGACCGCGATCGGATACCAGCCGCCGACCGGACCCTTCCAGGGCCCCGATGTGACGACCGCGCGGACGGTGTCGAGCTTGCCAGCAGCGGTCATTCGCAGTATTTGCGAGCGGCCGGTCGCGACGTACAGCTGGCGGGCCGGGCTCAGAGCGATCTGCAGCGGATTCGGATTACCCGAGCCGAGCGCGGCTGAGAGTGCAGGGGTGCCGTTAGCGATCGTTCGCAGCGGCTCTCCGTTACCCACGATCGCGCGGATCACGCCGTCGCGGCTGGTGGTTCGTACGCGTCCGCCGTCAGCGATGTAGAGGGTGCCGTCGGGCGCGAACACGAGATCAGACACGCTTGAGAGCTCCGCACGCACCGCCGGGCCACCGTCGCCCGGGAAGCCGACCTTGCTGTCGCCGGCGATCGCGCGGAAGCGGCCGTCGGGCAATCGCACCAGCACGCGGTCGCCGCCGGGCTCAAAGCCACTGCCGATCACATCGGTGACGTAGAGCGCGCCGTCCGGGGCGACCGCCAGCGGACCCGCCACATGGAGCATGGCCACCGGACCGTTCGGCAGGACCCCCGCAGTGCCAGCACTCATGGCGGTCGTGTTCGCACCGCCGACCGAGGTCACGACGGCGACGATCGCAGCGGTGCCGCCGAGCACGATCGCAGTGATTAGCAGTCCGATCGTCCAGCGTCGCCGACGCAGGCGGCGCGCCTCACGAAAGAGCGCCTCCTCGTCATGGGGCGGCCCATTCTCGATCTCGACCGGACTCGTGATCACCGCGACCTCCAAACCCGCTCGTCGCCAATGGTGCTAGATTACCTCCTACCATGTTGAATGGCAAGGTCGATCCCTCAGAGCAGACGCCCCTCTATCTCCAGGCCGCGGCCGAGATCCGCCGCGCAATCGCTGACGGCGAAGCCGCCCCAGGCGACCGACTGCCGCTCGCCAAAGACCTCGCAACCATCCTCGGCGTCAACACCAACACCGTCCTGCGCGCGCTCCACACGCTCCGCGACGAAGGGCTGCTCGAATTTCGCCGCGGTCGCGGCATCACCGTCGCCGGCACACCACAACGCGGAGCAGTACTCCGCCGCGTCAACGAACTCGTCGAATACGCACGCGCCCAGGGCTACCGACGCGACGAGCTGATCGGCATGATCGAACACGCACCCTGGCCCCGAGCCGGAAGCAGCTAAAACCAGCCCTCGCTGTCGCAACGCGAGGAGCAGAACTCTCATGCTCACTAAGGACGACGAATGAGTCCGATGCGCGGGCGACGAGGGCTCCGGCTTGGCCCATCGCGAGCGAGCGCGCACGATCGTCAGCCGACGCGTTCGGAAGTCGTCCTGAGCGGGCACGCTGCCAACCAAGACTTGGGCGCTCGTATCTGGGCGCGAGAAGGTGTGCTGCCCTCGGTGGGTCTCCTTGGGGAGCCGGGTCCAGTTCGCGTCGGGCAGCGCGTCGTCGGGCTTGCTTGCCACAGCTGCGGGTCACATGGCGAGCCGCCGCATTCCGGGCGGTCTCGGGCGTCGGGTTGTAGACCCCGTGTCTTGGCGTGCGTCGATCAGCAGCCCCGGTTGGACTGCTGATCGCAGGTGGCGAGCGCCGGATCAGAGGACAGTGGTATCGGCTTGGTGTCGACTTGGGTTGCCTTGGCGCTTCGGGGTAGACGGATTGGCGGCGACGCGGTCCTCGCGCCGCCGCCGTTGATAGTCGCTCAGTTCGATGGCGTCGTTCCGGTCGCGCCGGAGACGCCCGACGCGCCAGTACCCAGCGACTGCGTCATGGTGCCACTCGTCGTCGTGATCTCGGCCGCCGTCTGGGCAGACGGATTTCCAGGCCACCAGGCGGCGTACCAGCCGTTGGTCACTGTGGCCTCGACGCGTGTGCCGTCCGCGAGCATGAGTGTGACGCCCGTCACGTCCGTGCCCACTCGTCCAACGCTGAGAATGAGTTGCACCGTGAGTTGCTCCGTTGCTGTTGGCGCGTACGGTCCGGCGAATGCAAGCACTCCGGTCAACGGAACGATCGCGTCGGGCGCGACCGCAGTCGCGTTAGTCAGGTCGCCGAGGGGAAAATCAGGGTTCTGATGCAAGCCTTGCGCGGACGGGGTCATGACGCACCCGGCACCGCCGGGACCGCTTGCGCCGTACACCAGCACCGTGTACGGCCCGCGTGTATCCACGAGGGTGGGTGTGGCCGACGCGAGCTGCGGGTTGCTCTTGAGACAGTGGGACTCCGCAGCTTGGACTTGCCCGCTCGTCGGCGTCGTCGGATCGGCGCTCCAGCCCGCGAACGCACTCGGCGCACCGGCACCGGCGAGACTTAGCACGAGCGCTGCGGTAACCGCGCCGAGCGCGCCGACGGCACCGATGCCGCTCAAAGCGAGCCGGCGTGAGGGCTGCGGACGATGTGGCGCAGCGATCTCAGCGACTAGATGCTCGCGGCGTGCGGTGATCCAGTCGCTGCTCAACTCAGGCACGGGAGGTGTAGTGAGATCGATCATGAGGACTCCTTCGTGGTGGCTGGCAGAGGGGCGGCCAGCGACGCGCTGAGCGTGGCGCGAGCGCGCCCGATGCGCGAGCGCACCGTCCCGACGGGCACACCGAGTGCTTGCGCCGCGTCCTCGTAGGAGAGGCCGCTCCAGAGCACCAGGTTGACCGCGTCCTGCTGTTCCTGCGGAAGACCGTCGATCGCCCGCAGCGCTGCGGAGAGCTGCCGCTGCGCGTCCACGCGCGCGATCACTTCCTCCTCCTCGTTCGGGGCGGCCTCGTTCACGGACAGCCGTCGCAGCGCGGTGCGATGCCGCCGCAATGACCGCCGCTGGTTTCGCATGACGTTGTTCGCCGTACCCAGTAGCCATGGCAGGGCGCTCGTGCCGTGGAGGTGGACCGACCGTCGCTTGCGCCACGCCTCCAGGAACACGACACTCGTCAGATCCTCCGCGAGGGCAAGCTCGCCGGTTCGCCGAGCGCAGAACCCGAACACGGACCGGACATGTCGCTCGTAGAGCTCGCCAAACGCCGCCGGGTCCGCGTCAGCCGCGCGCCACAGCTCGGCATCGTCACGGGCAGAATGAGCTTCCATACCTATAAGTGTCCGTAGGCGACTATCGAGTTCCCATCGATTCGTTCGCCGAGCTACCTCCGCGTGATAGGGGCCGTCTCTGATAGGGGTTGGAGTCGTTACATCCCCGCGCGGTGCCTGCTCAGGACAAGCACCAGGTCTGGCGCGCGCCGGCGCGAACGCTTCCGCATCGCTTGGCGCAGGCGAGGATGATCTGACGGCCAGGTCGCGCGCCTCGGAAATCGTCCCAGGCGACAAGCGGCGCGCGTCGCTTCGAGACACTCGCTGACAGTGACCGCGCTCTGGGAAGATCGAGGCGTTCGGCGTAGGCTGTCGGTTCGTGGCGACCGTTGAGCGGCGTTCAGGCTTGGCCTTTCTCGTATTGGCCCTTCTCGCTTTCGGTTGCGGTACTGCGCTGCCCGCGGCTTCCGCAGTTCGTCCGGGTGCTGGCTCGTCAGCGGTGGCGCGCTTCGCGTCCAGTGCGGGCGGCGCGTGCTCGACCGCTGTAGCTCGCGGGCGTCAACTTGCTGGCGTCAAGACGGCGTTCGTCTCGACGGCCGGAGGTCCCAACGCCGTCGTCAGCACGCCCGACGGCAAGTTCTCGTTCCTGTGGCTTTCCAGCGATCACGAAGCGGTCTTTTCAGACCGCACGTTCGCACCCGCGTCCGCTCGCCTGATTCCCATGCCTCCTGGTCTGGGCGTGATGGGGCAGACATTGACGACCGACGGACGGTATCTGCTCGCCGCCAGCGGGGAGGGAGCCGTTGTCGTCAGCGTCCAACGCGCCGAAGATGGCAGTCGCAACCCGGTTCTGGGCACGCTCTCTGCTGGAAGCGGAAGCCCCGGTCTTGGTGGCTTCGCGATCAACGTCGCGACTTCGCTTGACGGCGCGTATGCGTTCGTGACTGTCGAGTTCTCTCACGAGATAGCCGTATTCGATCTACGCGCAGCGATTGCGAGCGGCTTTCATGGCTCGCACCTCGTCGGCACCATCCCGATACCTGGCTTGTCCGTGGGCCTCGCGCTGTCGCCTGACGGCAAGTGGCTCTACGCAACAAGTGAGGCTGGCGGCGGCCAGACCGATCCCGGGGCGGTCAGTGTGATTGATGTCGGACGCGCCAAGCAGGACCCGTCGAAGGCCGTGGTCGCGACAGCGGCAGCTGGCGCGTGCGGCACGGTACGTGATGTCGTCTCCGCCGATGGGCAGACTCTCTGGGTCACGGCGCGCGACAGCAACGAGCTGCTTGCCTTTTCGACGGCGAAGCTCCGAAGCGATCCGAGTCACGCCCGGATTGCGGCGCTCGCGGTGGGGGGCTCACCAGAGGGACTCGCGCTGGTCAACCGCGGGCAGCGTCTTATCGTCGCCGACCAGGCGTCGAACGGACTCACCGTCGTCAACACGACGGCAGCGCTCGCGGGCAAGCCAGCCGTGCTCGGCACGATCAAGACTGGAGAAACCCCACGGGACATCTCCGTAGAGCCCAACGGCACGACAGCGCTCGTTACCAACCGCCAATCCCGGCAACTGGAAGCGGTCAACCTCACGCAGCTCCCATAGCGTAGAGGGCGGAGCGCGTTGTTCCTTTTCCCCGATTAGCGAGCGTGTGCTGAACGTCGCGTCAGACGCTCGCCCCGGACGACGACCAGGTCTGATCGGCGCCGGCGAAGGCGCTCGCGCATCGCCTGGCGCGAGCGAGCGCGACCCGACGCTTGAGCGACGCGCTCGGTGCTCGTCCGTTTCGAGCGCCAGGCCGGGTGTGGTCGCGCCGCTCGCATCCGGCGGAAGTAGGCGGCCGGGTCCGAGGTGGTTCAAGAACCCAGACGCAGCGCAGATAGATGGATGGCCGGCCCGGTGTCACGGCGTGCACGTGGCGCAGAACCCTGTAATCTGCAACCATATGGTTGTATATATGCTCACCGATGTCGCCGCTGATCGCATCTTTCAGGCGCTGGGAGCTGCGACTCGGCGCGACATTCTCGCGCGCGCGATCCGCGAGGAGCAGTCGGTGTCGGCGCTGGCGCGCCACTACGAGATGAGCTTCGCCGCGGTGCAGAAGCACGTGGCGGTGCTCGAGCGTGCCGCACTCGTGACCAAGGAGCGACGCGGCCGCGAGCAGATCGTGCGCGGTCACGCCCCGACGCTACACGAGGCCGCCGCGCTGCTCGACGCCTACGAGCAGATGTGGATCGAGCGCACCACGCGGATCGCCGACATCCTCGCCGGCGAGGAAGGGAGCACGACATGACGGTTATCAGCACGACCAAGGACGCGGCCACGCTGACCCTGACGTTGGTCGCGCAGTTCGACGTGAGCCCGGACCGGGTCTGGGAGGTCTGGGAGGACCCGCGCAAGCTCGAGCGCTGGTGGGGTCCGCCGACGTTCCCGGCGACGTTCACCCGCCACGAGTTCATCGTCGGCGGACAGTCGCGGTACTTCATGACCGGGCCCGCAGGTGAGATGCCGCGGGGTTGGTGGCGCATCGACGCGATCGACAAGCCACGCAGGCTTGAGTTCGCGAACGGGCTCGCCGGAGATGACGGAGAGCCGCTGCCCGGCGTCGAGCCGATGTCCGGCCATGTCACCTTCGAGGCCGTCGACGGCGGCACCCGGATGACCGTCGTGACCCGCTTCGCAGACGCCGAGCAGATGCAGACGATGCTCGCCATGGGCATGCAGGAGGGCATGACACAGGCGATCGGCCAGATCGACGCCGTGCTCGCACCGGCCCCGGTATGACGACCTCGCTCTGCGGGCGCCGGCAAGGTGGCGGTATGCCTGCTACGCGCGGCCTCCCCCTTCGATGGCAAGCGGGCGCCGCACGACCCAAGTCCGATACATCAAGAGCGCGACCATCACCGACGGCTCAAACGCCGCGCGACCCCGCCCATCGCCGGTTTGCGTAGCCTTGTCCTGCTTCAGCGCCCACGCACGGGCATTTCCGCGGCAGCCCGACAGGCGCCGCGCCCGCAGCACTCCCAAGCGGTCCCGCTACGTCTTGCCCGGATGCGGCTTCTCCGGCTGGACGAAGGGGCGGACGGGTTCGGGTCAGTGAGCGGGTCGGCGGTTGTAGAGGTATCTGGCCCAGAGGTAGGCGGCTGCGGTGATGGCAAGACACCAGGCGATGGCTGTCGTCCCCGTGCTGCCGACGTGGTGGTGGCGCAGCAGGCTGCGCAGGGTGTCGGTGATCGGGGTGAAGGGTTGGTTTTCGGCGAACCAGCGCAGGCCGGCGGGCATTGATTTGACGGGCACGAAGCCGCTGCCGAGGAAGGGCAGCAGGATCAGGATCATTGGCGTGTTGCTGGCGGTTTCGACGCTTTTGGCGGTGAGGCCGAGGGCGACCGAGAGCCAGATGAGCGCGATGGCCAGCAGCAGGAGCAGCCCGATGGCGGCAAGCCAGTCAACCGGCGCGGCGGTGGGGTGGAAGCCGATGAGCAGTGCGACTGCGATGACGACGGCGAGGCTGATCAGGGTCAGCAGGAGGCTGCCGAGGACGTGTCCGGCGAGCACTGATGGCTGCCAGATGCGCATCGTCTTGAAGCGGGCGATGATGCCCTCGGTCATGTCTTTGGCGACGGAGATTGCGGTGCCTTGCGCGGCGGTGGCGACGGTGAACAGCAGCATTCCGGGTGTGAGGAAGTTGACGTAGGCGCCTCGCCCGCCTCCACCGGCGAGTCCGTTGCCGAGCGTGCCGCCGAAGACATAGACGAACAGGAGCAGGAACACGACGGGCATGAGGATCGGGAACAGCGACAGTGCCGGGTAGCGCTGCAGGTGGCGCAGATTGCGACGTAGCATCGTGGTCGAGTCGCGCAACGCGTAGGCAGCGGTCATCGGGACGCCTCCTCGTGCTCGCGGTCGGGTTCGCTCGCGGCTGGGCGGCCGGTGAGCGCGAAGAACACGTCGTCGAGGTCAGGGGTGTGGATCGAGAGGCTGTCGACGTCGACGTCGGCGTCATCGAGTTCGCGCAGTACGCGCCGCAGCGTCGCGACGTTGCCATCGGTCGCAACCTGCAAGGTCAGCGCGTCTTCGGCACGCGCGGGGGCGTGCAGGATGCCCGTGGCCGCACGATACGCGGCGGGGTCAGCGAACGTGAGCTCGATGTGGCCGCCAGGAACGCGCGCCTTGAGCTCGGCGGGCGTACCCTGCGCGACGAGGCGTCCGCCGTCGAGGATTGCTACGTGGTCGGCGAGTTGGTCGGCTTCCTCCAGGTACTGGGTGGTGAGGAACACGGTCGTTCCGTCGCTCACCAGGCCGCGGATGATCTCCCACATTGTGCGGCGGCTGCGCGGGTCTAGGCCGGTCGTCGGCTCGTCGAGAAACATGATCCGGGGCGCGCCGATCAGCGTCATGGCGAGGTCCAGGCGGCGGCGCATCCCGCCCGAGTACGTGGCGGCCGTGCGGTCGGCGGCGTCGAGGAGATCGAAGCGCTCGAGCAGCTCGTCGGTCCGCCGCTGTGCGTCGATGCGCGCGAGATGGTGCAGATCCGCCATCAACGCCAGGTTCTCGCGACCGGTGAGCAGCTCGTCGATCGCCGAGAACTGGCCGGTCAGACCGATCACGTCGCGCACCGCATCGGCGTCGCGTGCGACGTCGTGGCCGTCGACGCGCACCTCCCCGGCGTCCGGCGAAAGCAGCGTCGCGAGGATGTTGACGGTGGTCGTCTTGCCCGAGCCGTTCGGGCCGAGCAGCGCAAACACGGTGGCCGGCGCCACAGCGAAGTCGATGCCGTTCAGCACGACGTGCTCGCCAAAGCTCTTGCGCAGACCGCTCACGGCGATCGCTGGGTTGCTGAAACCAGAGTGCGACAACGGATCTCGCTTTCGATCAGGACCGATCACGGAGCACGCTGCAGGCGCGCGGCGCGGCGCGGCGCTCTAACCGCCGTCGCGCTGTCAGGCACCGTGCTCGCCCCGCAGCCTGGTCTTCTTGTATTGCTGCCATTCGTCGTAGAGCTCGGTCATCCGAGCCTGATACCAGGCGTAGAACGCGTCGAGCTCCTCCAAACGCGCCCGCCGCACCGGCGTCTCGCCCGCCAGCGCCTCAAGCCCCAACGCCAGCACTGCCCGCACCTCATCGACACGCTGATCGCGGACCTGGTCATCCCACGCCTCCGGCCGGATCCGAAACCGGTCAGCGCGCTCCCCGCGAACGTGCAGCCGCTCGACCAGCCGCAAACGCACCAGCATGCTCGTCGCTCCGCTGATCGATCCCTTGCTCGCCTCCAGCACCTCGGCCAACTGCACCGCGGTCTGCTCAGCCGGATCGCACACCAACAGCCAGCCCAACACACGTCCCGTCATCTGCGGCAGCCCGTACGACTGCGCCGCCCACGCCGCGGCCGCATCGACAAAACGCCACAATCCCTCATCCATGAAGTTCAGAGACTACTGAACTTACAGGGAGAAGACAAACCTACGGACCTGCCGAAGTCCGGAATGTCCGCCGGCGGCCGCCACGCGGAGCTCGCGCAACGCGAGGCTCGGCGTGCGCCAGAATCCTGCTGCTCTCTGCCGCCGCACCCACGAAAGCATTCGCACCGCGCCCTATTCCGGGTAGGGGGCAGCCGAGCTTCAGGGGCTGGGACCCGCTTTCGCGTTGCCACAGCCAGCCCGCCCGCGCGAGCCGCAGACTTCCTTTGCGCGGCAACGAGGCGTCCCCCTGCGGAGCCAACGAGACGCCCGAGTTGGACGACGAGGAGCCGGCGGCGATTCTGGGCGAGCCACGGTCGCTCCGCTCGGCGCGTGCGGAAGCAATGTCGCCGACACCGCCGACGACCGAACGCCGTCCGATCTGGGCGTGTCGGGCCGCGACGGTGGCGCTCCCGTATTGATAGGGCTGCGGCGGGGCGGGTGCTGTTGGGGACTAGCGAGTCGCGGCGATCGTTGTGGCGGGTTCTGACGGTCTGCCGGCGAGGCGCTTGTCGAGGGCCGTTGCGGCTGCGGCGAGAGCGACGAACAGGAGGCCGATCCAGATGGCGTTGGTGATGACTGCGAGGTATCCGAGCTTGACGGGGTTGGCGAACGGGTAGGGGTAGAAGTCGGAAGCAAGCGGCCCGCGGATCAGCGTGAAAGTCATGTAGCCCACGGGGAAGAGGGTTGTCAGCTTCGCGATTCGCGTCGAGGTGAGGCGGTGAGGCCCGAACGTCCACCATCCGGTGACGGCGAGCGCGGGGACGACGGTGTGGAGGAGTTGGTTGGCGGCCTGGGCCCAGGTGTCGAGGTCGAGGAGGTGGCTGAGCGCGACGTGGAA
>DATKSM010000063.1:0-4710 GCA_035531655.1 Solirubrobacteraceae bacterium
ACATCCCGCCTCCACATCCCGCCTCCACATCCCGCCTCCACATCCCGCCTCCACATCCCGCCTCCACATCCCGCCTCCACATCCCGCCTCCACATCCCGCCTCCACATCCCGCCTCCATCACCCCGCCACCCCTGACTCCCCTCCAACCTCCAACCCACAACTGCTCCGCACACAGTTGCATCAACGATGATGGTTTTGCTAGCTTTGCTTGATCGTGGTGTCTATCGGCAAGATCGCGGTCGGTCAGCACGCCTACTACGAGCAGCAGGTCGCGCAGGGCGCCGACGACTACTACACGGGCCGCGGCGAGGTTCCTGGGGAGTGGCAGGGCGCCGGCGCCCAGGCGCTCGGCCTCTCGGGCCGGGTTGAGGGTGGGCAGTTCAACGCGCTGGTCGCGGGCATGGATCCGCGTGATCCATCGGTGCGGTTGCGGTGGTCGGTGCGTGATCCGGAGGTCGCGGCGCTTGATCTGACGTTCTCGGCGCCGAAGTCGGTCAGCGTCCTCGCCGCCGCTGGCCCGAACGATCTGACGCGTGTGCTGGTCGGCGCGCACAACGAGGCGGTGACGGCGGCGCTCGCCTACCTCGACGACAGTGCGGTGTTCGTGCGTCGCGGCCATGACGGGACGACGGCCGAGGCGGGGGAGGGGTTGATCGCGGCGGCCTACCTGCACCGCATGAGCCGCTCACTCGATCCGCAGCTGCACACCCATGTCGTCGCGGCGAATCTCACCCGGGGTCCGGACGGCCGCTTCACGGCGTTGCATGGCGCGCCGTTGTATCGGGCGGCGAAGACCGCGGGGTACCTCTACCAATCACACCTGCGCGTGACGATCAGCGAGCGGCTCGGCCTGGAGTGGGGCGAGGTCCGCAAAGGCGCGGCCGAGCTCGCCGGTGTGCCGGCGGAGATCTTGGTTGAGTTTTCGAAGCGTCGCCAGGAGATGCTGCGCGCGGCCGAGCTCGGTGGGATCAGCCTGGATACGAAGGCGGGTGGGGAGGCGGCGGCGCTCGCGACGCGTGAGCGCAAGGAGTACGGGATCGACACCCACACCTGGCGCGAAGAGGTCCAAGCCCGCGCGAGCGAGCTCGGGCTCGGACGAGAGGAGATCAACGAGCTCCTCGATATCGGCCGCAAGCGTCTCGCACACGGCCTACCCGAGCACGACGTCTCAGACGAGCTGGCGTTGGGCGACCGGCTGGCTGGCCCGCATGGTTTGACGGAGCGGGCGAACAGCTTCGACGAGCGGGTCGTGTTGCAGGAGTTCGCCGCCGCGGCCGGCCAGGGCGCCACGGTCGATGAGATCCGGGAGCAGGCCGATCGTTTCACCCGGCGCCCTGACGTGCTCGCGACCGAGCTCGGCGAGTTCACGACTCTCGATCTGGTCGACTGCGAGCGACGCCTGATCACCGCCGCCGTCGGCCGCGCCGAGGACGTGGTGGGGGTGCTCGATTCGCGCACGGTTGCCCGGGTGATCAAAGCGGCCGGGCGGCCGCTCCCAGACGATCAGGCGGCGGTAGTTCGAGCAGTGGCTTCGAGCGGGCGTGGGGTCGAGGTGGTCGAGGCGCTGGCGGGGACCGGCAAGACCTACACCGCCGGCGTCCTACGCGGGCTCTACGAGAACGCCGGCTACGACGTGTTGGGTGTCGCGCCGACAGGCCGTGCGGCGCGCGAACTGACCGACCAGGCCGGGATACCGTCGCGCACGCTGGACAGGCTGTTGATCGACCTCGACGAGCTCGGCGACTCGCTGCCGAAGCGTTGCGTGGTCGTGCTTGACGAGGCCGGCATGGCAGCCACTCGCAGCACGGCGCTGCTGCTGGAGGCGGCCGAGCGGGCGGGGGCGAAGGTGATCGCGATCGGCGACCCGGGCCAGCTCGCCTCCGTCCAAGCCGGCGGGTGGCTGCGCGCAGTCGGCCGCCACCTCGGTGCGTTGCGGCTGACCGAGGTGATGCGCCAACGCGACCCCGGCGAACGCCGCGCGCTCGCGGCACTCCACGACCGCATCCCCGACCGCTACCTCGACTGGGCAACACGGGCAGGACGGGTCGACACATTCAAGGACGCCGCGGGCGCGCGTGATGCCGCGGTCGTCGAGTGGGCCGACGCGGTCCGCGAGGTCGGTGTCGATCAGGCGGTGATGATCGCCCGCGACAACGACACCCGCCGGACGCTCAACACCGCCGCACGGGAGCTGCGCCGCGACCAAGGACAGCTTGGCGACCAGCGCGTCTACGGACGCCGCGAGCTGGCGGTCGGTGACCGGGTGATCTGCCGCCGCAACGACGGACTCTTGGATGTGGATAACGGTACGCGCGGGACCGTCCGCCATCTCGACGAGCATCGCGTCGTGATCGAAACCGACAGCCGCCTGGTCAGAGAGCTGCCCGCGAACTACGTTGCCGAGCACGTCGAGCACGCCTACGCGTTGACTGGTCACGGAATGCAGGGCGCGACCGTCGAGGCCGCGATCGTCGTCGCCACGCCACGCGATCTCACGGCGGGTTGGAGCTACACCGCGCTATCACGCGCCCGCGCCAGTAGTCGGCTGCTGATCCACGACGACCAGCCCGCACGCGAGCGCGCCGACCACGCCCCCGAACCGGAACACGAACCGGCGACGCGCGACGAACTGCTGGCTCGAGCGGGGCGGCGGATGCTCGACCGCGACGACCAAGACCTCGCGATCGAACAGCTCCCGCCCGCCGGTCGCGCGGGCGACCGCCGGCTCGCGCTCGCGCTCGATCTCGCCGACGAACCTGCACAAGAGCACGCCGCACTGCGAGCCGAACCCGACACACCACCGGCGGGCACGTCGCGGTTGCGCGAGCTCGGCGAACGCGTCGAGCAACTCAGCGCGCAACGCGCAGCGCTCCCGATCTCCCAGCTGGGCCCGCTCGACGCGGCGCACGCCCGCGTGTTGGAGCTGACCGAGCGACGCGACGAGCTGTCAGCAAGTTTGGAGCGCTTGCCCGCGCCGAAGCGCAGCGTGCTGGGCCGCGAACGCGACGAGTACGTGATCGACCGCGCACGGCTTGCGACGGCGCTCAACGGCACAGACGACGCGATCGTGCTCGCCCGCGACGCCGAAGTCCGGCTGCGGGATCTGCTCGGCGACCGGGAGCAGATTCGCTCCGAGCTGGACGGCCTGGACCGCGAGATCCGCGAGCTCACCAGCGAGCGCGACCCGCTACTCAACGACCTCACCGAGCGTGAACTACAAGCCCCAGGCGAGTGGGCCAAATCGCTGCTCGGCGAGCGGCCCGCCGGATCCCGGAGCGAGGACTGGGAGAGCGCGGTGCGCCGTGTCGCGCGCTACCGCATCGAGCACGACATCACCGACCAGACGGATGCGCTGGGCCCTGAGCCGCGCGACCACCACCAGGCGGGTCAGTGGCATCGCGCCCACGAGACCGTGGAGCGCGCTGAGCGGCGTCTCGGGCGCGAGCACACCCACGAACACGATCACGACCTCGACATCGGAATGTGATGACCGAACCAAAGCTGCTCACGGTCCCGCAGGTCGCCGCCGAGTTCCAGGTGACCGCGCAGACGATTCGAAACTGGATCGACCACGGGACGCTCCCTGCGGTGCGGGTCGGCCGGGCGTTCCGCGTCAAACGCCAAGACGTCGACGCGCTGCTCGAGCGGGCCAGCGCCGACAGTACCTCGCTCGCCACCCGCCGCGACCTCTGGCAACCAACCACCACGACGCTGCCGCACCGCCACACAGCCGATCAGCCACGCTCGATCTGGGACGACACCGCCGACCCACCCCCGGCAGCGAAAAAGCCGGCATAGCCGACGAGCGGCTCTACGCCGAACGGCGCGCACGCGGAAGCAGACCGCTCGCGCGATCCTCACGCTCAACCGCAACCGCCAACTCACCGGCCACCTCAGCCAACTCCCCATACGCCGCGGCGACCGCGACCAGGTCCGTCCCGGTGGCGGCACGATTGAGTTCGCTCACCGCACCGTCGAAACGCCGCCACAACTCCTCAGGCCCGCGGCGCCCCGAGCCCGGCTGCAGCTCATACGGCGGCGCACTCGACGACGCCCGGTGCGGCGGCCACTCAAACCCCGCGCCGTCCGCGACCCGACAAGCCTCAGCCTCCGCTCGCGCCGCATCCCCGAGCCCCGACAACCGCACACTGAAGCCGGCATCCGGCGGCGCCAAACGATGCGCCTCAAGCGCACCGCGCCACGCCTCCTGGGCGTCACGGAACGCCGCCTGAGCGGAGTCCCCTGGGGTCGCGTCAACCATGCGGGTGAATGATCGCAGGCTGCGAGGACCGATGTAATCTACTATGCTCCGTTTGGCTAGTTTTGCCTAATGCGTAGATGAGTCTACCAGCCCTCATTGCACCCGGCCACCAGCGGACAGCCCGCGGCAGCTTCGGCGTCCCAACGCACACAACCGTGCTCGGGAGGGCGGCGCGTCGTGCATGTTGCCGTTGCGTCTTCCTGCCGGTCACCGCACGTCCGTGGATCACCTGCTGAAGCCATCCGATCTCGTGCGGTTCCTCGGGACAAGTCGTAGCTGGGTCTACGAGGCCGCGAAGCGCGGCGACATTCCCTCGATCCGGCTCGGCGGGCAGGACGGTCCGCTGCGATTCGTCGAGCGCGATATCGAGGCCTGGATCGATGATGCGCGGGAGCGCTGGCGTCCAGGGCTGCCCGCGGTGGCCACTCGTCCGAGGCCAGCCAGGCGC
>DATKSM010000064.1:0-6766 GCA_035531655.1 Solirubrobacteraceae bacterium
TCGCCGCCGGCGCGCCGTGGAGCGCGGTGGCGGTCTCGACGAGGATGCCCTCGAGCTCGTCTGTGGTCTGTGACATCAGGAACCTCCGCGGGGTGGTTGTGTGAGGCCGAACGTCGTGGCTAGACGCCGGCGGAGTTCGACGAAGTCGTTGCCGCGCGTGCCGAGGCCCCACCTGGCGGCGGCGAAGTCGAAGATTGTGCCGCCCTTGTGGCACGCGTGGTCTTTGCTGTGGCGGCCGAAGCAGTAGAAGGTGCCGTCGGGGTAGAGCTGGAGGCTGGGCCTGCTCTCTTGATGGAAGGGGCAGAGCACCTTGCCTGCGCGGTTGGGAGTGAGGCTCGCCAGGACGCGGACGTACTCGGCGGCCGGGATCGCGAGCAGCTCGCGGTCCAGCGCGTCGCGGTCGGTGCGGCTGGGCGACGCCCGTGGGGCGTACGACTGTCTCGGCTGTGGGTCTTTTGGAAGGCTGGCGGTCAGCTCCGGTAGGGCGTGACGCGCGTTGGGGTTGTGCTGTAGGAGCCTCACCGCGACGGGCGGCGTGTGCTTGTGGTTCAGGCTGGTCGGTGGCCTGAATCCGGTAGTGCTGAGTGGGCGTACGTAACGGAGGTCAAGGGGCGTCGGAGGCCCTGATTCGTTCTGTTGCGTACGGGTTATCCGTGAGGTCTGGGTGATGGTGGGCGATGGGGATGCCGCCGGTCGTGGGAGGAGCCCCGGAGGGGCGACGACCTCGTCCGGCGGGCGCGGCTCGGAGGGCACCCCGGGTGTTGGCTTGGGCGTGGTGGGTACGTCCGCCGGGGTCGGCATGATGCGCGGCCCCCGATGGTCGCCGAAGCACTCACCAGTTCTCTGAACGGCTCCTGCCGGACGCAGCGTGTTGTGCTGCCGGATGGCGAGCGCACGTGGACGGTGCTGGATGGCGATCACCGCGTCGTGAGCGCGGCGGAGGAGTACCTGGAGTACCTGCGGATGCTCGGCCGGTCGCCGAATACGGTGAAGTCCTACGCCCGTGCGCTCGCGCTTTGGTGGCAGTTCCTTGACGCCTACGAGCTCGCCTGGGATGCGGTGAGGATCGAGGACTTCGGCCGTTTCCTTGGCTGGTTGCGCTCGGGCGACTCGCCGGCGCTGGCGTCGATCGAGCGGCGGCCGGCGCGGTTCAGCGAGGGGACGGTGGCCCTGCGGGTGCAGGCGGTCTGCTCGCTGTATCGCTATCACCATTTCAATGGCGTCGAGACCGCGTCGCGGTTGTATGAGCGCGAGTTCTCCCACGGCCGCGCGTATAAGCCGATGCTCGAGCATCTCGCGCGCCGGCGGGGGTATGAGCGCAGCGTGGTGCGCGTGTCGCGGCCGAGGCCGGCGACCCCGCCGACACTGACGCCTGAGCAGGTCGGTCTGATCTTGGACGCGTGTGCGCGGTGGGATCCGGCCGCCCGTGACTGGCAGGGGTCGGTCCGCGACCGGCTGTTGTGGGCGCTGCTGGCCGAGACGGGGATGCGACTCGGGGAGGCACTGGCGCTCCAGCACCGCGATTGGCACACGGGGCTGGGCGACACGCCGTTCGTTGAGGTGGTGCCGCGCGATGATCACCCGCACGGGCTGCGGGTCAAGAACGGCGGCTTCAGACGGATCTACATCTCCGATCAGCTCGATCGGCTCTACGGCGAGTACCTGTGGAGGCTGTGCGACCAGGGCGCCGATGGTGCAGTCGGGGATCTGGACTGCTGGTGGGTGTTCGTCAACCTGGCGCGCGAGCCGCGGTTTCAGCCGATGCGAGCGGAGACGGTTGCCTGGCAGGTCCGGCGTCTGCGCCGAGCGCTGGAGGGTCGGGTGCCGGCCGGGTTCACGCCGCACTGGTTCCGGCACACGCACGCTACCGCGCTCCTGCTGTCCGGGATCGCGGAGCATGTCGTGAGCCGCCGGCTCGGGCACCTGGATATCCAGACGACCCAGAACTTGTATGGGTGGGTGTCAGAGGACGCCGAGCAGCGCACCGTCGCGCAGTGGCAGGAGCTGACTGCGGGCTGGAGGACTGATGAGGATCGCTAGCGAGCAGCTCGTCAGGGCGCTTGACGGCAGCGGCCTCTACACGGAGCAGCGCAACCGGTTGTTGTGGGAGCAGGTCCCGGCCGAGTTGCGGCTGGTGGAGTTCTCGCTGCGGACGCTGCCGGACCATCCGGCGTTCCGCTGGCGGCTGGGCAAACATCCGGAGTGGCGCGGGTTTGACCTCTACAGCCTGCCCGGGCCGATGCAGCGCGAGTTCGCTTACTGCGTGTGGCAGGTGATCGAGCAGGGCCTGACGGTCAACATGAACTACGGGCAGCTGGTCACCTGGTTGATCATGCTGGGCGAGGACTACCGCGTCGCTGGCCGGCCGCCGCTGCGGTCGCTGTCGGATCTGTCGTTGGTGGAGTGGGAGCGGGAGCTGGTGAAGGCGCGGACGCGGCGGACCGGCAAGCTCGGGTGGACCAGCAACGGGCCGGCGACGTTGCGCCGCTGCTACCGGCATCTCGCAGTCGCGTATGACCCTCGCGAGTGGTGGCAGCACGATATCTGGAGCCCGAAGTACGACGCGCGGATCCCGACGCGTGTGCACGAGCCCAGCCGCGCGAACGCCGGCTATGACTTTCTGGCGATTGAGCAGTCGTGGCTGCGCGAGGGGCTCAAGTGGCATCTGAAGGTCGCGCTCGAGACCGGGCTGTTGCGCTGGGGGACCCTCCGCGGTCGCTTGTTCTCGTTGACCGTGTTCGATCAATTCCTCGTGGGGCGCGGGGTGAGCGAGCCGCGCTTGTGCGCCGATCCGACCGATCTGCGGTTGCTCGCGCTGGATTTCCTGGGTCATCTCAAGCAGCGCCGTGCGACCGCAGGGGCGAATCGCGGCGAGCCGATCAGCAACTCCTCGGTGACGAACATGCTCGGCCACGTAGAGCAGTTCTATGCGTGGATGGCCGACCACAGCCTCGAGGCAGCGCGCGCGCTCGGCGACCGGCGGTGGGAGCAGCTGGGCGATCAGCACGCCCGGCTGTGGCGAATGGGTGAGAAGCCGCGCGCGCGGACTGGGCCCGACGATGACGTGTACTTCGACGACACGACGATGGCGCAGGTGATGCGCCACGCCGGCGTGCTCGGCGCACCCAAGCAGGAAGGCGGGCTCGGTGATGAGCAGGCGATGCGGATCGTGATGCTGCTCGCGCGGACCGGCCGGCGGGTCAGCGAGCTTTTGCTGTTGGACTTCGACTGCCTGCTGCCGATCATCGGCGTCGCCGCCGGCCCCGGCGAGGAGAGCGACGGCGACGCGATCGTCGCGAAGCTCCGCTTCCAGCAGACCAAGATCGACGGCGCCCCGGACACAATCTTCGTCGACCAAGAGGTCCTTGCGATCATCAGCGCCCAGCAGGAGTGGGCGCACGCGCGGCTGCGGGTACTGCTGCGCGACGATCAGCTGCCGCCGCCGCGCTACCTGTTCCTCGCGGTCGCCCGCAATAACCGCGGCCGTCACCCATACCCGAGCACCACGCTCAACGGGAGGCTGAAGCAGCTTGGCGAGCTGATGGACATCCGCGACAGCCAAGGACGCCGGGCGCCGTTGAGCAACGTCCATCGGTTCCGGCACACCCGCGCGACGAGCCTGATCAACGCGAACGTGCCGGTCCACGTGGTGCAGCGCTATCTCGGGCACCTCTCGCCACGGATGACGATGCACTACTCCAAGACGCTGCGCGAGACACACGAGCGCGAGTTCCTGCGCCATAAGAAGATCACCGCCGACGGGCAGGATCTCGATCTCGACCCGCGCGACCTGTTCGCGCTGATCGAGCTCGATAAGCGCACCGACCGCGTGCTGCCCAACGGGCTGTGCATGCTCCCGCCACGGCAGGCGTGCGACCGTGGGAACGCGTGCCTGACGTGCGACAAGTTCACCACCGACGCGAGCTACCTCAAAGAGCACGAGCAGCAGCTCACCAAGCTCAACGACCTGATCGAGCAGCGACAAGCCGCATTCCGCGAGCGCACCGGCGAGGAGATGTCGGGGTCGAACGTGTGGCTGGCGCAGCGGCTGACCGAGCAGCGCGCCCTGGAGACGATCATCACGGTGCTCAAGCAGCCCGAGCTCGCCGAGCGCCCCGACCAGGCGGTACGCGGAGCCGGCACCGGCGCCCGCGCCGCCAACCAGCCCGTCGAAGGACCGGCCGCGTGAAGGCGCTGCTGATCCCCGCGTTCGGCTCCGTCGAGGAGGTCGAGCAAAACGGGCTCGGCGACCTGCAGCGACTGGTCGAGGGCCACATCGAGGCGCTACCGGTCCACGACCGTGAAGACGCCACGGCCTACGTGAACGAGGAGGGTTCGCTTGAGGGGTTGCCCGGCAATGCGCGGGCAACCCAGCTACTCGGCATCCAGATCGCAGGCCCCGTCGTCCTCTGCGGGTTCGACGCCACCACCGGCGAGCAGAAACCCATCCCTGACGACCTCGCCCAGGCAGTGCTCGCGGTGAGCACCAGCACGAGCAGCGACCGGTCCGAGGACTGATGGCGCGCGGGAACCCCGAGAACCTGCGCGTCGCCGCGCAGCGCAAGCGCCAGGCCGCGACCCAGCGCGCCGAGACCGCACTCGACGCGCTCGTCAACGGCGGCGAGCCGATCACCTTCCGCGGCCTCGCCAAGACCGCGGGCGTGTCGATCGACTTCCTATACCGCTCCCCGCTCCGCGCCCGCGTCGAGCAGCTCCGCGCCGACCAGCAAGGCCGACCGCCCGCCCCACGCCAGCCAGAGCCCGACCAGCCGCCATCGCAGAGCAACGTCGTGCGAGCACTCACCGCGCAGCTCTCCGAGCTCAAACGCCACCACAGTGCCGAGCTCGCTCGACTCGAAGCGGCGCTCGCCGCCGCCCAGGGCGAGAACCTCCAATTACGACGCCGACTCGGGCGCTCGACCACCACGACGCAAGCGGTGAACGTCTCAGACCGTGAACCCGACACTGGCGAGGTCATCGAACCAGCCCCTCCAGCTCGCCGCGCAGCTCGATGAAATCCCGGCCGCGCGTGTCGCGGTCCCACAACAACGACGCGAGGTCATAGATCGAGCCGCCCCGCCCGCAGCCGAAGCAATACCAGCCCCGACCAGGATCGTCATACACGTGCAGACTCGGTGTCCGGTCCTCATGGAACGGGCAGTGCACCTTGCCCGAGCGCTCCACGCGCATACCGGTCAGCTGCTCGAAATACACCGGCGGCGGGATCGCCTCCAGCGGATCGCTCGACGCGATCGACCGGCGCCGCGGCAGCCGGCTGACGGGCTCCGGCGGTGCGGGCTCTGGCGGCAAGACCCGATCGAGGTCAGCGACCGAGACGCGGTCCGCCGGCGCGAGGCGAAGCAACCCCACCGCCACCGGCTCGGAGCGCTTTCTGTTCACTGACCCAGCAGGGCGGAGGATCCTCGCCCGGTCGCTGCAGCGAACGTCTGCGCCGAGCGCAAGCGCAGTGCGTCGGTTCGTCCCTTCGATCACATCGAGGCCAACAGGCTCGGCCAAGAACCAGTACGCGTGACGGTTCTCTCTGCTTGACGCGACGACCATCGCGGGCGACGGTCGGAACGTCCGCAGCGCGGCGACAGACTCGCGGGTGTCGCAGTCGGCCCACACCACGTCACCCCGCTCAACCAGATCTGCGCGGCTGCCCCCACGGCGCTGCCGCAGAAGCACGCCGACATACACGTCCGTGCGCGCCGACAGCGCCAGGATCGACTCGACGAGTCGATCGACGCGCGACACGCTGTGAAAGCGCTGACCCATCCCCAACGGCACACGAAAGCGCACCTCAACCAGTGCCCCGCGCGGCGCCCGCCCGAACAGACTGTCCACATATTTGAGCGCAGCCGCGCGGTCGACGCTCAGCTCACTCATCGCCAGCCTCGACTCCGGTTACGGACGCGTCCGCAAACGAACGAGCAGGCAAAACGTGGCCGGTGACCGCTCGCCCTACGGATAACGGTCTCAACAGGCGCGCGATGTCGATGCAGCCGAGCTCGCCGCCGAGCGCGAGTGCGAGGCGCCGGTTGGCGCTCTCGACTTGTGCGTTCGTTGCCCGCCGGGCGAGACGCCAGTAGAGATGTAGGTGGTCGGGCGAGCCCGAGGCGACCTCCATCGTCGGCGGGTGAGCGAACTGCGCGAGACTCTGCTGCGCGCTGGGGTCATCGCACTCGATGTAGAGCAGGCGCGAGCCGCTGATCGCGTCCTTGCCGCCGTCGGTGGGACGATCGCGCAGCGCGACGCCCACGTAGATGTCGGCCTTGGCCGCCCTGCGGATGATCCGCCGCGCCGCGCCGGTCGTTGCGTCCTCAGCGAAGAATGTCCGGTCCATCCAGCCGCGCGGTGACGGCCAGCGCAGCTCCAAGAACTGTTCTAGACCGGGATCGGCGGCCAGGGTGCGCAGGTAGACGAGCAGGTCGTTGGTGGGGTGCCGGTGCGAGGTCAATCGCGGACCTCGGGTGTGAACGCCGCCAGGTACTCGAACTCGCCGTTGAGTAGCGGGACCTGCTCTGGATAGCGGGCGGCCCACGCGGAGCACTGCTCCAGCGTCAGTTCGCCGCGGCGCATCGCGGCGACGCGCTGTATGGGCGTCATCTGCCAAAGCGGTCGTAGGCGCTCCTCCCGCGTTCTGAGGCTCTGAAAAAGCGCGTCGGTGAAAAGGGTGTCGTTCATGGGAAGCACCGCATGAGCCTTGCGGTCCGCGCCCCGTCGGGGACGCGGACCGGGCTCTGTCGGTGGCCGCTAGGCGGCC
>DATKSM010000065.1:0-19734 GCA_035531655.1 Solirubrobacteraceae bacterium
CCGGTGTCGGAGAGCACCTCGATCACGTCGATCAGCCGGCATTTGGCGCCGCTGATCCGGTACTCGCCCTCGCCACTACGGTCCAGCCGGCGCAGGATCGATACCTCGGGCCCCAGCCCGAGCACACCCTCGCTGTCGTCGAGCACGAGCTCGACCGTGGCGCTGCTCGCGGCTTGTCGACCGGGCGCGCCGCCGAAGATCACGTCCTGCATTGAGTAACCACGCACCGCCATCGGCGATTGTTCGCCAAGCGCCCACAGCACCGCGTCGGTGACATTGGACTTACCGGAGCCGTTGGGCCCGACGATCACACTCGTGCCGGGACCGAAGTCGAGCGTTGTGCGCTCGGGGAACGATTTGAAGCCCTTCATCGTGATGCTCTTCAGATACATCTCAAGCGCTCCCTATTGACCTTTGCCCACGACCGCCTGGTGCGCCAGCGCCTCTTCGGCGGCGCCCTGCTCGGCGTCCTTCTTGCTGCGTCCCACTCCGCGACCGATCTCGTCGGCGCCGATCCGCGCCGAGATCGTGAAGGTGCGGTCGTGCGGCGGGCCGCTCTCCTCCACGACCGCATAGCTGACGAGCGCTCCGCGCCGCGCCAGCCGCTCCTGCAGCGCCGACTTGAAGTCAACGGGGCGCTCGAGCGCGTCGGCCAACTCCGCCTGGAAGGCTTCGACGACGGCCGCGGCGACACGGTCGTACCCGAACTCGAGGTAACAGGCGCCGATCACGGCCTCGGTGATCGAGGCGAGCACGCGCTCGGTCGAGACCAGGTTCGGGATACTCGCCGCCGCGCCAGCGGGCGCGGCAGCGGCGAGCCGCTCGGGCACACCCAGTCGCTCCGCGACGGCTCGGCACGAGCGGCCGGAGACTGTCTGCGCGCGGATCTTCGTGAGCTCGCCGGCGCCGGAGCGGTCCGGCTCGAGCAGCGGAAAGATGTGCGAGGTGATCGCGAGCGACAGCACGCTGTCGCCGAGGAACGCGAGCCGCTCATATGACTCGGTGCGCGTCGAGGTCCACGACGCGTGCGTGAAGACGTTCTGCGCCAGCTCCGCGGGCAGCGCGTCCAGCAACTCGCGCAGCAGCGCCACCGACTCGTGTGCGCCGCTTGACTCAGTCGTCACCGGGGACTTCGCTCGCGGTCGTGATCCCACTCGCGACCACAAACTCCACCGCCTGTCCGACGGTGAGGATCCTGGCGGCCTCCTCGTCGGAGATCCTCACGCCGTAACTGTCCTCGAGCTCTTGGACGAGCGTGTACAGATCGAGCGAGTCGGCGTCCAGGTCCTCCCGGAAGCGCGTCGTCTCGCCGATCGACGCGGGGTCGACCTCGAGCTCGTCGGCCAGATGCGTGCGGATCACGCTGAGAATCTGCTCACGAGTCATGGACCGACGACCCTAGCTTCCTGCCCGGACGGCGAGGCGAGCTGCGGGGCGGGGCGGCGTAGCGCGCCGGCCTCCTCGAGCGCCGCTCGCGTGCGACCGATCACGTCCTCCTCGACGCCGCGCACGGCGACGTCGATCGCCCTCGCGAACCCTCGGCGCGTGAAGCGACCGTGGCAGACGATGCCGATCTGGCGCAGGCCCAGCATGTAGGCACCACCTGTGAGCTCGGGGTCGATCTCGTCGCGCAGACCCTGGATCGAGGGTTTGAGCAGGAAGCCGCCCACCTTGGCCCGCAGCGAGCGCTGAGCGGCGTCGCGGAGCAGGTGCAGCGTCTGCGACGACACACCCTCGATCAGCTTCAGCGCGATGTTGCCGGTGAACCCATCGGCGACGACGACGTCGGCGACATCCCCGAGCGCGTGCGTGCCCTCGATGTTGCCCATGAAGCGCAGGCCGGCTCCGCCGTCGCCGCTCAGCCGCTCGTGAACCTCCTTGAGCTCCGGTGTGCCCTTGGCCGGCTCCTCGCCGTTTGACAGCAGCGCGACGCGCGGGGACTCAATGCCAAGCATCGCCTGCGCAAAGGCGGAGCCCATGTGGGCGAACTGGACGAGGTGCTCGGGTCGGCAGATGACGTTGGCGCCCACATCAAGCAGCAGCAGCGGTCCCACGCCCGGACGCGGAAGCGGAAGCGCCAGCGCCGGGCGGTAGATGCCGCGGTCACGCTTGAGGTTGAAGAGCCCTGCAGCGAGCGCCGAGCCGGTTGATCCGCCCGACACGAGCGCCTGCGCACGACCGTCCGCCACTGCCCTTGCAGCCTGCACGATCGACGCCTCCGGCGTCGATCGCACCGCGTATGCGGGATCTGTGGCCTTCGCGATCGAGACCGGCGCATCCACGAGCTCGACGCCGGCGCCCACCGAGGAGATGCGCGACGTGTCCGCAAACAGGAGCACGCGCACGCCCTGCTGGGCCGCCAGCGAAGCGCCCTGTGCGACCTCGTCCGGGCCTAGGTCGGCCCCGTTGCCGTCAACGGCGACCGTCACCATCGGCGACTGCCGCCTCAGCTGAGCGACGAGTCGGTGGCGACGACCGCGCGCCCGTTGTAGCTACCGCAGACCGGGCACACGCGGTGCGGCAGACGCGGGCTGTGGCACTGTGGGCATGCGTTCGTGGCCGCGGCACTGACCTTGTGGGTCGAGCGACGCTTGGTCGTGCGTGAGTGGGACTGCTTTTGCTTGGGAACGGCCATGAGGGGGGAAGGTAGCAGGGTCAGCGATCGAATCGGACTTCTGACAACTTCGCCCAACGGGGGTCGGGTTCCGGCTCATGGTGGTGGTCAGATCCGGCGAGGTTCAGGTCGACACCGCAGACCGGGCAGAGGCCTGCGCAGTCCTCGCGGCAGAGGATCGCCCGGGGAAGGGACAGCGCGAGCGCATCATGTGCCCAGGCGGCCAGGTCAAGCGTGCCGTCCTCGACATACGGAGAATCGAGCTGCTCGCCGGCTCCAGGCTGCGAGATCTCACGGGCATCCACCTCGTAGGCGGCGTCGGCCGGCTCCAGGCATCGCATGCAGGGTCCGTGCAGTCTCGCGGTGAACCGCAGCCGGAGTGCATACCCCTGACCGGTGGTGCGGGAGACGTCCAGACGCACCGCGGTGAGCGCCGGCTCCACGCGATACGTGTCGGCGCCGAGCTCGAATGGCTCGATACGCAGCTCAAGGTCCAGCCGCCGTCCCTCACCGGAAGTGAGGCGCAGGCCGTCGAGGTCAAAGACATCCACCGCGGCTCCCATGCCTCTTGAGCTTAGTCAGGACCTACCGGGGGTCGGTGGAGGTGTCGGCTGCCATCATTCGGGTCGTGTCGAGTTGGTTTCGGAACTACGGCTACGCGAGCGTCTACGACCACCTGATCGTCGGGGCCATGCCACTCGACGACGCAGATGTGCACTTGCTGGCGACGCTCGGCGTCGACCGAGTGCTGAACCTCGTCGACGACAGCGAGTACAAGCGGGGTGCTCGCCGCAAGGTCGAGCGAGCGCTCGCCACAGAGGAGATCGAGGAGCAGCGGCTAAGGACCGAGGACTACGGCAACCTCAGCCCCGACCTGCTCGAACATGCGACGGCGCAGGTGAACGCGTGGCTCGACGACGACCGGATCGTGTATCTGCACTGCCGCGCCGGCTGGCAGCGCTCGGCCGCGGTCGCCGCGGGCGTAATCGCCCTGCGTGACGGGACCGAGCCCGAAGCCGCGCTCGTGCAGGTTCAGGCGCTCAAAAACACCGCCGACCCGATGCCACATCAGCGCGAAGATCTGCAGCGCTGGTTCGCGGCCCGCGTCAGTCGGCAGCCGTGAGTCCTGGTTGCGCCGGATCAAGCGAGGCAAGGACGCAGGACCCGAAGGAATAGCGCGCTATTTCGAGAGGTCCGAGGGCACAGCATCGCGCAGATCCGCCGCCGCCAGGCAGTTACTCGCCTACGGCGAAAAGAGGCCGTGGGCGGTCGGCCGCCTCGACCTCGGCAACCGCGCGCTCGTCATCCGGAGCGAGTTGGACGTCACGGGCGGACTGCGTGATCTGCTCGACCTGAGCGAGCTCAGCGCCGCTCGAAACGGCGCCGTGCTCGGCAAAGCGCCGTGCACCGGGGAGCACGCGTGCCTCGTAGGAGCCGACGGTCTCGTTGTAGGCCTTCACGGTGCTGTTGAGACGGTTGCCGAGCGTCGCGATCAGCGTTGACAGCTTCGCCAGACGTCCGTGCAGCTCGCGGCCGAGTTCGGAGACGGCCTGGGCCGACTCCGCCACACGCTCCTGCTGCCAGCCGTACCCGACAGAGTGCAACAGTGCCAGCAGCGTCGTCGGGGTGGCAATCAGCACGCGGCGCGCCATCGCGTCCTCGATCAGCTCCGGATCGGCATCGAGCGCAGCCCCATACAGGTGCTCACCCGGGAGGAACAGGACGACGAAGTCCGGCGCCGACTCAAGGCCGGCCCAGTACTCCTTGTCCGCGAGCTGCTTCACATGGCGGCGCAGCAGACGCGCATGCGCCTGCAGAGCAGCAGTACGAGTCTCCTCGTCGGGCGCCTCGTAGGCGTCGAGGATCCCCTGCAGCGGTGCCTTCGCATCGACCACCACATGCTTTCCGCCGGGCAGGTTGACGACCATGTCGGGCCGCAGCGTCTGCTCGTCGCCGTCGAAGCTGGCCTGCTCGTTGAAGTCGCAATGGCGCACCATGCCCGCCAGCTCGACCACCTTGCGCAGCTGCATCTGGCCCCACTGACCGCGCGTATTGGGCTTGCGCAGCGCGGTCACGAGGGCGCCCGTCTCGGTCCGCAGCTTCTCCTGAGCCTCCGACAGCATCCTGATCTGGGACTCGAGCTGCGCCCCGGTCTTGACGCGCTCACGGTTGAGGATCTCGAGCTGCTGCTGTAGCGGCTTGACCATCTGCTCCACCGCCTGTTTGCGCTTCTCGAGCTCCCCCGTGGCCTGCGCGTGGCTTGTCTGGAGCTGCGTCTTCGCGAGTTCGCTCAGCTGCTTGACGCTCGCGTCGAGCGCTTCGGCGCTCATCGCCTTGAACGAGTCGGACATCTGCTGCTGGCTGTCGCGCAGCGCACGGATGCGCTCGCGCATGACCAGCGCGGTCACACCGCCGCCCGCGAACAAACCCACTATCAACCAGATCGCGCTCACCTGCTGAGGATCGCGCGCGGCGCGGACGGAACGCGAACGGAAGTTCGTGTCAGGCGACTTCGGCGGGCTCGTCCTTGCCCGCCAGGCGATCGCGGCCGCGCTGCACGGCGGCGATGAACTTCGAGAGGTTCACCTCAAGGGTGTTGAGGATCTCGTCAGCGTAGTCCTCGGCGCCCAGCCGAATCTCGCGCTCGCGCGACCGTGCGTCCTCGATGATCTCCTCGGCCGCCCGCTCCGCCTGCTTGGTGATCTCCTCGCTGGAGACGAGCCGCTCCTGGCGGTCGCGCGCCTCCTTTACGATGCGCTCGGCCTCGCGCTTGGCCTCGGCCAGCATCTCCTGGCGCTCCTTCACGATCCAGCGCGCCTGCTTGATCTCCTCAGGGATAGTCGCGCGCATCTGGTCGAGGATGTCGTAGATCTCTTCCTTGTCCACACGCACCTGATCCGTAAGCGGCATCGGCTTTGCGTTGTGCACAAGATCATCCAGCTTGTCGATCAGTACGAGTACGTCCATCGCGATCCTCTGTTTCGTCAGCGGCCTATACGTTCCTTCAAGGCCTGCGCAACCTCTTCCGGCACCAGACCTTCGATCCGGCCTCCGAACATGGCGAGTTCCTTGACACCGCTGGACCTGATGAAACTGTACTTCGCCGAGGCCATCAAGTAAACGGACTCGATGTCCGGGGCCTGCACGCGGTTGAGCTGGTTGAGCTCGAGCTCGTATTCGAAGTCCGAGATCGCGCGCAGCCCACGCACGATCGACTTCGCGCCGTGGTCCCGCGCGAAGTCGACCGTCAGGACGCTGAAGGGCTCGACCTGCACGTTGTCCAGGTGCGCCGTCGCGTGTTCGATGAAGGCGACGCGCTCATCAGCCGTGAACAGCGTCCGGTCCTTGCGCATCGGCAGGTTGACGACCGCGACGATCACGGTGTCGAACATCGCCGACGCACGCGAGATCACGTCGAGGTGGCCATTGGTTACCGGGTCGTAGGAACCGGGACAGACTGCGATGCGGTTATCGGGCGCCATGGACTCTGATCAGGGTGTCTCCGTACTGCCGCTCCCGCAGCAGTGGGAGCGCGAGCTCCAGCGGTGCGCGTCGGTCGCTCTCCGCCACGACCCTGGCCTCGGCGGCGAGGATCGGCGGCAGCGCGCTCGACAGCTCAGGGCCGAGGGAGCTCGCCAGTCGGTATGGGGGGTCGAGGAACACGAGATCGTATTGCCGGTCGGCGATCGGGCTGCAAGCGAGCGCCCGTAGCGCCGGGATGCGGAGCACTTCGGCCCGCTGGCCGAGGTGCTCGAGGTTCTCGCGGATGACCGCCACGGCGCCAGCCGCCGAGTCGACGAAGGTCGCGTCCGCGGCCCCACGCGACAGCGCCTCGATCCCGAGTGCGCCCGATCCGGCGAACAGGTCGAGCACGTAAGCGCCCTCGACCGAGGCGAGGATCGAGAACAGCGCCTCGCGCACGCGATCCGAGGTCGGCCGCGTCTGCTGGCCGCGCGGCGCCTTCAGGCTTGCGCCACGATGGGCTCCGGCGATCACGCGCATCGCGCCGAAGAGGTCCTAACGGAATGAGGGTGCGACCGGGGCGATCGTGGTGTGCCGATCATTTTGTTAGGGCCGCTTAAGCCCGGATCGGCGCCTGCGCCTCGTCGCCGTAGCGGACGCGTAGCGCTTCGGCAATCAGCGCGTGCTCGGGCTCGGCGAGGGCCGGGTCGCGGTCCATCACCGAGCGGCCGTAGAGCCGCGCGCGCTCCTGTAGCTCGGCGTCCCGCGGGAACTCGACGAAGCGGTACTGCGTGATTCCCGACTGGCGCGTGCCGACGAGCTCGCCCTCGCCCCTCAGCTCGAGGTCGATCTCCGCCAACATGAAGCCGTCCGACTCGCCTGCCAGAGCCCGCAGCCGCCGCGCGTCCCGCCGTCCGAACAGCAGGCATAACGAGGCGTGCTCGCCGCGGCCGATTCGGCCCCGGAGTTGGTGCAGCTGCGATATGCCATAGCGGTCTGCGTCTTCGATCAGCATCACGGTGGCATTCGGGATGTCGATGCCGACCTCGATCACGGTCGTCGCGACGAGGATCTGCGCGCTCCCGGAGGCAAAGGCCGCCATCGCCTCCTGCTTTTCGGACGGGCGCATCTGTCCGTGCATGAGCATCAGCGAGTGGCCGGCCAGCGGGCCGGCCTTCAAGCGCTCGTACTCCGAGGTGGCGGCGCGAGCCTGGAGCGTCTCTGACTCCTCGACCAGCGGGCAGACGACGAACGCCTGGCGGCCGGAGTCAACCTCTGCGCGGATCCGCGCGTACGCCCGCTCGCGCTCGGGCTCGGTTGAGCAGACGTGCGTCGCGATCGGCTGGCGGCCACGCGGCAGCTCGCGCAGCACAGTCATGTCGAGGTCCCCGTAGTGGCTGAGCGCAAGCGTGCGCGGGATCGGCGTGGCCGTCATGTGCAGCTCGTGGGGGCTCTGTCCGTGATTTTGTCCCCGCCCGCCCGCCGCCAGCGCCGCCCGCTGGGTGACGCCGAAGCGGTGCTGCTCGTCGACCACAACCACGCCGAGGCGATCAAACGCCACCGTCTCCTCGATCAGCGCATGCGTGCCGACGATCAGCGACAACTGCGCACTTGCGAGCTTGCCGAGCAGGTCAGTGCGACGCCGAGCCGGGGTCGAGCCGGTTAGCAGCGCGGCGCTGACGGACTCCGAGCCGAGCAGCCGCTGAACGGTCTGGAAGTGCTGCTCGGCCAGGGTCTCGGTCGGCGCCATCAGCGCCGCCTGGAACCCGTGCTCGACCGCCCGCAGCATCGCGTATAGCGCCACCACCGTCTTGCCTGAGCCGACTTCCCCCATCAGCAGCCGCTGCATCGGCTCGCCGCGGGCGATGTCGGCGTCGACCGCCGTAAGCGCCGCGCGCTGGTCGCCGGTCAGCGCGAACGGCAGCTCACGCTCCAGCCAGCGCGCGGTCAGCTCGCGCGGTCCTGCCAGCTCCGGAGCCGCCACACCCGCCTGGCGGTTACGACGACGCTGCGCCAGCGCCAGCTGCGCGAACAGCAGCTCCTCGAACGCGAGCCGGCGGCGCGCCTGCTCCTGATCCTCCGCCGCGACCGGGAAGTGCGCCGCCCGGAGGGCGCCGGGGCGATCGAGCAGACGCTCGCACAGGCGCAGCGCGGCCGGAAGCGGCTCGAGCGCGTCGCGGAAGTTGACTGCGTGCTCAACGACGAGCGCGAGGATCTGTGTCGAGGAGAGCCCGTCGGTGGCCGGATAGTGCGCGACCGCGTGCGGGACTGCCCCTCCACCTTCTGGACCAGCTTCGACGGCGACGGGCATCTCTTCGGTGGGCGCGTGCCCCTGCACCGTGAAGCGCCCGCGACCGTCGGCCTTCCCGTGCAGCATCAGCCGCGTTCCCGCCGGATAGCGCTGCACCAGCCATGGCTGGTTGAAGAACGTCGCGCGCGCCGTGCCGGTCGCGTCGCCGACGGTGGCCTCCACCAGCGGGCGCATCCCGCGCCTGCGCACCGGCCGCGCCGCGATCCGCCTGACCTCGACGACGATCGTCGCCGCCTCTCCGGCAACGAGCTCGGCAACGGCGCGGGCCTCACGCCGGTCGCGCGGGAGGTGCTCCAGCAGGTCGCCGACGGTGCGCAGGCCCAGGCTCTGCGCAGCCTGTGTCGCCTTGGCGCCCTGCACGCGCAGATCGCGCCCCCATTGCCGCTGCGACGGGTAGCGGATCGGCGCGGACAGCAGTTGCTCGTGCGTGAGCTGCTCGAGGCTTGCGAAGGCGGTCACCACGACCACACTCTGACCGCAGGCGCGGACCTACCCCCGCAGCGGCGCTACGCGCCGCCGAGGCTGGCCGCCTTGACGATCAGCAACGCGACCGAGAGCACCAGGTATCCGCGCAGCGACAGCATCGCGACCTTGCGTCCCATCGACCACTCGGGCCGGCCGAGCAGCGCGAGTGATGGCATCGTCCACTCCTCCTTCGGCAGATCGTGGCCAGTCGCGATCACTGTCACGCCCGCGGCACCGCGCCGGGACCGCGCCCCAATCAGCGCGAACAGCACCAAGCCGATCGCGAGCACGGCGCCTCCGATCAGCGAGACCGCAGTCACGTCGATGTGCGGGAAGACTGTCGTCGTCATCAGGATCAGAGAGAGCAACACGAGCACGGCGATGATCGTTGAGGCGAGCGCGTTGAGCCAGCCCGGGTTGACCCAGGGGCCGAGCACCTCGCGGTCGTTGCAGAGAAGCAGCAGGAAGACGCTTGCGCTCGGCAGCAGCACACCCGCGAGCGCCTGTACTGCGAGCGTGATCACGCCGAGCGGTGCGCCCGGGATCAGCACGATCGCGGCGGCGCCGACGATCAGCGCCGAGAAGATCGCATAGAAGCTCTTGGCGTCTGAAAATTTGCGGTGCAGCGAGCTCTTGGTGCCGAACATGTCGCCGAACGCGTAGCTGGTCGAGAGCGTCAGCGCGCCGGCGCCGATCAGCGACGCGTTCAACAGCACGAGCGCGAACAGCCCCGCAGGCACCGAGCCGAGCACCTTGCCGAGCGCACTGGCCGTGCCTCCGGCATCCGTGAAGTGGCCGAAGTAATGGTTGTTGTTCCCGAACGCGAATGCGGAGACACAGATCAGTCCGGCAGCGCCCACCACAACCACGATCGCGCCGATCCACGTGTCGAGCCGTTCGTAGTTGATCCACTTCGGCGTGATCCGCTTGTCGATGATGTTCGACTGCTGGAAGAACAGCTGCCAGGGGGCGACCGTGGTCCCGACCATTCCGATGATCAACAGGACCGAGGTGGAGTTGGCGCCGCCTCTGATGCCGGGTATGACGAAGTCGTGCCCGATCTGCCCGTAGTGCGGGTGCGCGAGGAAGAAGAGTGGAATCACGAGGAGATTGGCGAATACGAACACGAACATCGAGCGCTCCCAGCCCCGGAAGCTGCCGCTGGCGGTGATCGCGACCAGCGCCGCCGCAGCCACCGGAACCGCGATGTACTTCGAGACGCCGAAGTAGCCGAGCGAGAGGCTGACGCCGATGAACTCGGTGACAATCGTCAGGAAGTTGAGGATGAACAGGTCGCCGACGGAGAACCAGCCCCAGAAGCGACCGAAGCGTTCGTTGATCAGCTTGGCGTGCCCGACGCCGGTGACTGCGCCCAGACGCACGACCATCTCCTGGTTGACGATCAGCACCGGCACCAACAGGATCAGGACCCACAGTAGGCTCGTCCCGTAGTTCTGCCCGGCCTGCGAGTAGGTCGCAACGCCCCCGGCGTCGTTGTCTCCGACCATCACGATCAGGCCGGGACCGATGATCGCGAGCAACGCGAGCATCCGAGCGCGCGCACCGGGCTGCTTGCCCTCGTGCTGACCGATCGTCCCGAAGGCGCCCTGAATGTCGCCGACGTGGGCAGAGTCGAGCACCGCGCGCTCGCGCGACGGATGCACGTGTGGCTCGGGCTGCTTCGTCGTCATTTCGGGCTCGACCTCCCTTCCGTGTGCGTCGTACCGTCGCGGCGCCGCGGAAGTCGTCCCGTCCCGAACCTCAGTCGCCTGAGAGGCGGGTGACCGTTACCACCGCGACCGCGCAGGGACTTCGCGGCAGCTCGCTGTCCTGGTGTGTTGCTCGATCATCCACAGCGACGATTCTAACCGTCCGCGCCGGGGGTGGCCGCGTCGTTTACAAGCTATTGACGAGAGCCTGCGGAACGTCGACGCCACTCCTCCGGGAGCAGCATCTCGAGTACGTCGTCAACGGCGATCATCCCGACAGGGCGGCCGTCAACACCGATCACGGGCATCGCAATCAGGTTGTAGTCGGTCATCAGCCGTGCGACCTCTGGAAGGTCCTCCTCGGGAGCGACCGTCGGCGTCTGCGCCTCGTCCTCGAGCAGGCTCGAGAGGCTCGCGCTGGTATCCGCCCTGATCAGATCCGTGAGTCCGACCGTGCCGATCAGCGCGCCGGCGCCGTCGACGAGGCAGATGGTCGATAGCAGCTGGCCGCCGAGATCAGCCCCGCGTACCTGTCGGAGCGCTGCGGCGACGGTCTCCTCAGCGCTTACCGAGACAAAGTCCGGGTTCATCATGCCGCCCGCCGTCGACGGGTTGTGTCCGAGGAGGTTGCGGATCTTGACCTGCTTGCCGGCCGGCAGCAGGTTCAACACCGGCAGCCGCCGGCTCTGCTCGATCTCGAGCAATAGGTCGGCGGCGTCGTCGGACGCCATGCGCCCGAGCACAGCGGCAACTTCCTCATCGGTCCGCTCACGCAGAAACTCGACCTGGTGCTCGTCGTCCAGCTCCTCAAATACGTCCGCCTCGAGTTCCTTGTCCTGGCCCACGGCAGCGAGGATTTCCTCGCCTTCCTGGTGCGAGGCGGCTTCGACGAGATCCGCAATCTGCGCTGGATGTAGACGAGCCAGCCGCCGCGAAGCGAGCTTGAGGCGCGAGGTCGGCACATGTCCGACGAACGGCTCGATCTCGTGCCACGGCACGAACTGCGCGTGCTCTGTGTCGTGACCACGGAAACGCCGCGGAAAAAAGCGCCAGAAGCGCGGCTTGAAGCCCGGGTCGATCCCGGTGACACGCCAGACGCCTTCCTCCTTCGCGAGCTCCACCTCGTGTGCCGTCACGAGCCGCGCGCTGGCCACGTTGATGACGCGACGGTCGAGCAGGTCGCGCCGCAGCTGCACCTCGCCCGGCCAGCTCTCGAACCGCGCGAGGTTGAGCTTGGTCGTCGACGTCCTGGCGGCGTCGGGCCCAAGTTGCTCGATATGGCCGATCGGCACGAACATCTCACGGCCGCCGATACGAGCCTTCAGCCCCACGACCGGTGGCATCGCATCGCCCAGATCCAGGCGCGCGATCACGTCCTGGATGCGCCCAAGCCGGTCGCCACCGGAATCGACTAGCGGGCTCCCCGCGATCGAGGAGAGGTGAACGATCTCAGATGGCATCAGCTGACGATCGCGGCTAAGCGTACGCTACTCGGCCGATAGCAACCACCAGTAGCTCTCCTGCCCGCCCTCGGAGAGCTCCACTTCGACATCGCCGTCGACGAGCGTGCTCACAGCGTCATCGTCCAGCGGTGCGCCGGCCCCACGCAGGCACGTGATCAGCTCGGCGCCGTCGGCGAGCCGGCCGATGACGCCGCTCAACGCATGCTCCGGGTCTCCCCACACGATGAGCTCATCGTCGACGAAGCCGATCGCGTCGCCCGCGCGGAAGCGTCCCTGTGCGTCGTCGCGCGCGGCGCGCGCCACGGCTCCGGTGTGCAGCGTCTCAAGGATCTCGGTCATCGCCTCGGCATTCGCCGCCGCCCCGCGCCGCGGATCGATCACCACCGCGGCCGCGAGGCCCGCCTGCAGCGAGCGTGAGCGCACCACCACCACGTTCTTGTCAGACAGCTCGGCGGCGCGTTCCGCGGCCATGAACACGTTCGAGCTGTTTGGCAGCAGCACGACGCCTTCGGCCGCGACCGAGTGGATCGCGGCGAGCAGATCGTTGGTCGAAGGATTCAGCGTCGGGCCACCATCGAGCGCGGTCACGCCGATCCCGACGAACAGCTCCCGGAAGCCGTCGCCTGTCACGACCGCCAGCCCGCCGCATACGGCGTCCGCCGCCAGCCCGGAAAGGAACACCGACGCCGGGCCCGCAAGCCGCGAGTCGCGGTCCTTGACCTGCTCGCGCATGTCGGCGATGTCGATCCGGGAGACCTCGTGCGGCGCGAACAGCGACATCGCGGCGTCCGGGGTGTCGGTGTGGACGTGAACCTTTAGGGTCGAGCGGTCCCCCACCACCAGCACGGAGTCGCCGAACCGCTCGAGTCCAAGGATGTAGGAGCGCTGGTCGAGGTCGTCCCCGGTGACGGCGAAGTTGGTGCAGTAGCGGTAGGTCGTCGATGCGTGCTCGGGGTGCGTCACCTTCGCGGCGGCGTGGTGCTCGATCTTCACTGTCTCGCCCCCACGCAACGCCCCGACCATGCCGGCGAGCACGAGCGTGAGGCCGTAGCCGCCTGCGTCCACGACGCCCGCCTCGCGCAGCACCGGAAGCAGGTCGGGACCACGCTTGACCGATTGCTGACCGGCGTCGAGCGCGCGCTCCATCACCTCAGCGGCCAGTGCATCCTGCTGCTGGTCGCTGGCATCGGGACGTAGCCGTGACTCGGGCATGTGGGCGAGTTCGGTGGCGACCTTGCTCGCCATCTCGCGGACGACCGTGAGGATCGTGCCCTCGGCCGGGTCACGCACCGATCCGTACGCCTGGTCGGCGGCACGCGCCAGCGCGGCTCCGATCAACACTGGGTCGATCAGCTCTCCGGGCCGGCTGATCAGCTCCTCGGCGGCGCCGCGGATCAGCTGCGAGAGGATCACGCCGGAGTTCCCACGCGCGCCGAGCAGCGCCGCGCGCGCGACGGAGTTGACGATCTCATCGCGGCCGATCTCGTCAAGCGTCCGCTCGGCGGAAGCGTCGAGGATCCGGTCGAGCTCCTCCAGGACGGCGCGCATCGTCAGGACCATGTTGTCCCCGGTGTCGCCGTCGGCTACCGGGAACACGTTGAGATCGTTGACCTCCTGGCGCCGCGCTTCGAGCGCGGCAAGGCCAGCCTCCACGAGCGCGCGGAAGCGAAGGATTGCGGGATCGCTCACAGGTCGAAGCTGCTCACAGGCCGGGGTCGCTCACAGGCGGCCGCGGCCTAGCGAGCCTTGGTGACCTTGCCGGCCTTCAGGCAGCGCGTGCAGACGTACACACGACGCGGCGTGCCGCCGTCGTCGATTCGGACGCGCTGGAGGTTCGGATCGAAACGGCGATTGGTGGCAACCATCGAGTGGCTGCGGGAGTGTCCGAAGGACGGACCCTTGGCGCATACATGACAGACCTTTGACATACGGCCGTCGAGTATACGCACCCGCGCTTGACGTACCCGTGCGGCGTCGGAGAGTATGTGCAGACTGCTCGATCTTCCGATCACGACGGACGACGGTCGCACCCCGGGTGCCGAGGGCTGGTGGGATGACGGTGTCGCCGGGATGGAGCCCTGGGGCTTTGAGCTCGCGTCGATCCGCACACCTGTCCTGCTCCTCCACGGCCGCCAGGATCGGTTCGTGCCGTTCGGGCACGGCCAGTGGCTTGCGGCCCAGATTCCGGACGTCGAGCCCCGGCTGACCGACGAAGACGGGCATCTGACGCTCTACGAGAACCATCTCGGGGAAGTCCTCGGCTGGCTGCTCGAGCGGCTGTAGCGCTCACACCGCGAAGCCGGCTCGCCGCGGCCGCTCCGCGAGGTCGCGCTTGACCGCCAGCGAGGCGAGCGCGGCCTCGACCGCATGGCGGCCGGTGTCGCGCTTGCTGCCGCCCTTCACGCGCGCCTGCGCCTGCTCGGCGGTGTCGACAGTGAGCACGCCGAAGCCGACCGGGACACCGGTCCGCAGCTGCACGTCCTGCAGGCCGCGCGCAGTCTCGCCGCAGACGTAGTTGTAGTGGTCGGTCTCTCCCCGAATCACCGCCCCGAGCGCGACGATCGCGTCGTAGCGCCCGCTCTCGGCGGCATAGCGGCTGATCAACGGCAGCTCGAAGGCGCCCGGCACCGCGAAGCTGTCGACATCGGTGATGCCCGCCTCTTCAAGCGCGTCGCGCGCGCCCTGCTCGAGCGCATCGGCGAGTTCCTCGTAGAAGCGGGCGACGCACAGCGCAACCCGGGTCTCACCGGTCATCTGCACGCTCTCTCCGTTCCTCGCCGAGCTCGTCGAGGACGAGCTCTTCGTGCAGCATCTCGTCGTCGAGCGCAAGCCCCTGGTGGTGGAGGATATGACCGAGCTTGTCGCGCTTGGCGCGCAGATACGCCTGGTTGTGCGGGTTGGGCTGGTGCACGATCGGAATCTGGTCGGTCACCGACAGACCGTGACCCGCGAGCCCTGAGATCTTCTTCGGATTGTTGGTCAGGATCCGGATGCTGGTGAGACCCAGGTCGACGAGGATCTGGGCCCCGATGCCGTAGTCGCGCAGGTCCGCCGGCAAACCGAGCCTCAGGTTCGCCTCGACCGTGTCGAAGCCCTCCTCCTGGAGCTTGTAGGCGCGCAGCTTGTTGAGCAACCCGATCCCGCGCCCCTCCTGGCTCAGATAGAGCAGCACGCCGCTGCCCCCGGCCTCGATCATCGTCAACGCGGACTCGAGCTGCTCGCCGCAGTCGCAGCGCAACGAGTGGAACACGTCGCCGGTGAGGCACTCCGAGTGCACGCGCACGAGCACGTCCTCCGCACCCTCAACGTCACCTTTGACCAGCGCCACGTGGTGCTTGCCGTCGAGCATCGCCCGGTACCCGACGGCCATGAAGTCGCCGAACGCCGTCGGCAAGCGGGTCGCGACGACGCGTTCGACGAGCTTTTCGGTGCGGCGCCGGTAGGCGACCAAGTCAGCCACCGTGATCATCTTCAGGCCGTGGCGCGCGCAGTACCGCTCGAGATCCGGGACGCGCGCCATCGTGCCGTCGTCGTTCATCACCTCGCAAATCACGCCGGCCGGAATCAACCCCGCCAGTCGCGCCAGATCGACGGCCGCCTCGGTCTGGCCGACACGCTCCAGTGTTCCCCCGCGCTTGGCCTTCAGCGGGAACACGTGCCCTGGTTGGACGAGCTCTCGTGGGCTGGTCTGCGGGTCGATCGCGACCTGGATCGTGCGCGCGCGGTCTGCTGCGGAGATACCAGTGCTCACCCCAGTGCGGGCCTCGATCGAGACCGTGAAGGGGGTCTCGAACGACGATTCGTTCTTGGCCGCCATCAGGTTGAGGCCCAGCTCGTCGCAGCGCTCGGGCGTCAGCGACAGGCAGATCAGGCCACGCCCCTCCTTGGCCATGAAGTTGATCGCCTCGGGCGTGACGAACTGGGCGGCCATCGTCAGATCGCCCTCGTTCTCCCGGTCCTCGTCGTCGCAGACGACGACCATCTTGCCCTGGCGGATGTCCTCGATTGCCTCCTCGACCGTCGCGAACGGGCTCCGGACTGTGGTCACTCCGCGCTCCTTCCGTGCATCAGGCGCTCGACGTATTTGGCCAGCACGTCAACCTCCAGATTCACCGTCGTCCCGAGCTCGGCGCGACCCAGATTGGTGCGCTCGAGGGTCTCGGGTATGAGTGAAACGGTAAATGATCGGTCGTCCAGGCCCGAGACCGTGAGCGAGACCCCGTCCACCGTGATCGAGCCCTTGTGAACGACGTACCGCAAGAGTCTGGGAGGCGCCTCGATCGTCACGCGCCTTGAGAAGCCGTCCGGCGCGGTACTCGTGACGGTGCCGACGCCGTCGACGTGACCCTGGACGATGTGACCGCCCAAGCGGTCGGTCAGGCGCATCGCCAGCTCGAGATTCACCGGGCTCCCCGTGGCGATCTCGGCCAGCGAGCTCAGCTTCAGGGTCTCGTTCATCACATCGGTGCTGAAGGCGCCCCCGTCGACGGCGATCGCCGTCAGACATACGCCGTTGACCGCGACCGAGTCGCCCTCCGAGAGCTCGTGCGAGAGATCGCTCGCGACGCGCAGGCGCACGCCACCGTCGGAACGCTCCACGTCGACGACCTGCCCGAGGTCGGCCACCAGTCCCGTGAACAACTCACCACTCCCTGATTCGCGCGGTCAGGAGCAGGTCGGTCCCGATCCGGACACATTCGAGCGTAAGTGCACGCACCGCCTCGGCGATCGACTCGACGCCCTCGCTCTCCAGCGGGTCGCGTGCGCCGCGGCCGCCCAGCACGAGTGGCGCCACGAACAGCCGCACCTCATCGATCTCTCCGGCATTGAGAAACGCCCCGGCAAGCTTGGGCCCGCCCTCGAGCAGGATCGAGGTCACGCCCGCCCCGCCGAGCTGGTCCAGCGCCGACCGCACGCGCGCCGGCTCGTTCTCCCCGGTTGCGCAGATCACGTCGACGCCCCGCGTCTTGAGGGCATCAGTGGCTGCGCGCGGCGCCGCTATGGACACGATCACGGTCAGGGGCCCGGTGCCGGTGTCATCGAGCAGCCGGGCCGTCAGCGGCAGTTGCCCGAGCGAGTCGAACACCACCCGCCGCGGCTGGCGCGCCGCGAGCGTGTCCGAGTCGGAGCCGCCGACGCGCGCGGTCAGCACAGGGTCGTCGGCGAGCGCCGTCCCGATCCCGACAGCGACCACGTCACTCGCGGCCCGCCACTGGTGCACGAGTTCGCGGCTGCGATCTCCGGAGATCCACTTCGAGTCGCCGCTGCGCGTCGCGACCTTGCCGTCCAGTGACATCGCCGACTTGAAAAGGACCCACGGCCTGCCGACGCGGGCGTGCTTGCGGAACGGCTGGTTCAGGAGCCGCGCCCGCGCGGCGATCTCCCCGTCGGCCGTCACGACTTCGATGCCCTCGTCGCGGAGGATCCCGAGACCGCGCCCGGATGCGTGCTCAGACGGATCGTCGGAGGCGACAACCACGCGGGCGATCCCGGCCTCACGGATCGCGTCGGTGCACGGTGGCGTGCGCCCTTGGTGACAACACGGTTCGAGCGACACGTACATGGTCGTTCCGGCGAGATCCTGCTCGCCGGCGGCGTGGATCGCCTCGACCTCGGCGTGTGGACTGCCGAGCTCGCGGTGGAAACCCTCGCCGACCACCTTCCCGTCTCGCACGATCACCGCACCCACGTGGGGATTCGGGCTGACACGGTCGCCGCCGAGCGACGCCAGATCAATCGCGCGCTGAAGATGACGGAAGTCGGAATCGGTGGTCACAGACACCTTCAGAAGGATAGGCGCGGCGCACATCGGGCCGCTCGGCCCGCTGGCCGGCGGCCCGAGCCGACGCTCAGCTCACGGCCAGGCGGCGGCGGCGATCTCCTGGAACGCGGCGCCCGGATCGCGGGCTGCGAACACCGCCGTGCCGGCGACAAGTAGGTTGGCACCCGCGTCGGCGACGCTCCTTGCCGTGGCGGCGCTGACGCCTCCGTCGACCTCGACGCCGATCGTTGCCGGGAGCATCGCGCGCAGCTCGCGCAGCTTCTGGAACGAGTGCTGGATCAGCGTCTGGTTGCCCCAGCCGGGGTTGACGCTCATGCACAAGGCGAGATCGAGGATCCCGTCCGCGGCTGCGTCCGAGAGCGTCGCGACCGGCGTCGCCGGACAGATCGCCGCGCCGGCCGTGCAACCGCCCTCGCGGACGGCCTGCAGGGCGTAGTGGACGTGCGGTGTCGCCTCCACGTGGATCGTGATGCTGTCGGCGCCCGCCTTGATGAAGGCCTCCAGCTGACGCTCGGGCCGCTCGATCATGAGGTGCACGTCGATGATCGCTCCGGCGGTGTGGACCTGGTCGGCGAGCGCCTCGACGGCGTTCGGGCCGAAGGTGATCGGCGGCACGAAGTGGCCGTCCATCACATCGACGTGAATCACGCGCGCTCCGGCAGCGAGCACCTCGGCCAACTGCGAGCCGAGCCGCGCGAGGTCCGCCGCCAGGATCGAGGGCGCGACCTCACGAGAGCGGACGCGTTCGGCGCTGCTCACCGGCGCGCTCCCGTCATAGAGCCTTGAGCATGCTGCCCTGGCAGTGGTTGCATTCGACGATCGCGGTCGTCGACATGCGCACGATCGTCGAATGCTCGCCGCAGTTGGGGCAAACCGACTGCAGTTCGTAGCGGCTCAGGCAGTACAGGCAGCGGTAACGCCCTGGAGACGTGGCCGGTCGCAACCACGGCTCGTGGCAGTTCGGGCAGGCCGGCCCGAGAATGGCGTGCACGTCGTCCACGTGTCAAATGTAACGCGGTCATCCTGCACGCCGGAGCCGTGCAATGAAGAACCCGTCAGTCCCGTCGATACTTGGGAGCAGCTGCCAGCGTTGCTCGCAGCTGTAGTCCTCACGCTCGCTCGCCAGCGCGTCCACGACGGCGTCGGCCTCCCGGCGGCTGACGGTGCAGACCGAGTAGACCAATGATCCGCCCGGCCGCAGCCTCGCGGCCCCGGCTTGCAGCAGCTCGGCCTGCTTGGCCGCGAGCTCACCAATCTCGGCGCGCCGGGGCTGCCAGCGCAGATCCGGTCGGGCCTGGAGCGTGCCGAGGCCGCTGCATGGCGGATCGACCAGAACCCGGTCGAACTCCGCCGGGCCGCCGAACTCGCGCGCATCGATCTGCTCGACCCGGACCTGGTCCGCACCCATCTGCGCGCACGTCTCTCGGAGCGCCTGGGCGCGCCCGGGATGGACCTCAACGGCGACGACCTCGCCCTCCCCGGCCATCAGTGCCGCCAGATGCGTGGTCTTGCCGCCCGGGGCCGCACAGAGGTCGAGCACGCGTTCGCCCGGCTGCGGCGCGAGCACCCGTGCGACCGCCGCCGAGGCGCGCGATTGCGGCATCAGCTCGCCTCGCTTGAAGAGCGCAGAGCCGAACGCGTCGAACCCGCCGTCGAGCACGAGCATCTCCGGCACCTCAGGCAGACCGGGCTGCGCCGTCCAGCGCGGCGCCGCGCGGGCTGCGCCGGCCGGGCGCGTGGCACCGAGTTCGGCCATCACCTGTTCAGGCGCCGCGCGCAGCGTGTTGACTCGCAGCGCCGACTCGGCAGGCATGTTTACGCTCGCGAGCAGCGCGCGGGTGGCATCGGAGCCGAGCTCCTGCCACCACATTTCCGCCATCCAGTCGGGCACCGAGTGCAGCACCGCGGCACGCTGCGGCGTGCTGTCA
>DATKSM010000066.1:0-23157 GCA_035531655.1 Solirubrobacteraceae bacterium
GAGCACGCCCGCCTCAAGACCGGTCGAGCCGATGTAGGCCACATACAGCGGACGGGCCGGCGAGACACTCGCATCGAGCACGCTCGCGATGTCGGCAAGCGATGCCTCGGGGTCGCCTGGAGCGTCCGGCAGGGGCTCTGCGAGGCGCTCATATAGGGCCGGGTCGAGTTGCGGCTCCTGGGGACGCGGACGGTCGAACGACTCCCAGGCGCTGCTCAGGTGCTCAGTCAGCAACCTCAGGACGCGCGCGCGGTCGATCAGGTCAAGCGGATGTGTCTCCTCACTCATCTCCTCACTCATCTCCGTCCCTCCGGGACCATGCCGGAACCGCATAGCCGGTGCCGGGGTTTCGGGTTGCATTGGCCGCGATCTCGACCGCGAGTTCGACGAACTCGTCGATCATCGGCTGCCTGACCTCGTGATGCACGGCAAGCACGAGCGTCGTCGGCGCCGCATCGCGCAGCGGGACAAACGTGACGTCCGGCCTCGCAAAGTAGCGCGCGATGATCGCAGGACAGGTGTCGACCCCCTCTCCTCGACCGATCAGGTACAGCCATTCTTCGAGGTTGTCACCAACGTAGGGGCTGATGCGCGGCCGCTGGCCGACCTCGTCGACCAGCATCCAGTAGTCGCGCCACGCCTGCGGGGTCACGTCCGGCTGCGCGACGAACGTCTCCGTCGCCAGGTCCGCCGGAGTGAGCCATTCGCGGCCTGCCAATGCGTGGGTGCTGGGTAGCACCGCGACGCGCGGCTCGCTGATCAGCGGCGTCACCTCCAGATCGTCCTCATCGATCGGCGCGTAGAGGAAGGCGACGTCCGCCTTGCCGGTGCGCACCGCCGAGATCATCTCGGAGAACTCGATCGCCCGCACGTCCATCCGGACCTGCGGATGGCGGCCGCTGAAGGTCGACAGCAGCGGCGAGAACAGCGCTCCCGGCACCGGCCCCAGCGACGCGATCGAGAAGGACGACGATTCCCCGCGCGCGAGCGCCTGCACACGGCCGAGCGTCGCCTCGGCGGCGGTGAGGATCGCGCGGCCCTCCGTGAGCAGCGCCTGGCCGGCGGGAGTCAGTTCGACCTGCCTGGTGCTTCGCAGCAGCAACGGTCCGCCGACCTCGGACTCGAGCCGCCTGATCTGGGCCGACAGCGCCGACTGCGCGAGGTGCAGCCGCGCGGCGGCGCGGGAGAAGTGGAGCTCCTCTGCGACGGTCACGAAATAACGCAGCTGCTTCAGCTCCACGGGCCTAGAATTATCGCGTATCGCGAATAATCGTTCGCATCTTCGTGTTGCGTGGAACGTCCCTGCACACGAGCATGCGCGTATGGGAGAGCGAATGGTCCGGATCGAGCTCGACGGCGCGGCGGTGTGGGGCCGCCGCGACGGTGACCGCATCGTGTGTGACGACGGTCGATCGATCGCCGAGCGAGACGCTCAGTACCTTGCGCCAGTCGAACCGTCGAAGATCATCGCCGTCCATCTGACCTACCAAAGTCGGCTCACCGAGTACGCCGCCAGGACGCCCGCCTACCCGTCGTACTTCATGAAGCCGCCGACGACGCTCAATGGGCACCGCGGCATTGTGCGCCGTCCACGCGGAACCCGATTCCTCAACTACGAGGGCGAACTGGCGGTTGTGATCGGACGGCGCATGCACGGCGTGGCGATCGATGACGCGCTTGCACACGTCGCCGGATACGCGCCGGCGAACGACATAGGGCTTCATGACTTCCGCCACGCCGACCGCGGCTCGATGCTGCGCGTCAAGGGCCAGGACGGCTTCCTGCCGATCGGGCCCGAGCTGACGCCGGCGGCCGACTTCGATCCCACCAGCTTTACGCTGCGCACCCACCTCAACGGTGAGGTCGTTCAGGAGTCGACGGCGGACGACATGCTCTGGGGCGTCGCCTACCAGCTCGCCGACATATGCAGGCTGATCACGCTGGAGCCCGGTGACGTTGTCCTGACCGGGACGCCGGCGAACTCGCGGCCGATGGAACCCGGCGACGTGGTCGCTGTCGAGATCAGCGGCCTGGGCCAGGTGCAGAGCACGATCGTCGACTGGGACGTCGATCTCACCCAGGCGGGAGACCGGCCGGCAGTGTCCGGAAACACTTTGCACGTCGCGCTGGCGATTCCCGAGGATGAGGCCGAGCGCATGGCCCAAGGAGAGACGCTCTGATGAGCCGAGGAGAGACGCTCTGATGCCCCAAGGAGAGACGGTGTGATGAAGGTCCATGTGGACATGAACCTCTGTCAGAGCCACGGTGAGTGCGTGACGATCGCGCCCGACGTGTTTGCGCTTGGAGATGACGACGTGCTCGTCTGGCAGGAGGATGTCGACGACGACCGCCGCGCGGACATGGAGGCTGCGGAAAACGCCTGCCCCATGATGGCGATCCGGCTCGAGGACTGAAGGCAACGGCGTTGCAGCGCCTCGTCGTGGTCGGAGCGTCACTCGCGGGCTTGCGTGCCGCCCAGGCAGCGCGCTCGGCGGGACACGAAGGCGGCCTCGTGCTGATCGGCCAGGAGCCGCATCTCCCCTACACGCGCCCGCCACTCTCGAAGGAGTTCCTGCAGGGCAAGCAGGCCATCGAGGAGTCGGCGTTCCGGCTCGGTGAACTCGATGTCGAGTGGCGCCTCGGGACCGCGGCCACCGGGCTCGACCGCACACGCCGACGCGTGCAGCTGGCCGACTCCACCGAGGTCGAATACGACCGGCTGATCGTCGCGACCGGCTCTCGCGCCCGCACCTGGAACGGCCGCGGGGACGAGCTCGACGGCGTGCACACCCTCCGGAACCTGGAGGACGCCGTCGCCTTGCGCGATACGCTCGCGTCAGCTCGCCACCTGTTGATCGTCGGGGCGGGCTTCATCGGCTGCGAGGTCGCCGCCAGCGCGCGCGTGCTCGGGCTCGACGTCACAGTGATCGACGTCGCTGACCATCCGCTGCTGCCGTTCGGGCCCCAGCTGGGCGAGCGGTGGGCGCGCCTGCATCGGGAACGCGGGGTCGATCTGCGGCTCGGCGTCGGTTTGGCCGCCCTGTACGGCGACACTGCCGTGGAGCGCGCGGAGCTGAGTGACGGCACGCAGCTCGAGGCGGACGCCGTGCTGTTCGCGCTTGGCTCGGTCCTGAACACCGACTGGCTTGCCGAGAGCGGCATCGAGCTGAACCCGGCAGCGGTCTGCGACGCGACGCTGACGACCACACGCGACCCCGACATCCTTGCCGCCGGCGACATCGCCGCCGTGCCGGTGTCGCTGGCCGACGGAGTGCCGCTGCGGATCGAGCACTGGACCACGGCGGCAGAACATGGGCAGCTCGCCGGGCGCAATGCGCTGCTCGAGCCTGAGGACCGCGTTGCACACACGGCGCCGCCGTACTTCTGGTCTGACCAGTACGAGACGAAGATCCAGGCGATCGGCTGCCCCGCGCTGGCCGAGCGCATCGAGGTCCTCGAGCAGACGCCGGAAGCGGACCGGTTCGTGGCCGCCTGCGTGCGGAACGAACGCGTGATCGGCTTCGTCGCCGTCAACGCCGCCAAGCGGCTGGCGTGGTACCGCCGTCAGCTGGCGGAGGAGCCGATGACGCTTGCGGAGATCCGGCTGCGCCTGGCCGGCGAGCGGGCGGTTCTTGGTGCTCCGGCGGGAGCGGCCACATGAGGCCGGTCTTATGGAAGCGCGTCCAGCGCGCAGAGAGGAGAGATCCGTGAGTACAGGTTTGCTGCAGGCCGCGCTCGGTGACGCCGGTCCGGCCAAGGAGACCGATACGCCGATCACCTCGGTCCGGGTGCTGTATCCGGACCTGCACGGCATCGCGCGTGGCAAGGACGTGCCGATTCAGCACTTCGACTTGGTGGTCGAGCACGGGCTGTGCTTCTGCGCGGCGGTGATGGGCACCGACCTGCGCCACACCCCCGTGGTCGGCGGCGAGGCCGGCTACCCGGACCTGATCGTGCGCCCCGACCTCACGACGATGGTCATGCTGCCGTGGGAGCCGGGCGTGGCCTGCTGCCTCTCAAACATCGAGCCGGCGCACGCGGACACGCCGGTCTGCGACCCGCGTGGGGCGCTAGCACGCGCGGCCGCGGTCGTCGGCGAGCTCGGCTTCGACCCGATCGTCGGCCCGGAGCTCGAGTTCTTCCTCGTCGTGCGCGATCCCGCCGCACCCAACGGCGTGCGGCGCCACGTGGACAACCTCAGCATGGTCTATACGGTCGGCCCGCTGGCCGACCCCGATGGCCTCGTCCGCCGCATGACCGAGCAGTTGGCGGCGATAGGTCTCGACGTATTCGCGGTCAACCACGAGTTCATGAACTCGCAGTACGAGATCAACCTGCGTCACTCCGGTGCGCTGGACGCCGCCGACCGCGCGTTCCGGCTGAAGACGGCCGTCAAGGACATCGCCGCCCAGAATGGCCTGCACGCGACGTTCATGGGCAAGCCGTTCAACGATCAGGGCGGCTCCGGCACGCACCTGCACCTGTCGCTCAACCGCGACGGCGCCAACGCCTTCATCGACCCCGCCGGGGATCAAGGCGTCAGCGCCGAGATGGGCCATTTCGTCGCAGGCCTGATCGAGCACGCAGCTGCGCTGATGGCGTTCCTGAACCCAACCATCAACGCCTATCGCCGGATCCAGCCGGACTCACTGGCGCCGACCCATGCCAACTGGGGTTGGGACAACCGTGCGAGCTTCGTGCGGATCCCGCCGGAGCGCGGCGGCGCAACCCGCATCGAGCTGCGGGTCGGCGACGGCGCCGCCAACCCGTACCTCGGCATCGCTGCCGTGCTGCTGGCCGGCGCCGATGGCGTGCGCCGCAAGCTGATGCCCCCGCCCGCGGTCAGCGGTGACGCCTACCGCGCCGACCAGGACGTGATCGGCGCACCGCTGCCGACCTCGCTCGACGAGGCGCTGGCGGCGCTCAGCGAGGACACGGTGTTGCGCGAGGGACTCGGCGAGGAGATCGTCGGAACCTTCCTGACGATGAAAGGCTTTGAACTCGAACGCCACCGCGCGTGGGTCTCCGACTGGGAGATAACCGAATACCTCCACCACCTCTAGGAGGCAGCGATGTCAATAACCAGCGAGTTCATCGACCTTTCAAACCACGACAACTTCGTCGAGGCGGTCCCTTACGAGGCATTCGCGAAGCTGCGGCGTGAGGATCCGGTGCACTGGAACCCCGAACCCGACGGCGGTCGCGGCTTCTGGGCGGTGACGCGGTACGAGGACATCCGGGCTGTGCATCGCAACCCGGAGGTCTTCTCCTCCGAGCTGGGCGGCACCTCCCTGGAGGATCTCGAGCAGGAGCACATCGAAGCGCGCAAGGCGATGATCGACATGGACCCCCCGCGCCACGATGAGCTGCGTGCGCTGGTGAATCGTCGCTTCACGCCCAAGGCCGTCGGCATCTGGGAGGAGCAGGTCCGCAAGGTCGTCAAGGAGGTGCTGGACCAGGCGCTGCCGAAGCGGGAATTCGACTTCGTGCACGAGATCGCCTCCGAGATCCCGATGCAGGTGTTCGCAGAGATCCTCGGGGTGCCGCAGGAGGAGCGGCGCGAGATCATCGAGATCGGGGATCGCCTGCTCGGCAACGCCGACCCCGAATACGCACACGACGGTGACGACGACGCCCACCGACACCTGCCGTTCTCGAGCCCCGCGGCACTCGACATGTTCGCGTTCGGGCGGCGGATCGCCGATGAGCGCCGGCACAACTCTCGCGAGGACATCATGAGCGACCTGGTGAACGCCGGTCTGAGCCAGCGCGAGCTGGACGTCTACTTCGTGCTGCTGGCCACCGCCGGCAACGAGACCACCCGTCACACGATCAGCCACGGGCTGGTCGCGCTCAGCGAGCACCCTGACCAGCTCGAGCGCCTGCGAACGGAGTTCGCGGAGCTCGGCAAGACAGCGGCAGAGGAGATGCTGCGCTGGGCCACCCCGGTGCACCACTTCCGCCGCACGGCCGCTGTCGACACCGAGCTCGGTGGCACCGAGATCCGGGCCGGCGACAAGGTCACGACCTGGTTCGTCTCCGGCAACCGCGACGAAACGATGTTCGAACAGCCGATGCGCTTTGACGTCAGCCGCTCGCCCAACCCGCACATGACCTTCGGACCGGGCGGCGTGCACCACTGCCTCGGCGCCCATCTGGCGAAGATGGAGGTCAGGATCACGTTCGAGGACCTCCTGTCACGCGGCGTCGAGGTCGAGCTCGCAGGGCCGCCCGAGCGCCTGCGGTCGAACTTCTTTAACGGCATCAAGCGGCTGCCGGTCACGGTTCGCTGATGATCGAGCTGCACCGGATCGACCACGTCTGCCTGCGAGTCGCCGACCTCGAAGAGGCCGCGACTCGCTGGTGCGCGCAGTTCGGGCTCCACGTCAGGGTTCGCCGCGACGACGCCGTGCTGCTCGCCTGCGATGACGAGCCCTGCGCGCTCGAGCTGATCTCCGGTTCGTCGGCAGGACTCGACCATGTGGCCTACGAGCTCTCACGGGACTGCTCGCTGGGTCAGGCGCGCGCGCACCTTGAGCAGTTCGGCGTCACGGTGAGTGATGACGGAGAAGGCGGGATCGAGACCGCCGACGCCGACGGCAACGCGCTTCGGCTGCTGCCCTACCGCGAGCCTGAATCCAGGCTGGTCGCGCACGCCCGCCCCGCCGGAAGCGGCGTCGTCGGCCACCCGCGCAAGCTCGGGCACGTCAACTTCCTGACCGGCAACTTCGGCGAGCAATGCCGCTTCTACACCGAGGCCCTCGGCATGAAACTCACAGACTGGCTCGGTGAGGACGGGGTCTGGTTCCACGTCAACTCGGACCACCACGTGATGGCATTGATTCGTTCCCCCCATCCCACCCCCAATGCACCCGAATCGCATTTCCACCACCTCGCCTTCGATGTGGTCGACATCGGCCAGATGCGCGTCGCACTCGACCACCTCGGCCGGCACGGCCGCTGGTTGGGCTGGGGTCCGACGCGTCACGGCGTCGGCGGCAACATCGCCTCGTACGTGCGGATCGTCGAGGAGGAGTGCTTCGTGGAGCTCTACTGCGACATGGAGCAGCTGCAAGCCGACCACCAGCCGCGCCGCTGGCCGGACGACCGCTTCTCGTCCAACACCTGGGGTCCGCTGCCGCCGCGCTCGTACTTCCGCTTCGACGCCGCCGCGATCGAATCCGAGCGCGAGAGCCTGGAGATGCGCGGAGTCCCGCTTCCGGCCGCGCCTGCCCCCGCTCCGCCCGCTTCCGCTCCGCCAGCCAAGGAGACCGTATGACACTGCAGGGCTACACCGTCCCCCGCACGCCGCGCGGCGAAGCCAGCCTGGTGCCGCCGCCGCCCTGGCATTACGTCGGGGACTTCCTGGTCGTCGACTTCCACGCCGATCCGGACGCGGCCGCCTCACTGCTGCCGGAGGGGCTCGAACCACACGCGGACGCCGGCCGCTGCGCCGCCGTGTTCGTGGACTGGCAGTCCTTCTCGGAGGGCGGAAATCAACTGACCGACCCCGTGCGCTCGCAATACCGAGAGTTCTACCTGGTGGTGAACGGCCTGCTGGACGGCCAGCCGGTGACGACCTGCCCGTTCATCTGGGTCAACCAGGACTTCGCCATGGCTCGCGGCTGGATCCAGGGCTATCCCAAGAAGCTCGGCGATGTTTGGATGACACGCGACTTCGGTCTCGACTGCAAGGCCTCACCGGGCATCCGCCCTGGCGCACGCTTCGGCGCGACCTGTTCCGCACGCGGTCGCGAGCTGGCACGCACGATGCTCACGCTCGAGCATGAGAGCGAGTCGGGCTCGTCCCACACCGACCCGCCGCTCGTCAACGTGCGCCACTTCCCGCGGTTGAGCGCCGGCCGCCACGACGAGCCGCAGGTCCACGAGCTCGTGCGCGCCCGCAGCCGCGATCGCAACGTGTCGCCGATCTGGGAGGGCGACGCCACGCTCGAGCTGTTCGCGGCCCCCGGCGAGGAACACACGATGCTCGCACCCGTCAGCGTCGCGCACGGCTATCGCTTCACGTTCGCCTACACCGTCGATGACCTCGAGATCGTCAAGGATTACGGATGACGATCGTCACGGAGCACGAACGATGAGCGCCACTTCACAGGGCAACTTCGCGACCGTCGCGGGCCACGAGGTGTCCACTGATCACTGGATCGGCGGTGAGCGCGTCGCCGGCTCGCGCCGCTTCGAGGTGATCACGCCGATCGACGGCTCGGTGATTGCCGAGGTCGCGGCTGGCGGCGCCGAGGAGGCTGACCGCGCGGTCCGCGCCGCCGACGCCGCCGCCTCCGCCTGGGCCGCGCTCGGCGCCGCCGGTCGAGCGGAGCACCTGCGCGGGCTCGCCGACCTGATCGACGCCAATGTCGAGTCGCTCGCCGCTGTCGAGTGCGCCGACATGGCGATGCTGCTCGAGTCGCTGCGCCTGCGCGTGATCTTCCGGGCGGCCGCGAACTTCCGCAACTACGCGGACCTGGCGGTTGCCTACGAGGAGCGCGACTGGCACTCGAAGGGCACCTGGAACCGGGTGCAGCGGATGCCGGCGGGACCGGCGGCGGTGATCACGCCATGGAACGCGCCATTCATGCTCTCGACCTGGAAGGTCGCGCCGGCGCTTGCGGCCGGCTGCCCGGTGGTACTGAAGCCTGCCGAGTGGTCGCCGTTGTCCTGCTCCCTGCTCGCTGACCTGACGCACGAGGCGGGCTTCCCGCTCGGCGTCTTCAACGTGCTGCAGGGGATCGGCGAGGAGGTTGGGGCGGCGCTGGTCGCGCACCCGCTGCTGCGCCGCGTGTCTTTCACCGGCTCGCCCGAGACGGCCCGCCACATCGGCGTCAGTGCAGCCGGCAACCTGGTCCCGTTCACCGGTGAGCTCGGCGGCAAGGGGCCGCTGATCGTGTTCGAGGACGCGGACCTGGACGCCGCCGCGGCCAAGGCCGCGGGCCAGTACGACGACGCCGGCCAGGTTTGCCTGGCCGGAACGCGGCTGCTGGTCCAGGAGAGCGTGCGCGAGCCCTTCCTCGAGCGCTTCAACGCCGTAGTCGACCGCCACGTACTGGGCGATCCGCGTGAACCGGCGACGACGGTCTCGCCGCTGATCCATCCCGACCACCTGGAGCGCGTCGACGGCTTCGTCCAGCGCGCGGTGGCAGAGGGCCAGCGGCTCGTGCGCGGGGGCCGGCGGCGCGAGGGGCTGCTGTATGAGCCGACGCTGTTCGAGCCGCTCTCCAACGACGCCGAGATCGTGCAGCGCGAGGTCTTTGGTCCGGTGCTCACGTTCCAGACGTTCAAGGACGAGGACGACGCCGTCGCGCTCGCCAACTCGACCCAGTACGGGCTGTCGGGAATCGTCTACACGGGCTCGATGGGCCGTGCCGACCGGATCGGACGCGCCGTGCGAGCGGGCATCGTGTGGGTCAATACGTTCCTCGTCCGCGATCTCACGGCCCCGTTCGGCGGAGTCGGCATCTCGGGCATCGGGCGCGAGGGCGGCAACTACGCGCTGGACTTCTACTCGGATCTGAAAACGCTGCAGATCCTCGACGGGAGCGTGCGTTGAGCAGCGCGACGGCCGATCTGGCCGCCTACGGCGAGACGAAGGCCATCTCGATCGCAACATAAGTCACTGAGGAGAGGGATATGAGTGAGGTTTCCGCTCAGGCGCGCCTGGGCGAACGCAAGCTGACGACGATCCACGCGATCGGCCAGTCGCTCGCGATCGGGCCGATGTTCTCGGCCGGTCTGCTGACGGGCCTGGTCGCAAGTGTGGCCGGCTTCAGCACGCCACTTTCGGTACTGCTGGGCACGATCGGGGCTATCTGCCTGGGATACGTGATCTCGCTGTTCGCGCGCCGCTACTCAGGCGCAGGCGCGATGTACGAGTACCTGGTGCACGGCGCCCACCCGGGAGTTGGCGTCTTCGGCGCCGGGATCTATGGGATCGGCATCCTGTTCCTGGGTGGTGGCGGCGTGTTCATCGCCAACGGCTTCCTGGCGCAGGCGTTCCTCAGCGACATCCACGTCAACATCACCTGGTGGATCCCGTCGATCGTGATCCTGGGTATCGCGGTTGGCCTGAACCATGTCGGCGTACGGGTCGCGATCCAGGGCGTGCTCGCGCTCGCGGCCATCTCGATGATCCCGTTCCTGATCCTGGCGATCACGATCATCTCCAAGGGCGGCGCCAACGGCAACACACTGGCTGTGTTCGGCACCGGCCATGGCTCCGTCAACGGTGTCTTCCACGGGATCCTGTTCGCGGTCACGCTGTTTATCGGTTTCGAAGCGGCGGCCTCGATCGGAGAGGAGGCGCGCGAGCCACACAAGGCAATCCCCGTCGCACTGATCGGCTCGGTCGCGCTGGCCGGTTTGTTCTATCTGCTCGTCACCTACGCCGGCGCGATCGGCTTCGGTGTCAAGGGCGCGGGCACGGCATGGGTGGCGGACCCCTCGCCGATGGGCGCGCTCGCGCAGCGTTACGACGGCCACTGGCTGTCGGTGCTGATCGACCTCGTCGTGATGCTCGACTCGATCTCTGTGGCGCTGGCCTTCACCGTTGCCGGCTCGCGCGTCTTCTTCGCGCTCGGACGCGACGGCCTGTTGCCCCGGTTCACGACGCGGCTCTCGCGCCACAACACGCCGCTCGGGGGCAACCTCGTGATCCTCGCGGCGGGCGTGGTCGCGATCATCGTAGGAAGAGTCACGACGCTCGGCCCCATCGCCACTCCCCCGACCCTCAACAACATCGAGGCCTTCCAAATCAGTGCTGGCGTCGGCTCGTTCCTGATCGAGGCCGTCTACGCGATGCTGGCGCTGGCCGCGTTCCGGATCATCTGGACCAGCTGGAGCGGTGTCGGGCGGCTCTGGCGCCTGGTCGTAGCGATGCTCGGCGTGGCGACGCCAGTGCTCGCCTACTACGGCTCCCTACACCCGTTCCCGCCCTACCCGGGCGATCTCAGCCTGATCATCGCCGGCAGCTTCGCCGTGCTGGTGGCCGCCTGGTTCGTCTATCTCCAGTCCAGGCATCCCGAGCGGGTGCGCAACGCGGCCCGGCATGCCGCCGAGCACCACGGCGTGCCGCCGCTCGACGAGGACCTCGCGTTCAGACCCAAACCGGGGCTGCCGGCCTAGGGGCCGCTTCATTTCGCGCCGGCGGTCTCGCTAGACCGCCGGCGCGCCGATGGCGTGGAAGCCGCCGTCGACGTGCACGATCTCACCGGAGATGCCGCGCGACAGCTCGGAGAGCAGGAAGCACACAGGCCCGGCGACGACGCTCGGATCATCGATGTCCCAGCCCAGCGGCGCCTGCTGCTCCCACAGCGAGGCGAGCTTCTCGAAGCCCGGGATGCCACGCGCCGCAACGGTGCCGAGCGGGCCGGCGCTGACCAGGTTGACGCGGATGCCCTGGGCGCCGAGGTCACGCGCGAGGTAGCGCGAAACCGATTCGAGCGCCGCCTTGGCGACGCCCATCCAGTCATAGATCGGCCACGCGACCGTCGCGTCGAAGTCGAGCCCGACGATGCTCGCGCCGGTGGGCATGAGCGGGGCCAGGGCCGCCGCGATCGCCTTCAGCGAAAAAGCGCTCGTCTGGAAGGCGGCGCCCGCGCTCTCCGCGGGCGCGGTCATGAACTTGCCACCAAGCGAATCCTCGGGCGCGAATGCGATCGCGTGGAGGACGCCGTCGACACGGCCCCAGCGCGACTCCAGCTCGGCGGCGAGCGCCTCGAGGTCCGCGGGCCGGTTGACGTCGAGCTCCAGAACATCCACGGGCTCGTCGAGCCGCTGCGCGGCGCGCTCGGTCATGCGGCGCACACGCCCGAAACTGGTCAGCAGTACCTCTGCGCCCTCCGCCTGCGCCAGCTGCGCAACGTGGAACGCGATCGAATCCTTGGTGATCACGCCTGTGACGAGGACGCGCTTGCCGGCCAGCAGGCCGGCCATCAGCGCACACCTAGCGACGCGAGCTCAGAGCCGATCGCCGACCTCATCCCTGACCGTTCATCCCCGGCCCTTGATCACCAGCGAGACGTTGTGGCCGCCGAACGCGAACGAGTTGGAGATCGCCGCCGGAGCGCCGTTGCCGGCGAGCACCAGCTCGCGGGCCTCGCCCGGGACGTAGTCGAGGTCGAGACCCGGGTCGGGCACCTCGTAATTGAGCGTCGGCGGGACCAGCCGGGCGTTCAGCGCCTGCAGCGTAGCGACCGCCTCGACCGCGCCGGCGGCGCCGAGCAGGTGGCCTGTCGCCGACTTGGTCGACGACACTGGGATCTTGTAGGCGTGCTCGCCCAGGGCGAGCTTCAGCGCAGCGGTCTCGGCGGCGTCATTGAGCTCGGTCGAGGTCCCGTGTGCGTTGACGTAGCTGATGTCGGTCGGAGTCAGGCCGGCGTCCTGCAGCGCGAGCGTGATCGCCTGCGCGGCCGGTCGGCCGGTCGGCTCGGGCGCGGTCAGGTGGTACGCGTCCGAGGTCGAGCCGTAGCCGGCGACCTCGCCAAGGATCCGCGCGCCGCGGGCCTTCGCCTGCTCGTACTCCTCGAGTACCAGCACGCCGGCACCCTCGCCCATGATGAAGCCGTCACGGCGCGCGTCGAACGGGCACGAGATGCCGATCTTTGAGAGCGCCTGCATCGTGTTGAACGACCCGAAGCCGAAGTCGGTGAGCGTCGCCTCGGCGCCGCCGGTCACGACCGCGTCGGCATCTCCGTACTGGATCATGCGCGCCGCCAAGCCGACGGCGTGACCGCTAGAGGCGCAGGCCGAAGCGACCGCGAAGGCCTGCCCCTGGATGCCGTGGCGCATCGAGACCGCAGCCGCGGCGGCGTTGGGCATGTACATCGGAATCCCCAACGGAGAGATCCGCATGGGACCCTTCTCACGCATCACGTCGAGGTTCGTCTGAACAGTCGTGAAGCCACCGATCCCCGTGGCCATGATCAGGCCGATCCGCATTGGATCGAACGGCCGCTCCTGCGCCCAACCGGCGTCAGCGATCGCCTCATCGGCGGCGACGACGGCGAACTGGGCGAAGCGATCAAGGCGCCGCGCCTCCTTCACAGAGAGATGTTCGGCCGGATCGAACTCCTCGCAGTAGCCCCCAGCCTGACCGTCGCGCGTGCTGACCCCGCTGACCCCCTTTGCCCACTGCTCATGCAGCGGCCGCGCGCCCACCCCGAGCGGGGTGATCGCACCGATCCCGGTGATTACAGCTCGACGCTTGTCAGGCATGGCACCTCCGCTCTGAGACAACGGCTAGCCGGCGCGCTCGGTGATCAGGTCGACCGCGTCGCCGACGGTCTTGAGCTCCTTCATGTCCTCACCTTTGAGCACGACGCCGTACTCGTCCTCGACGATCTGGGCAAGCTCCACCAGGTCCAGGGAGTCGATGTCCAGGTCCTCGAAGGTCGCATCGGGCGTGATCTCGCTGGCATCGGGTCCGAAGCTCGCGAGCGCCTCGACGACACGCTCCTGCACCTGCTCCTTGGTCACTGCACTCATTGAGACGTCCTCTTTCTTAGTGGTTCTGGAGCCGGATTCAAGCACCCAGGCCGCCATCGACTGTAAGTACCGCGCCGGTCACGTAGCCCGCCTGCTGCGATACCAGGAAGCGTACGCAAGCGGCCACGTCCTCGGGTGTGCCGGCCCGCCTGGCCGGCACCGCGTTCAGCAGATCGGTGTTGACGTCGGCTGTCATATCGGTCGCGATCCAGCCGGGCGCCACCGCGTTGATCGTGACGCCGCGTCGCGCGACCTCAACCGCCGCGGTGCGCGTGAACTGGATCAGCCCCGCCTTGGCGGCGCCGTAGTTGCTCTGACCGGGGTTGGCACGCAGGCCAGAGACGGACGCGATGTTCACGATCCGGCCGGTGCGCGCGCGCATCATCGTCTTCAGCGCGCGGCGCGTGAAGCGGAACGCGGCCGTGAGATTGGTGTCGATCACTGCCTCCCACTCGTCGTCGGTGAGCGACGGCGAGAGGTTGTCGCGCGTGATGCCGGCGTTGTTGACGAGCGCGAGCACGGGCATCCCGAGCTGCTGCTCGAGCTGTGTAAAGACCTGGTCAGGCACGGCTGGGTCGGCGACGTCGCCCTGAATTGCAACCGCGCGGCCGCCCGCCCGTTCGACCTCGGCGACGACATGCGCGGCCGCCTCGGCGCCCGAGTGGTAGTTGACGCCCACCGCCCAACCGTCGGCGGCAAGCCCCGTCGCGATCGCCGCGCCGATCCCGCGCGAGCCGCCGGTCACGAGCGCGCAGCCCGCCGGCGGCCACGCCTCGGGCGTGACCGAGCTCGAAACCGCCTCAGGCACTTATGAGCTCCACGTCCTTGAGCGTGCGCTTCGCCAGGCCGGTCAGCACCTTGCCCGGACCGACCTCCACGAACCTGGTGACACCGCGCTCGTGCAGCGCCAGCAGCACCTCGCGCCAGCGCACCGGGCCGGTAAGCGCGTCGAGCAGCCGGGCGCGGACGTCATCGAACGGCTCGGCGGTCACCGCCGAGACGATGGTCATGGCGGCCGGCCGGATCTCAACTTCGGCCAGCGCGCGTTCGAACTCCGGGGCTGCCGAGGCCATCATCGGCGAGTGGAAGGCGCCGGTCACCGGCAGGATGATCGCGCGCAATCCGAGCTCGCGTGCGGTTTGCTCGGCCGCCGGCAGCGCCGCCCGCGGACCTGAGAGCACCACCTGCTGTGGCGAGTTGTCATTGGCGATCGACAGCCCGTGGGGGGTCGCGACCTCCTCGGCCCGCGTGGCCGCGTCGGCGCCGAGCAACGCGATCATGCCCCCATCGCCGTTGGTCTCGCCCGCCTCCTGCATCAGCCGGCCCCGCAACGCGACCAGCTCAAGCCCGGCGCGCTCTGTCAGCGCACCAGCGGCGACGAGCGCCCCGAACTCGCCGAGCGAGTGGCCCGCCGCAAATTCGTGGATCGGACGTCCGAGCGCGCACCAGCCGGCGAGACTCGCGCAGAAGATCGCGGGCTGGGCGTACGCGGTGCCGTCATCCACGCGCAGGAAGGGGTCTTCGCCGACGACCTCGACCGAGAGCTGCAGCAGATCAGGTCGCGCGCGTGCGACCTGATCGCGCATGTCCGACGTCTGGCTGCCCTGCCCAGGGAATAGAAGTGCGGTGGCCATAGTCCCCTAACCCTACGCATCCGCGCCGACTCCGGTACAAACGGCCCGCGGGTGATCCCCCGGTCGGGGGGCGGCGTCACACGACGCCGCGCGTCACGCAGCTCGGCGCAGATGCGCGCGCAACAGCACGACGTTGGCCGCCGGCTGGCGCGCGCGCTCCAGCTGCTTGGAAATCCAGTCCAGCGCGACCGGCACGCCTGCGACGGCTCCGCTGATGTGGTCGAAGCCGCCCCGCGTGATGCACAGGCTGGCAGCGACGCCGAGCTCGAGCCAGTCCTCGAGCAGCTGCTCGCTGTGTTCGAACGCCACGATCTGGTCGTGGCGGGCGTGCTGCAGCAGGACGGGCGCCTGGGGCGCCATCGCGCCCAGCCGGTTCTCACGCAGGCGAGCGCGCCAGCTCGGCAGCTCGAGGACGTTGGGATGGGTGAGATCGCCGACGCGAGCGAAGCGCGGTCCGCGGACGGCCGCCTGCAGCACGTTCGTGTGCTTCAGGGCCGCGATCGTCTCGCGCGCCCTGCCCACCAGGTAGGGCTCCAATTCGAGCTCCGGATAGGCGGCCGCGAAGCCGATCGCGCCATATGCCAGGAAGAAGGAGAAGAAGCTCCCGTCGAGCGTCGGGCCGGCGAGCTCCACGTCGGCGGCGGCGGCGCCGGCCGCGACACCCGCGAGCGTCAGCTCGGGCGCATACTCCGGTTGCAGCTGCGCGGCCCAGGCGGCCGCGGTGCCGCCCTCTGAGTAGCCCATGATCGCCGCCGGGCCGCCCGGCGGCAGCTCCGCGGGCTCCAGCAGTTGCGCCGCGCGCATCGCGTCGAGCAGGTTGGCACCGAGCACACGGCCGACCATGTAGGTGTGATCGCCCGGCGTGCCGAGTCCCTGGTAGTCGCTGACGACGACTCCGAAGCCGCGCCCGAGCACGAGCGCCATCAGCCCGGCCTCCCAGTCGCGTCCCGTCGAGAGCAGCCGCGACGGCGCCGCGTCGTCGCCGATCCCATGCGTGCCGATCGCGTAGGCGATCAGTGGCAGCGTCCCGTGCCGGCGCGGGTTCTCGGGTATCAGCAGCGTGCCTGAGACCGCCGTTGGCTCGCCGACGGCGCCGGTCGACCGGTGGAGCATCCGCCACGCTCGTGCGCGCAGGCGCACCCCGGGCACGAGGTAGGCATGCATCGGCTCGTAGCGGATCAGCTCGCCGGGAGCGAACTTCTCGAGTCGATCCGGCACTTCGTAGAAGCCGTCGCCCCACGGGATGCGGCGACGCGGCGTCGACAGCAGAGTGAGATGCGAGTGCGTCGTGCGCGCGATCCCAAACGAACTCCTACCGATGTCGAGTACACCCATGGCTCCCCAGCCTCCTTACTTCGCCATGCCCTGGTGTTCGACCTGTGCACGGAAAAAGTGAGTCTCGATGGAGAAGCTTATATCCACGCGGCGTCGGAGCGCGCGTCCACACGCCGAACTAAGGGGTCGTGACCCCTAGCGCAACAGCACCGCGGAATCAACGGGGTATTCGCGCCGGATGTCGTAGAGGGTCGTGCGCTCAGCGGCGGGGCGCCCGGCTGAGTGAGCAGCCCCGATCAGATCTTCGGGGTCGAGCTTGACGCCGTGGTAGCTGCCGGCCAGGCGGCTGATCGACTCTTCCATGAGCGTGCCGCCGAGGTCGTTGACCCCCCAGCGCAGGGCCTCGGTGGCTGCGTCTAGCCCCATCTTCACCCAGCTCGCCTGGACATTCGTGATCGTCCTGCCGAGCGCCAGCCGGAAAGCGGCCGTGTGTTTGAGGTTCTCCTCGCGGGAGATCTCCTCGATCCCGTGCGTGCGCCCCAGGAGCGTCTGAAACGGGATGAACGACAGCGGCACGAACTCGGTGATGCCACCGGTGCGCTCCTGCAGCGCCCGCACGACTCGCATGTGCTCGGCCAGCTCCCACGGCTCCTCGATATGGCCGAACATCACGGTCGCGGTGGAGCGCAGGCCGGCGCGGTGCGACGCCTCGATGATCTCGACCCAGCGCGCGACCGGCAGCTTGTTCGGGGAGATCCGCTCGCGCACACCATCGTGCAGAACCTCGGCCGCGGTGCCGGGCGTCGAGCCGAGACCGGCCTCGCGCAGCCGCACGAACACCTCTGAGGGCGGCAGCCCAGAGATGTCGCACATGTGCGCGATCTCCATCGGCGAGTAGGCATGGAGGTGCAACTGCGGTGCCTGCTGCTTGGCGAAGCGCAGCCAGTGCTCATAACTCTCGAGCGTCCAGTCCGGGTGGATGCCGGACTGGATGCAGAGCTCGGTCGCGCCGAACTCGACTGCGTCGGCGATCCGCTGCGCGAAGTCCTCCTCGGAGTGCTCGTAGGCGTCCGGGGAGCGCTTGCCCTGACCGAAGCCGCAGAACGCGCAGCCGACTATGCAGATGTTGGAGACGTTGATGTTGCGGTTGACGACAAATGTGACCGTCTCCCCCGCCAGCTCGGCGCGCAGGCCATCAGCCGCGGCGCGCATCTCCTCGATCACCTCGGGACGCTGTTCGGCGAACAATGAAGTCAGTTCCTCAGGGCTGAGCTCGTCACCGCGGGCGCCCTTCTGAATCGCACGGCCGGCGACGTCGGGCCCGACGGTCACCTCGCCGCGGCGCCCCGAGCCGCGCCGCGGGATGAACGACCAGTAGTCGGTCCGGATCAGGTCGAGCAACGCTTTAGCCATCCACTCCGGTCCGATGAAGTCCGGATACACACACAGCCGCTCCGACAGCGCGTAGCCGTCCTGCGCGAGCCGCTTGCGAACCTGCACGGGTGACGGGAACGGGTGCTCGGGGCTGATGTGGTCGCCGTTCGCGCTCAGGCCGCCGAGATCGGTCGCGCCCACCGCGACAAGTTCCGGCCACCAGTCCGAGAGGTTCGGCGGCACCTGAATGCCGATGTCCGGCATCAGCTCGCGCGTCCGCGCGATCAGAGCCTTCAGGTCGTCGACCGTCACCTCGTTCGCCCAGCTCGGCGCGTCGCGCTGCGGACCGTGCGCGATGCCGGTGCGCCAGTACTCCGAGGCGGCCTCGGTCGCGATCTCCGCCGGCTCCTGGCCGTAATAGCTCTGATGCGGGACGAAGTTCTGGATGATGATCTCCTGCAGGTGCCCGAACTCGGCGTGCACCGAGGCGAGCGCCTCCAGCGCGCCGAAGCGCTCCTCACGACTCTCGCCGATCCCCACCAGGATCCCGCTCGTGAACGGGATCCTAAGCTCACCGGCCGCGCGGATCGTGTCCAGGCGCGCAGCCGGATGCTTGGTCGGCGAGGCCTGGTGCGCGACCAGATCGGGGTTGATCGACTCGAGCATCAGGCCCTGTGAGGCGGTCACCTCGCGCAGACGCGCAAGGTCGGCGGCGCCCAGCACGCCGAGGTTGGTGTGTGGCAGCAGCCCACGCTGGAGCGCCTGCTCGCAGACCCATACGACGTACGCGACGAAGTCCTCGAAGCCGAGCTGCGTGAGCTTGGCCCGCACACCTGCGTTGACCTCGGGCCGCTCGCCGGTGAGCACCAGGAGCTCCTTCGCGCGGTGGCGCTGGACCGCCTGGTCGAGCAACCGGAGCACCTCATCCGGCTCGTGCAGATGCGCCTGGTGCGTCGCAAACGCGCAGTACTTGCAGTAGCAGCGACACGTCCGCGAGAGCGAGAGCGTGACGTTCCGGCTGAATGTGACGCGACGTCGCACGAACTGCAGATTCTACGTACCGCCTATCCTCGCCTCGCCATGCGCCGTCTACCCCCAGCAACAGCCGCAATCCTCGCGGCGGTCGCGATCAGCGCGTGCGGCGGCGCCTCGCAACCCGGCAACGGCGGCCAGGCGTCCGCGCAGGACGCATCGCTGATGCTCGACTTCACCCCGAACGCGATCCATGCCGGGATCTACGCGGCGCTCGCCCGCCACTACGACCGCCGCAACGGCGTCAACCTGCAGGTGCGGATTCCCGGCGAGAGCACCGATGCGGTCTCACTGCTGGCGGCGGGGCGCGTGAACTTCGCGATCCTCGACATCCACGACCTGGCGATCGCCGACGCCAAGGGTCACAAGCTGGTGGGGATCATGGCGCTCGAGCAGCGGCCGCTTGCCTCCGTGATCGCGCAACCGCGGATCACGAGCCCACGCCAACTCGACGGCCAGACGGTCGGCGTCACCGGCGCCCCGAGCGACCTCGCGGTGCTGCGCTCGGTCGTGGCCGGCTCCGGCGGCAGGCCGAACAGCCTGAAGACGATCACGATCGGATACGACGCGGTGCCAGACCTGGTGGCCGGCCGCGTCGCCGCGGCGACGGCCTTCTGGAATGACGAGGGTGTGCAGCTCGCCGGACGCCGCCCGCCCTTCCACGTCTTCCGCGTCGAGGACTACGGGGCGCCCTCCTACCCGGAGCTGATCGTGTGCGCGCCGCGCGCCGAGTTGCGCCGCGACCCCACACTCGCGCGCCGAGTTGTGCGGACGCTCGTTGACGGCTACGACTACCTCCTGCGCCACCCCCAGGCTGGTGAGCGCGCACTCGAGTCGCAGGTCAGCGGCCTGTCGGCCAAGGCCGTCGGCCAACAGCTCGCCGCCGAGCTTGCGGCGTTCCTGCCCAGGGGCGGAGGGGCCTACGGTTCGCTCGAGCCGGTCGTGCTGAGCGCCTGGGCGAAGTGGGAAGTGGAGTTCGGGATCGTCAAGCGAAGGCCCGACCTGGCCGCGATCTTCGACCGCAGCTTCCTGCCGCGGTAGCCGGGCCCGCGAAGCAGCGGCGAGCGGGCGGCGAAGCAGCGGCGACCGGGCCGGCGAAGCAGCGGCGAGCCGCCCCGGGGAGCGACTTATTGGGTGCGGAGCCGCCGGAACTCTTCGCGTGCGGACTCGGGCCGGCCCCACATCTGGACCGTCTCGACGCGACCGGTGCGCGTCTCGCGAAGCGCCAGCTCGCCGGCCAGGCCCGCGTCGTCGAGCAGCTTGAGCGCGGTGTGCGTGGCCGGCACCGAGGCCGCATGCCCGAAACGGTGCGCCACCAGCAATCGCCAGTGCCAGTCGCGCTTCGAGTACGGCTGCGCGTTGCAGGTCACGAGCAGCGTCGCAGCCTCGACGTAGCGGCTCTCGTCGAAGATCCGCAGGTCGAGCTCGAGGTCGGTCCAGTCGTCCGGGAGCGAGTCGACGAGCGTCGTGAACGTGTCGGCCAGCGGCATCGCGGCGAACACTAGCGAGCCGCACAGCGGGCCGCGTCATCGCGTATGCCACCCTTGTATCGATGACCGTGACGACCGGTTTCCAGGCTGATTACACGACCGTGACCGCAGGCGTCGGGCTGCGCGACGCTTCCGGGCGCGGCAAGCTCGCGCTGACCGGCTCGGGCGCGAAGGAGTTCCTGCAGGGCCAGGTGACGCAGGACATCACCGGGCTGAGCGCGGGCCACGGCGGCTACGCCGTGTTCCTCACGCCCAAGGGCAAGATGCTCGGCGACGTGCGCGTGCTCGACACCGGCGCCGAACTGCTGCTCGATACCGAGCGCCTCGCGCTGCAGCCGCTCTTCAACATGATCCGCCGGTACTCGCTGGGCTACGACGTCGAACTGCACAAGCGCACGTTGGAGAGTGGTTTGCTCGAGCTCATCGGCCCGCTGGCCGAAGAGCTCGTCACACGCGCCGGCGTGACGCTCGGACCTCGGGAGCACGATCACGCCGAGCTGCTGTTAGGCGACGTGAATGTGCGTGCGATCCGCACCGATGTCGGCGTTGACCTGCTGTTCGCGAGTGAGGATCTGGGAGCGCTGCGAGCCGCCGCACTCGAGGCGGGCGCCGCCGAGGTCGGCGCGGCGGCGGTCGAATGCCTGCGCATCGAGCGCGGGCGTCCGCGCTACGGACTTGACCTGGACGACTCGGTGATCCCCCAGGAGGCGGGGCTGAACGAGCGCGCGGTGTCGTTCACGAAGGGGTGCTACGTCGGCCAGGAGACGGTCGCGCGGCTGTTCTATCGCGGCAAGCCGAACCGCGAGCTGCGCGGCCTGAGCTCGACGGAGCCGCTGCCGGTCGGCTGCGAGCTGCGGCTCGAGGAGCGCGTTGTCGGGACGGTCACGAGCTCGGCCGTGTCGCCGCGCCACGGGGCGATCGCGCTGGCGATCGTTCGGCGTGAGGCGCCGGTGGGCACGGTCGTGCGCGCCGGTGACGAGCACGAGGCGGTTGTCGTGGAGCTGCCGTTTGCATAGACGCGTCTGCTCGTGCGTTAAGCAGGCTGTAACGCAACGTCCACTGCTTCGACCGTTTTGGGGCGTACCATCGGCGTTGTCAATGAGGAGAAGGAGCCGCTCGTGCCGACGATCGCCCCCGACAACGACAAACTGCGCGAACTCGACGACGAGATGCGTCGCGCTTGGAACGAGTACTACGACAGCGTCCAGGATCTGACCGGCCATGAGTACGAGCAGGTCGAGCTGGACTCGTGGGACACGCTGCAGGGTGAGCTGGACCGGATTGACCGGCGCCGCCGGTTGCTGAGCGTTTCCAGCAGCTGAGCAGGTGCGCCGACGAACCTGCGCGGCGGTCGTGCTGTGCGGTTCGTTGGTGGGCGGCTGCGGTACCGCCGCGCGGCTTGACGTCAAAGGGCACAGTCGCCCTGCGACCCCGGTTGACGTGAGCGTCTATCTCGGTGGCGGCAAGCCGCTGGTCGACCCACGGCGGATCGCCGCCGGCTTGGTCGAGCTCAACGTCACCAACCAGACCGGAATCCCGCAGGTGGTCTCGATCTCGCTGCCCAACCTACGCGTGATCGCGCGTACCCCGGAGGTCGAGGCGGGCGGTACGGCACAATTGAAGGCGACCCTGACCGGGAGCGCCTACATGCTCGAGGCTGTCGGCAGGCGCGAGCTCACGACGATGTTGAAGGTCACGCATCCCGGGCGCACCGGAAACGACGCACTCCTGCAGCCATGACCACAAGCCAAACGCACAGGCACCGCCTGATCACCGACGAGAACAGCCGCTGGTGGACGCTCGGCGCGATGTGCTTTGCGCTGTTCATGCTGATGCTGGACAACACCGTCGTGAACGTGGCGCTGCCGTCGATCCAGCGCAGCCTGCACGCGAGCCTCTCGTCGCTGGAGTGGACGGTGAACGCCTACACGCTGACGCTGGCGGTGTTCATGGTGACGGGCGGCAGGCTCGGCGACATCTTCGGCCGCCGCAAGCTGTTCCTCTTCGGCGTGATCGTGTTTGGCGTCTCGAGCCTCGTGATCGGGCTGTCCCCCGATGACAAGGTGCTGGTCGCCTTCCGCGCGGTGCAGGGCGTCGGCGCCGCCTGCATGATGCCCGCCAGCCTGGCGATCATCACCCAGGCATTCCCGCCGCACCAGCGCGGCACCGCGATCGGGACCTGGGCCGGCGTGAGCGCGCTGGCGCTCGCGATCGGACCGGTGCTCGGCGGCTTCCTGACGCAGGATGTGAGCTGGCGCGCGATCTTCTTCATCAACCCGCCGATCGCCGTGATCGCGGTTGCGGTAACGCTGTTCGCCGCGCACGAGAGCCGCGACGAAAGCGTCGACCGCACCGTCGATTACGCCGGCATCGCGCTGCTGACGCTCGGCCTCACCGCGCTCGTGCTGGCGCTGATCGAGGGCAACAGCTGGCACTGGGGTTCGACGCGGATCATCGCCCTGTTCGTGGTCTCGGTCGTCGGGCTCGCCGCCTTTGTGATCACCGAGCTACGTGTGCGGGTGCCGATGCTCGACTTCTCGTTCTTCCGCAACCGCACGTCGGCGGGGGTCAACATCGTCGGCTTCGTGGTCAGCTTCGCGATGTTCGCGCAGTTCTTCTTCCTGACGCTCTATATGCAGAACGTGATGCGCCTCTCGCCGCTCGCCACGGGTGTGCGCTTCCTGCCCTCGACAGTCGTGCTCGTGATCATGGGGCCCGTCGCCGGCCGGCTGACCGACAAGATCGGCCCGCGCGGGCTGATGACGGTCGGGACCGTGATCGTCGCGGCCTCGATCTTCATCCAGAGTCACATCACGATCCACTCGGGCTACCTGCTGCTGCTGCCGGGGTTCGTG
>DATKSM010000067.1:0-20667 GCA_035531655.1 Solirubrobacteraceae bacterium
CGGTTCCACATTGCGGTCGGCGGACTATAACCACGCCATCTCGCAGCAATCGGCGCACCGCTTCCGCGTTGGGCTAAACCCGACAGTCTCCCTTGGAGCCATCGAGGCTGCCTACCTTGAGCCGATCTAAACCCACGGGTCAACGGTCGACGCCGCGCTCACGTTCTAGTGGCGGCCTGTAGGGCTCCGCAGTCGCCCCGTCGAGGTGGTCGAGGTCTTCGTCCCAGTGTGGCCGGAGGTCATAGTCGGCTGCCAACGGCGTCCGAGCCAGCCGGCCGAACCTGCCTCGAAGAGCGCCCCCGGATCAGCCGTATCTGCGGTCGCGCGATGGAGACCGCTGCGCTCCCGCTGGGGATCTCGCTACCGCTCGATCAGGTTGACGCGACGCTTGTGGCCATCGTCCCCTGCAGCGTCCGGCCCACCATTTTGGCCGCTGTGGGATCCGGCCTCGACCGCTGCGATCACCAACCCCAAAGGAGGACTACACAATACGCACCCGGTGCTTACGTCCCTTAGCGTCCCTAGACGTCCCCGACCGGCTGGCCTCGAATTCGGTGGCTAGCGGCGGGGCGAGCGGGTTACTGCGGCGCGGACCGTGATGTCGTCCGGTACCTCGGGCGCCCTGTGGTCTTTGAGCGACCAGACAACGTTGGCCTGGTCCAGCGGCACCTTGATGATGTCGAGTGTCTCTCCCTCGTCGTTGCAGATCTCGACCAGCGCCCACTCCGGTCTGAGCTCGAGAACCGTGCCGGTGGTACCTGCCCGCCAGGGCCCGCTGGTGCCCTCACGCCAGCTGGTGGAGGGCAACTCAGAGAGAAGTTCGATGACGTCCAACTCTTCCATGTCCTCAATGATCGCAGGGCAGTCCAGCATCTCGTGCATCACGTGGTTCGCCGCCGGCCGGCGACGTACGCCGTCACGAGGCGCGGCGGTAGGTTCGGCTCCTGTAGCCAGGCGGTGATCACCGGTGCCCGCTGGCCATTGAGTCCGAGGATCTCGATGACGACACGGTACGTGACGACAAGGTTGCTGAGTTCCACCCTTGTCTCGACAGGTGTCGTCCGCACGCCCTCGCGGATCTGGTCACGGAGATACTCCCAGTCGTCCTGCGTCAGTCCCAGAGCCCCCCGCATCACACGTGCCTTATGTCCGCCTACGGGATGGTTGGCGTTCAGGGTGTAGCCGCGAAGCTTCTCCTCTGGGATCGCAGCTTCGTCGATTCGCGGCAGGTAGCCGTGTTGCGGATCAGGCATCGGCTGCAATCGGCACTTCGGCACCACTGACCTGATCAGGCTCGGTTCCAAATGCCTTTGCCAGCCTCGCAGCCGCGTCGGCCTGCTCACGGTAGTGCGTGTATCGCATCGTCGTGCGGACCTCGGCGTGCCCCAGCCAGTTCTGCAACTCGACGATCGACTCCGCACCTCGCACAGCCAGGGTCCCGAAGGTGTGGCGGAGGTCATGGAAGCGGATGGGGCGGAGTCCGGCGCGCGCGCAAGCGGACATGAACCGCCGCCGAAGCGCCGAGCCGTCAAGGTACTGGCCGAGCTCGCCCGGGAAGACGAGGTCATCGTCTGCGACAAAGTCCGGGCGCTTGCCAATCTGTGCGAGGACGGCGGCAACCTCCGGCACCATCGGCACCACCCGGCCGCGTCCCGACTTGGGCGTCGTGAGGCGTCCGTTTGCGTAGCTGCCGGACACGCGGATCGAGGACCGCTCGAAGTCCACGTCGCGCCAGCGCAGCGCTACAAGCTCACCCCGTCGCAGACCGGTGAATGCGGCCGTCAGGAAGAGTGCCCCGTCCTGCTGGGAGCCCGCAGCACGAACCAGGGCATGAACCTCCTCTGGCGAGTAGAACATGAAGCGCGTTGCGTCGTAACGCTCGCGCAGCTTTTCAACATCGCGCGCGGGGTTGCTCGGTAGGGCGTACACCTTTCGCGCCCGCTCCATGATCCCGCCGAGGACCGTCAGCATCTTGTTGCGAGTCCGATTCGTGAGTTGCCTCTCACGGCCGTTGTTGAGTCCAGCGCGCCATTGCTCGATACGGCCGGGAGTGAGTTCCTCAAGGCGCAGCGATCCGAACGCCTCGATGAGTTGCGCAGCGACCGAGCGGTAGTCGACCATCGTCGACGGTTTGACGTCACGGTCGTGCTCGACGTATCGCAGCCACTCAGCAGCTGCGTCAGCGAACGTTGCTTCTGTCCTCACCGAGCCCGGCAGTGAGCCTCGGCGCGCGTCTGCCAACGTATCGCGCAGCCACTCCTCAGCGAGCCGCTTGGTCAAGTAGCCAGCAGGCGGGCGGCCGCGTCCGGTCCAGGCAGGACCGAGCTTCTTCTGAACCTGGCGGCCGTCCGGCAGCCGGTATTTCGCGTACCACGCCGGCCCGTACTTCCGATCGACTCGGAATACATGTCCCGACGGTGGCTGCCGAACCTTGCTCACGGCACTAAGAATACGCTCCGCCGGGACATATTCGGGACACGTTTGACGTACCTGGTGGAGCTTAAAGCGCAGAAACCACCGATATGGAGGGCTTTCGTGAAGCGAACGACGGGCTTCGAACCCGCGACCTTCGGCTTGGGAAGCCGACGCTCTACCAACTGAGCTACGTTCGCAAGATCCTGCAAATCGTGGGCTTTGAGCCCCCGTTGGATAGTGGTCCTCTAAGCCCTATGCCAGCAGATCTGCCCCCGGAGGCTATCGCAAGAGCAGCGGCGGATCAGACGGCGCGAACGACGGCGTGACGGTGTGGTGGCTGCTCCGATCGTGGTCGCGGTGATGCTCGGCGTCTCGGCCCGGGCATCGCAGTCAGCGCCGAGGAAGCGTTCAGCGCAGACAGGCGCTTGAATCTGCGGTGTGATGGTCGGTGGTCCGATGATGATCCTGCGCCAATCGCTGCAGTCGGCGCAGTATGCGCGTCCCTGGCAGCAGGTGCTGGTTGCGCTGGCGCTGATCGCGGGCGGGGCGGGCCTCGCCTTCGTCGGCCATCCCGCCGGCCTGCTCGCCAGCGGCGTCGGCTGCATGTTCTTCGTGCGCAGAGCGCGGCTGTGGGTGGCGCGGCGCCGTGGCCGGCGGGCGGAAGTGAAGGCAGGCAGCAGATGAGCCAGTCGCCGGCAGCGCGCGCATCGCCGCTGCGTGCGCTTCGCAGTCGCTGGGAAGGCTCGTCGCTTCTGTGGAAGGTGTTCACGGCGAACGCGGTGGTGTTCGTCGTGGCAGTTGCCGTACTTGCGTGGACGCCCGTGACCGTGCATCGCGTCGCGACGCCGAGCGAGTTGGTGGTGCTGGGTATCGGGCTGATGTTGATGCTGACGTTCGACCTGGTGCTGCTGCGGCGGGCGTTTCGGCCGCTGCGAATGCTTGCCTCCTCGATGCATGCCGCTGATTCGGCGCAGACGCAGGGCCAGCCCGGATCGTTCGATACCGCGAGTGCGGAGGTGCGCGCCCTTGCCGAGGCGCTCGACGGAATGCTCGACCGCCTCGAGCGCGAACGGCGTGACAGCGCGCTGAGAGAGCTTGCCGCCCAAGAGCGCGAACGGCTGCGGATTGCGAGCGAGCTCCATGACGAGGTCGGTCAGATGCTGACGGCGATCGCGCTGCGCGCGGAGCGTGCGGCCGAAGACGCCGATGCCGCCGACCGCGGCGCTTTGCTCGAGATATCGGAGACGGCGCTCAGCGGCCTCGAGGACGTTCGTCGAATCGCCCGCGAGCTGCGACCGGAGCTGCTCGACGACCTGGGGCTGGTGAACGCGGTCGTGGCGCTGTGTGGCCGTGTTGACAGGCAGCGGGGCATCCGTGTACGGCGGCAACTCGACTGGAGCCTGCCGAAGCTCGCCCCCGAGGTGGAGCTTGTGATCTATCGCGTTGCGCAGGAGGCGCTCACCAACGTCCTCCGTCACGCGGCTGCAACCGAGGTCGTCGTGAAGCTGTGCAGGGACGAGTCCAAGGTCGTGCTCGAGGTCGTCGACAACGGCCGCGGGCTGCCGGCCGACGCCGAGGAGCGGGGTATGCGCGGCATGCGGGAGCGCGCAAGCGTGATCGACGCTGACCTGGATGTGCGTGCGCGCCCCGAGGGCGGCACCTGTCTGGTGCTGAGCGTTCCGGCCTGAGCGACGATGATCACACCGCTCAAGACCCGGGTACTGCTGGCGGACGATCATGCGGTCGTGCGCAGCGGCCTGCGGGCGGTGCTCGATGCTGAGCCTGACATCGAGGTGGTAGCCGAGGCGCAGGACGGAGCTGAGGCCGTTCAGCGGGCGATGAAAGGCGACGTCGACCTCGCGATTCTCGACGTCTCGATGCCGAAGCTCACGGGATTGCAGGCGACAGCGGAGCTCCGCACGCGCTCGGACGTGCGCGTGCTGATCCTGTCGGTTCACGACAACGAGCAGTACTTCTTCGAGGCACTGCGAGCAGGAGCATCGGGCTATGTGCTCAAATCGGCCGCCAACCGCGACCTGATCGAGGCCTGTCGGGCGGCCATGCGAGGCGAGCCGTTCCTCTACCCGAAGGCGATCGCTGCGCTCGTCCGTGAATACCTCGAGCAGGCGCGCAGTGGCGAGGCTGCGCCGATCGATCCGCTGACTCCACGGGAGCTGCAGATCGTGAAGCTGATCGCCGAGGGTTACACCAGTGATGAGATCGCAACGGATCTGGTAATCAGCCGCAAGACGGTCGATCACCACCGCTCGAACATCCTTGGCAAGCTTGGGATGAGAAGCGTCGCGGAGCTCACCCGCTACGCGATCCGCCGCGGACTGATCGAGCCATAGGGCCAGCATCAGCGGTTCGCCACCCCATCTGCACCGCTTGTGCAGATGGGTACTTGCACCTATTCACGCGGGTCGCCTCAGCGGGGATGCTCCTGAGCGGTGACCGAGATTGCGATCGCGCTGGATCGGCCTGCTCTCACACCTGAGGTCAGGGCCTGGATCGGCAACCGCCCCGGCAAGAAGCGGCCCGTGCTCACGCGTGGGCACGCCGGCGACGCGCAACGCGGTGCATTGCTGTTGCGTATCGAAGTCGAGGCGGCCTCCGACGCCGAGGCGCAGGACCAGATCGAGGCGCTGCTCACCGATCTGAGGATGCTCGGGCTGCGTCCAAATCTGCTTGACAGCGACGCCGTCTAACCGGCGCCCAGCCGTGTACCGCGAGTCCGGAAACAAGAGCCTGCACGAAGCGGGCCACAAGGCAGGGGTGGCCGGGCACGAGCGGGCGACGTCGACACGCGGCCCGAAACGCACGTTCAACGAGGCAGCCCACAAGCTGGGGTCCTGGAAGGTCACCTCCGAGCCGGCGCATCCGACACGTGTCGGCGTTGAGCTCGAGGCAGTCGATGACGACCGCGACGTCGTCGCGCACGCCAGCCACGTGGTGCTCGCCCTCGGTGCCCTCGGGGTCGTCTACGGAGACCTCGGGACGAGCCCGCTCTACACGATGCAGGTGATCTTCACCCAGCACAGGGACGCCGCGCACGCCACCCCCGCCGGCGTCTACGGCGTGATCTCGCTGATCTTCTGGGCGATGACGTTGATCGTCTCCGTCAAGTACGCCGGGCTGCTGATGCGCGTCCACAACCGCGGTGACGGTGGGGGTATGGCGATGGTCGCGCTGATCCAGCGCCGTGGGATCGGCCGCACCGTGCTGCTCGTCACGCTGGGGATCTTCGGCGCGGGACTGTTCTTCGGCGACGGGATGATCACTCCCGCGATCTCGGTGACCTCGGCGGTGGAGGGACTCAAGGTCGTGGAGCCGGGGCTGGCCCACCTGGTCGTGCCGATCGCGCTGGGGATCCTGATCGCGCTGTTTGCGGTCCAAAAGAAGGGGACGGCGGCAGTCGGCTGGCTATTCGGCCCGTTGATCCTGGTGTGGTTCGTCGTGATCGCACTGCTCGGCGCCAGCGAGGTGGTTCAGCACCCCGGAGTTCTCCAGGCCCTCTCACCGATATGGGGTGCGCGCTTCATGGTCGACCACGGCGGCGATGCATTCCTCGCGCTCGGCGGCGTGGTGCTGGCGCTGACGGGGGCCGAGGCGCTGTACGCGGACCGTGGCCACTTCGGCGCCATGCCGATCCGACGCACCTGGTTCGGAGTGGTGTTCCCATGCGTGCTGCTGTCCTATCTGGGCCAGGGTGCGCTGATCCTCGCCCACCCCGGCTACGTCCATGAGTCCGTCTTCAGCCCCTTCTTCCAGCTTGTGCCCTCGAGTCTGCAGATCCCGATGGTGGTGCTGGCGACGGTCGCCACGATCATCGCGTCGCAGGCGGCGATCACCGGCTCGTTCTCGATCACCCGGCAGGCCGTCCAGCTTGGCTTCCTGCCGAGGCTGAGGATCTCGCACACCTCTGAGCTCGAGGGCCAGATCTACGTGCCGGCGATCGCCTGGGTCCTCGGTCTCGGTGTGGTCGCTTTGGTCCTGATCTTCCAGCGCTCGAGCGCGCTCGCCGACATCTACGGAGTGGCTGTCACCGGCACGTTCGTGATCGACACGATCCTGTTCCTCGCGGTCGCGCGGTCGATGTGGAAGACGGCAATCTGGAAGCTATGCCTGATCGGCGGCATGCTGCTCGTCGTCGAGGTCTCGTTCTTCTCGGCCAACGTGAGCAAGGTCAGTCACGGCGCCTGGATCCCGCTCGGTGTCGGCCTCAGCACCGCGATTCTGATGGTCACATGGCGCCGCGGCTACCAGATCGTCACCCGCAACCGCACCGAGGAGGAGGGCGATTTCACGAGCTTCCTCGATCAGCTCCGCACCAGCACGGACGCCTGTCACCGCGCCCGCGGCGTGGCGATCTATCTGAGCCCCAACAAGAGCACGACTCCGCTCGCGCTGAAGGCCGACCTAGACCGTCACGGGATCTTCCACGAGCGCGTGCTGATCGCGTCGGTCGCTCAGCTCAGCGTTCCGCACGTCGACCCGGCCGAGCAGTTCCTCGTAGAGGTGCTCGGCAGTGGCACCTTCAAGGTCCGCCACGTCACGGTCAGGGCTGGTTATCACGACGTCACCGATATTCCCGCCGCGCTCATGCTGGCACGCAAGCATGGCCTGCTGGAGCGCAACCTCGACCTCGAGCACGCCTCCTACTTCCTCTCCCAGATCAGGCTCACCATGACCAGCCGGCCGGGAATGAGCCGTTGGCAGAAGCTGATCTTCGTCGCGATGGCGCGCAACGCCGCGAGCCCGATCGACACCTACCGGCTGCCCGTCGAGCGCACGACCACCGTCGGCGCGATGATCGGCGTCTGACGTCGATTCCAGAGGACCTGAGCCGAGCGGGCGCCGGGCCCGGCGTTCGCGGAGCTAATCTGAGGCGATGCGCAGGTTCGCCGTGCCGGGAGCCATATCGCTGGTCGTGGTCGCGCTGCTGGCGCTGCTCGCATTTGGCGTGGCGCTCAGCGGTCCGGGCAATCAGTTGGCCGCTCGCGTGTCGCGCGGGGAGGCGCCGCTCGCGCCGAACGCCAACGTGCCGTTGCAGTTGCTCGGCGGCGGTCGAGAGACGCTGAGCGACCTGCGCGGGAAGATCGTCATGGTCAACGTCTTCGCCGGATGGTGCATCGCCTGCCAGGACGAGGTCGCGCTGTTGAAGCACGCGCAGCAGGTGCTCCGCCAACATGGGGGCGAAGTGATTGGCCTGACCTACCAGGACTCGAGTCCTGACGCCCAGAGCTACATGCAGAGGTATGGCCTGCACTACCCGGTGCTGCTCGATCCAGGCGACAGCTTCGTCGCCCCCTACGGCGTCAACGGCGTCCCGGAGACCTTCATCATCGACCGCAACGGACACGTGGTCGCGGCCGATACAGAGCAGATGGACTCGAGCTGGCTCGACCACGCGCTCAGTAAGGCGCTCGGCACACCGGCATGAGTCTGCGTGGCCTCACGCTCGCCGCCCTGCTCGCCGCTGCGCTGACGGCCGGGACGGCCAGCGCCGCCGACGCGTCGCCGGCCCTGGATTACAACGGGATCGTGAGCCAATTCATGTGCACCGAGTGCCACGAGCCGCTCAACCAGGTGAACTCGCCCGAGGCGATCTCCGAGAAGCAGTACCTGCAGGGCCTCGTGACCCGAGGTCTGGCCCTCGGCCAGATCAAGCAGGCGATGGTCGCGCAGTACGGCCCGCAGGTGCTCGCTCGCCCGCCTGCGAGCGGCTTCAACCTGACGATCTACATCCTGCCGCCGGCGGTCTTCCTCGGCGGCCTGGCGCTGCTCGCCTACACGCTGCCGAAGTGGCGCGCGCGCTCCCGACTCGCCGCCGCGACCCCTATCACAGGCGCGCCGTCACTCGAGCCCGACGAGGCCAGGCGCCTCGACGATGAGCTCACGAACTTCATCTAAGTCCGCTACGAGCCCCAACGCGCGGCTCGCCACCGGCCACGTCACATCGACTCAGGGGCGCTCACCCCGAGCAGTCCGAGCGCCAGTGCGAGCTGCGTCTTGGACGCCACGCACAGAGCGATCCGGAACGACCCGGTCGCCTCCGGCTCGGCCCCGACCACCTTGCAGTCGCGGTAGAACGCAGTGAAGTCCTGCGCCAGCTCAAGCGCGAAGCCGGCGATCCGGTGGGGCGCCCGCCGCCCCGCCGCCTCGGCGATCTCCTCGGGCAGCGACAGCAGCTTCCTGATCAGCTCCCGCTCTGAAGGGTGGAGCTCGCCCGCTGGCGAGCTCCAATCAGCCCCGGCCGCCACAGCAAGACGGACGCGCGCATCGCCCAACTTGGTGAGCATCGAGGCGATCCTTGCGTGTGCGTACTGCACGTAGTACACCGGGTTCTCGGCCGAGTGCGATCGGGCGAGGTCGAGGTTGAGGTCGAGCGTGCGGTCGTGCGAACTCTGCAGCATGAAGAAGCGGGTGGCGTCGACGCCGATCTCGTCGAGCAGCTCATCGAGCGTCACGAACTCGCCGCGACGCTTGGACATCGCGGCTCGCGTATCGCCTTCCACAAGGTGCACGAACTGCAGGATCAGGATCTCGAGTAGGTCAGGGTCGTTACCGAGCGCCTGGAATGCTGCTTTGAGTCGCGCTGCGTAACCGTGGTGGTCGGCGCCAACCGGAAGCAGCTGTCGCTGGAAGCCGCGGTCCCGCTTGTTGAGCATGTACGCGACGTCGGCGGCGACGTAGGTCGGCTGCCCGTCGGAGCGCAACAGCACGCGATCCTTGTCATCGCCGAATGTGGTCGTGCGCAGCCACACCGCGCCGTCATGCTCATACACGTGGCCGCCGGCGCGCAGCTGCTCGATCGCGCGATCGAGAGCGCTGGGAGAGCCCTCATGCAGCGTGCGTTCGCTGAAGAAGTTGTCGAAGTGGACGCCGTAGCGGATCAGCGTTGCCTTGATATTGGCGAGTAGCAACTCGACTGCGGCCCCCGCGATCACGTCGACGTCGACCAACTCGTCAGCGGCACCTTCGATCTGTGAGGCCAGATCCTTGACGTACTCGCCCTGATAGCCGTCCTGCGGCGGATCCTGCCCGAGCGCGCGCGCCCGAACAGATTCACCGAGACGGTGGATCTGCGAGCCGGCGTCGTTGAAGTAGTACTCGCGGAAGACGGCGTGGCCGTGATGCTGAAGGATCCGCGCGAGCGAGTCGCCGTAGGCGGCGTGACGGCCGCTGGCGGCGACGAGCACCGCCGTCGGGTTCGCGGAGACGAACTCGAGCAGGATGCGCTCGGGGTGCGCGGCGCCGCCCGCTCCGAATTCCTCGCCCGCGTCGAGCGCTTGCCGTAGCGCGCCGCGGTGCCAATCGTCGGATAGCACCAGGTTGAGGAAGCCGGGGCCAGCCACCTCGTAGCGAGACAGCGAGTCGCCCAGGCGCGCCACCAGCTCGTCTCCGAGGCGGGCGGCGATCTCGCGCGGGGGTGCTCCGAGCACCGGTGCGAGCAGCATCGCCGCGTTGGTCGCGTAATCGCCCTGGTCGCTGCGCTTGGGCCGCTCGAGCCTCGGGGTGGGGGAAGCGTCCGTCTCGCCACTACTGCCCCGCAAGGCAGTAGTGGCAGCGCCAAGCGCTGTCCGCACTCCGGCTACCGGATCGCCCATCAGGGTGCGTCCGGGGACAGCGCGAGACGGGCCATCTCCGTCCCGGTCATCTTGTAGGGCGAGATCACGTCGTTGGCGCCGGCGCGGATCAGCTTGTGCTCGGCGTCATCCGCAGACGCGCGGGCGATGACCCTGATCGTGCTGTTCAGTTCGCGCGCACTCAGTGCGATAAAAATGTTCTCGGCGTCAGAGTCGACGCACGCGATCACCGCGGATGCGCGCGCGATCCCCGCCTGGATCAGCACGTCGTCGTCAGAGGCTTGGCCCTCGATGTAGACAACGCCGTCCACACGGGCTGCCTCGCGGTGCATCGGGTTCTGATCGACGACGACGATCTGCGCGTCGTGCTGGCGCAGGTCGCGCGACACCTGCCGGCCCACGCGCCCGTAGCCGCAGACGATGAAGTGGTCTGAGTAGGAATCGATCATCTTCTCGGTGCGTCGCAGCTCAAGGACGCCGCTGAGCTGCCCGGAGACGAAGAATTCCGCCACCGTCGCCAGGCCGTAGAAGAGCGTACCTATCCCGAGCAGCTCGAGGCCCACGAGGATCAGCCGGCCGCCGGTGTCGCTCGGGGCGGGCAGCTCGCCGAGCGTCGTTACCGAGTCGAGCGTCCAGAAGAACCCGTAGGCGACCGAAGTGTGCTCGTCAAGCGAGTAGCCGACGGCACCGGCGACCATCACCGTCGCCAGGGCGCCGAGCAGCACCGCGAGCCGTGTCCCGAACTGGCGCATCTCGCGACGCTGCTGACGTCGCCGGGCCAGCACGATCCGTGCGAGCGTGTTTGTGGCGCCTGCGAGGCGGTCGCTCGGGGACGGCTGCGGTGGTTCGTAGGGGTCTGCCATCTGCGCTCAATCTTCGCGCTAATGGTGGTAGGGCTCGCCGGTGATGATCTTGTGCCCACGATAGATCTGCTCGAGCACGACGACGCGGGCGAGCTGGTGGGGGAGGGTGACGCGGCCGAGCGACAGCCGGTGGTCGACACGCTCGAGCTCCAGTCCGCCGAACGGCCCTCCGATCACGAAGCAGAGGTCGCGGCCGCTGGCGCGGCGCTGCTCGAGGAATTCGCTGAACTGAATGGAGTCGAGCGCCTGCCCGTCGACGTCGAGCAGTGAGACGAAAGCGCGCTCCGGGATGCGCGCGGCGACGCCTGCGTCCTCGCGAACCTCGATCAACTCGAGGCGCGCGTAACGGCCGAGGAGCTTGGCGTAATGGGCGACGTCGTCGACGAACGGTGGCCGCAGGCGGCCGACGGCGACGACGGTGATTCGCACCGATGGGATACTAGGAGCCATATGGACGAACCGAATCAACCAGAACGGCAGATCAACATCCACTTCTCGCCGGAGATGATGGCCGGCAATTACTCGAACTTTGCAAACGTCAGCCACTCGGATTACGAGTTCACGATCACGTTCGCGCGGGTCGACCACGAGATCGAAGACGACGAGGTTCCGGGTGTCGTGGTCACACGAGTGAATCTCTCGGCAAAGTTCATGCGCGAGCTGATCGACGCCATGCAGGACAACTACGGCAAGTGGCAGACCCGCGAGAACATCAAGAGCCTTCCCGAGTTCGGCGGCGACCGCCCGCTCGGCGGCGACGATCCGCTGGATAGCGGGGAGTAAGACCAAAGCGACGCGTCCGCGCGACCTCCGATGCCGTGCGGGTAGCGATCGTCTCTGACATACATGCGAACAAGCAGGCCCTCGAGGCGGTGCTTGAGCATGTTCGCGTCGCCGAGTGTGAGGCGCTCTGGTGCCTGGGCGACCTCGTGGGGTACGGCGGCGATCCCGACGCCTGCGTCGCGCTGGTGCGCGAGCAGGCTGGCATCTGCCTGGCCGGTAACCACGACCTGGCGGTGACGGGCGCGCTCTCGATCGAAGATTTCTCCGACGCCGCCCGCCGCTCGGCGGAGTGGACGCGCGAGATCATCACGCCGCTGACGCGGAGCTTCCTCGAGACGCTCGCGCCATCCGACGAGGACCAGGTCGTCAGCCTCTACCACGCCAGCCCGCGCGACCCGGTATGGGAGTACGTGCTCTCGCCGTTGCAGGCCGAGCTCGGCTTCGACGTGCAGCCCGAGCGGATCGCCGCCGTCGGGCACACGCACGTGGCGCTCGAGTTTCACCGGTTCGAGGGCGGCAGCGCGACCGGCCAGACCCGACACGCGGACGACGAGCTGGATCTCGGCGCCGGACACTGGCTGCTGAACCCGGGAAGTGTCGGGCAGCCGCGCGACGGCGACCCCCGGGCCGCCTGGATGGAGCTCGACACCGAGGCCTGGACCGCCGTCTACCGGCGCACCGAGTACGACATCGAGGGGGCCGCCTGGGCGATTCGCGCCGCGCGGCTGCCCGACTCCCTGGCTGAGCGCCTCAGCTTCGGGCAATAAGCTTGGGGCAATAGCTTGCAAAGCGCCCGGCTGGGTGCTTAACGCACCCGTGCAGCAGGCTTTAGCCGAATCAGTGGCTAAAGTCGAGCGCGGATGGGCTTCACACACAGGGCATTCGTCGCTGCCGCTGTCGGCCTCGCCGCATCCGCACTCGCCGGGTGCGGGAGCAACGGCCGACTGCTGTCGCAGTCACAGTCGAACCAATTGAGCGCGCAGCTGAACAGCGTCTCGCAGGCGCTGCAGGATGGCGATTGCCACGCCGCGGAGAGCGCACTCTCAGGGTTCGAGAGCAGGCTCGCGGCGCTGAACGGCGTCAACTCGACGCTGGTCGAGAACCTGAACCAGGGTGCGAGCACGATCCAGCAGCTGACGAGTACGCGGTGCGCGTCTTTCCTGCAGACGAAGCCGAAGCGGACGAATACCACCACGAGCGCTAAGACGACAACGACGTCGACGCAGACGACCGCGTCCGATACGACGACGACCAACACGTACACGAGCACCTACACGAACCCGTACTCGTCGCCGTCGACCAGCACGACGGGCGGCACGAGTCCGACGGGCACGGGCACGGACACCACTCCGACCACGGGCACATCGCCCAACGGTGGCCAGGGCCTCGGCGGGGGCACCACCACCACTACCAGCGGCAACGGCAACGGCGGCGACAACGGTGTCGGCAACGGCGGCACCCCCGGCAACGGAGGCAACAACTGATGAGCCCCGTTTCCGTGATCGCCGGCCGCTACCGGGTCGAGGGACGGCTCGGTGTCGGCGGCATGTCGACGGTGCTGCTGGCGATCGACGAGCGGCTCGAGCGCCACGTCGCCGTCAAGTTGCTGGCCGAGCACCTCGCCGATGACCCCACATTCGTCTCGCGCTTCCGCCGCGAGGCGCTGGCGGCGGCGCGGCTTGTGCATCCCAATATCGTCCAGGTCTTCGACTCCGGCTTCGACCAGGCCGCCCACCAGCACTTCATCGTGATGGAGTACGTGCCGGGCCAGTCGTGCGCGGAGATCCTGCGCGACCGTGGTCACCTCGACATCGATCAGGCGGTCGACATCGTCGCCCAGGCGTGTCGCGGGCTGGACTACGCGCACCGCCATGGCGTCGTCCATCGCGACGTCAAGCCGGGCAACCTGCTCGTCTCCGAGAGTGGCGTCGTCAAGCTCGCCGACTTCGGGATCGCACGCGCCACCGGCCAGACCAGCATCACACAGGTCGGATCGGTCCTCGGCACCGCTGCCTACCTCTCACCCGAGCAGGCGCGTGGGGAGGAGGCGGGCCCGCCGGCCGACCTCTACTCACTCGGCGTCGTCTCATATCAGCTGCTCTCGGGGCGATTGCCCTACGAGGCGAACTCGCTGTCGGAGTTGGCGCTCAAGCAGCAGCGCGAATCGCCGATCCCGCTGCAGCGCCTGAACCCGCGTGTGCCCTCGAGCCTGTCCGAGGCGGTCGCGCTGTCGATCTCGATCGTTGCGGAGGAGCGCCCGCATACCGCGGTTGAGCTCTCCGAGCTGCTGGTCGACGGCGCCGCCGGGATCTCGCCGTGGACCGAAGAGGCGGCCACCAGTCACATGACGATGAGCCGCGCTGCCACGCGCGTTCTGCCCCCACGCGATCATGCGACCGCAGAGACCGTCGTCACCAAGCGCCCGCCCGCCCATCCAGCACCGGCCCATCCCGCGCCCGCTCGCACCCCGCGCACGGTGCCGGCGCGTCGCCCGCCGGCTCAGCAGCAGCAGCCGGAGGCGCCGCCGCCAGAGCGCACGCCGCAGCGCGGCCGTGCCAGGCGAGTCGCCCGCCGTATCGCTTGGTCACTGGTGCTGTTGCTGGTGCTCGCGGTCGCCGTCGTCGTCGTCGCGCTGGCGCTGCACCAGAGCACACAGTCGGACGTGCATTACGAGAAGGTCATCGCGAACGACTGGAACACTGCCGTGAACAAGGTGCAGAGCATCATCAGCCACTACACGAAGTAGGCGGGCGCCCAGCCGGCGAAGGGCCCTTAAACACTTGGGGCGGGTCCCGCTGGACCCGCCCCGATTTGTGCGTTGTCGCTGGTGCGCCCGTCGGCGCGTGGTTCGCCCGTGGGCGAGCGCTCAGGCGGCGGTCGCGATCTCGACCAGCTGCGGCTTGCTCTCGGCCGGCTTGGGGACGTGAACCTCGAGCACGCCGTTCACGAAGCTCGCCTTGACGGCGTCGGTGTCAACGCCCTTCGGCAACGCGAGCCGGCGCTGGAAGCTGCCAGACGCACGCTCGATGCGGCGGTAGCCGTCACCGGTCTCCTCGCGCTCGAGCTTGCGCTCGCCGGAGATCGTCATGACGCCGTCGAGGATCTCGACCTTGACGTCGTCGTCGCTCAGCCCCGGAAGGTCGGCGTGAATGAGGAACTCACTCTCGCGCTCGACCACGTCGATCGCGGGCACGAAGTTGCGGGTCGGCTGGCTGAAGGCCGTCGCCAATGGCGTGGCCGAATCGAAAAACGAGTTGAACAGGCGGGTTATCTCGCTCTGTGGTGAGTACACCGGGCGAGTCGGAAGGCTGCGAACTAGTGTCATTTGATGCTCCGATTTCGTCGAACTTTGACTACAAGCAGAATAATAAAATCTGAGTCGCTTCCTGTCAAGTTTAGCGCACCGACGGAGCAGCTCCCGCCATAAAGGCCGCGACTGTCGTAGCGAGCGTGCCGGCGTCGATCGCGGCGCGCAGATCGACCATCAGCCGCTGGATGTAGCTCAGGTTGTGGAGTGTCAGCAGCCGCGGCCCAGTGGTTTCCCCGGCCCTCGATGCGTAGTTGATGTAGCCGCGCGTGAAGCCGGCGCTGCAGGCCGGGCAGGGGCATCCTTCGAGGATCGGCTCATGCGAGTTCCTGAAGCCAGCCTTGGCGAGGTCAACGCGCCAGCGCGCGTCCGGGTCGGGCACGATCGCGACGCCGTGGCGCGCGAGGCGGGTCGGCATTGCGCAGTCGAAGGTGTCGATTCCGAGTTCGACACCGATGAGCAGGTCGTCGATGTCGCCGATCCCGAGCAGGTGACGCGGACGCTCGGGCGCGGACTGCTCGAGGCTCGCCGCGGTCCAATCGACGACCTCGTGCATCTGCGGCTTGTCCTGGCCGAGTGAGCCACCGATCGCGATCCCCCCGCAACGGCTTGCGGCGACGGTCTCCGCCGAGGCGACGCGGAGGTCCTGCTCGACGCCCCCCTGGACGATCCCGTACACGACCTGGTCGCGCGGGCCGTGCTGCTCGTGCCAGTCCAGGCAGCGCTCGAGCCAGCGGTGCGTGCGCTCCGTCGAACGGGCCGTGTAGTCACGGCTGACGTGGAACGGCGTGCATTCATCGAACACGAGCGCGATGTCCGAGTGCAGCGCCGCCTGCACCTCCATGGAAGTCTCCGGCGCCATGAAGCGCTCGCTGCCGTCGATGTAGGAGCGGAAGCGCACACCCTCTTCGGCAATCTGCAGAATCGCGCCATTCGATGTGCTGCCACGGCCGCGGCCCTTGATCTCCTCCGCGACACTTCCGTGGCCCATCGAGAACACCTGGAAGCCGCCGGAGTCGGTGATGATCGGCCGCGGCCAGCGCATGAACGCGCCGAGCCCTCCATAACTGTCGATGAGCTCGGGGCCGGGGGAGAGGTACAGGTGGAAGGTATTGCCGAGCACCATCTCGTAACCGAGCGCCTCGACGTCGCGTGGCTCGAGCGTCTTGACGGCGCCACGCGTTGCCAGCGGCACGAAGGCGGGTGTCTGCACGTCGCCGCGCGCGAGGTGCAGCGTGCCGGTGCGGGCGCGGCCGTCGCTTGAGCGCGTGCGGATCTCGAACATGCCTCGGAAGCTAGTGATTTGTGCGAGGTCTACGCTGCCCGCCATGCGCGCGGGGGTCAGATTCAAGGCGACGCCGTGGATCGCGGCCGTCGCTGCAGTGGGCGTCGCCGGATGCGGAGGGGCGAGGGGCACCGGGAACAGCGGCGACCTCAAGCTCGCTACCGGTCGAGGGCGGTCAGCCGCTGACGGCCCGGGCCTCCGCATCGCTTCACCAGGGCGCGCTGCCGGCGGTGGGAGTGACCCAGCGGGTCGACACGGGCGGGGCCGCACTGTCGGTGACGATGCGACGTGTGATCGACCCCTTGGGTCGTGTTCGCGGTCGCGGACGTAGCTATCCTCGACGCTGTCCGCTTCTCTCCGCATGCGAAGGCGCGCGGACGGCTCAGCTGGGCACCCTGACATCCTGGGGTTCCAGGCGTCACAGGCACGCTGCTCCCTGTAGGGTCAGCGGTGCCCGCGCCAGTAAACATAATCGATTGCGTCACAGCACCAGATAAGGAGTGGACGATGCCGCAGGCCCGTTCAGCCGGATCCAGCCCGAAGAAACCTCAAGCCAAGCGCGCGCCCGCAAAGGCCGCCAGAAAGCCGGTGGCCGCGAAGTCGGCGTCCGCCAAGTCGGCGAGTGCCGCGAAGCCGGCGGCGGCGAAGTCGGCGGCCGCGAAGTCGACTGCGGGGAAGCGCACCGCCGCGACCGCGAAGTCCGCGGCGGCGAAGTCGACCGCCGCGAGGCCGGCGGCAAACCGCACCGCCGGGACGGCGTCGACCGCGAAGCCGACCTCGGGCAAGGCCAAGCCGCGAGTCAGGATCCGTGTCAACGCCGACGGTACCCAGATCGAGGCTCAGCTTGAGGCCATCGCAGAACGCCTGCGCAAGCTCAACGAGAAGATCATCGACGTCGGCCGCGAGGCGGGGGAGAACACGCTCACCAGCTACGAGAAGGCGTTGAAGACGATCGCGAACGGTATCTCACAGTCGTCCGCGAAGGACGAACTCGATTGGATCCAGCAGCTCGCCGCCTCACAGGCGAAGTTCGTGCGCGAGCTCACCGAAAGCTGGGCAAAGGCGGCCCGCGAGCGTCTGAAGTAAGACCGGGCGACGAGGCTGTCGGCCCGGTCTCTGTGGGACAATTCGCTTTCGCATGGACCCGAATCGCAAGCGAGCGATCCGGCTGACGGTCGCCCTGACCGCAGCTCTGCTGCTGGCAAGCGCGCTGATCTATGTCAGCTTCAGCGCTGGACGCGCCGAGCTCGACGCCCCGCAATTACTCAAGAACGCCACGCCCGGCGGCCAGTACATCCTGGCCGGCACGGTCGAGGACGGATCCATCAGCCGTGACGGCGGGAGGACGGACTTCAGCGTCCTCGGCCCGCACCGCGAGGTGGCCGTGAGGGTCAGCTACACGGGCATCGTGCCCGACCCGTTCGCTCAGGGGCGGGCGGTGATGGTCAACGTCACCGACGAGCATGGAAGGTTCGTCGGCCAGGAGAACTCGCTGACCACGAAGTGCCCGTCGAAGTACCAGGCCGCGTCGGGCGCAATCAAGAACACGGCCGGCGTGCCCGTCGGCCCGGCGGCGCTCAGCAACTGATGGCGCAGCTCGGGCGCGCCATCCTGCTGCTCGACCTCGGCGTCTGTATCTACGGCATCTTCGCGTCGATCCGCGGCGCGCGCGCCGGGCGGGGCGACTGGGTCGACTCGGGGCGCCGCGCCGTCTACGCGCTCGCCGGCCTCAGCGTGGTCGCGTTCGTCGTACTCGAGCTCGCCTTCCTGCGCAACGACTTCAGCTTCAAGGTCGTCGCCGGCACCTCGTCGACGACGATCCCCATCTTCTACAAGCTCACCGCGCCGTGGTCCTCGCAGCAGGGCTCGCTGCTGCTGTGGGTGACGCTCTCCTCGTTGTGGTCGAGCCTTGCCCTGTTCTTGACACGCAGGCGCCTGCGCGACATCGCCCCGTATGCCGCCGCGGTGCTGCTCGGCATCGAGGGTTTCTTCGCGGCGCTCGCCTGCTTCGCCGCCAACCCGTTCCAGACGACCGCTCCTGCGCAGACGCCCTCGAACGGCGCGGGCCTCGACCCGTTGCTGATGCACCCGAGCATGATGTTCCACCCGCCGATGCTCTACTCCGGGTACACGCTGATGGCGATCCCATTCGCCTTCGCGGTCGGCGCGCTGATCACCGGCAAGCTCGGTTCGGAGTGGATTCGTGACACTCGAAAGTTTGCGCTGGCCGCCTGGCTGTGCCTGGGTTTCGGCATCGTGTTGGGCGCACGCTGGTCCTACACAGAGCTCGGTTGGGGCGGCTACTGGGGGTGGGACGCCGTCGAGGACGCCGCGCTGATGCCGTGGCTGATAACCACCGCCTTCATCCACTCGATCCAGATCCAGGAGAAGCGGGGGATGCTGAAGGTTTGGAACGTGTCGCTCGTGCTCTTGTCGGGGATCTTGGCGATCTTCGGCACATTCCTCGTGCGTTCGGGTGTGCTCGACTCGATCCACGCGTTCGGGGCGTCGACGCTGGGCGTGCCGTTCGTGATCCTGCTCGGGATCATGTTCATCGGCTCCGTGGGGCTCGTCATTTGGCGGCGTGACGGACTCCGGACCGAGCATCGGATCGACTCGCTGCTGTCGCGCGAGGCGATGTTCGTGCTGCAGAACCTCGTACTGGTGGCGATGACCTTCGTGATCTTCTGGATCACACTGTTCCCGTTGATCTCGGAGGCGATCACGGGCACCAAGGTATCGGTCGGACCGCCGGCATTCACGCCGTTCGTGGTGCCGTTGGCGCTGATTCTGGTGCTGCTTGCCGGTGTCGGCCCGCTGATCTCATGGCGCCGCGCGACCGTCGCCAACCTCCGCCGCCATTTCATCTTCCCGGTCACGTTCGGGGTCGTCGTCACGATCCTGGTGCTAGCTCTAACCGACGCGGGCCGCAAGCCGCTGGCCGCTTCGATGTTCGGGCTCGGCGCGTTCGTGATCGGCACGGTCGCACAGGAGTTCTTCCGCGGGACCATCGCCCGCCGCGCGATCACGGGGGACGTGTGGCCGATCGCCCTGTTCGGGCTGGTTCGGCGCAGTCGCCGCCGCTATGGCGGATACATCGCCCACCTCGGGCTCGCGGTGATGCTGATCGGCGTCGCGGCCTCATCGTCGTTCCAGCACTCGCGCAACGCCACGCTCAGGCCAGGGCAGAGCGTCTCGAACGACGGCTACGTGTTCCACTACGTGCGTCCGACGGCGGTGGCGACGCCCGAGCGGGTGTCGTTCGGGGCGATCATCGACGTCACCAAGCGCGGCAAGCAGGTCACACGCCTGCACACGATGCAGAGCTTCTACCCCTCAACCAATCCCGCCGACGGGTTCATCAGCCGTTTCTTCGACCTTGCCAACGCCGACAGTACGATCGGCCTGGACTCCGGCCCGCTGCGCGACATCTGGACAGTCGCGGCCGCGAACCTGAACCCGCTGATGCCGCTCATCGACAAGGGCGACAAGGAGTTCGCAGGCTTCTACAACTCGGCGCTCAAGGCGGATCGCAAGCACGACCCCCACATCGGCGCTGCGCGGCTGAACACCGAGCTCAACAACCAGCTCGACGCATTTAACCTGTGTGGGACCAAATCGGCTGGTCTCAACTTCTGGCAATGCCGCGACCGGGCGGTTCAGGGCATCGTCGCCCAGTACCTCAAGCGTCCCCACGCCGTGCAGTTCCTGCTGATCGTCTCGCCGATGGTCGCCTGGCTGTGGGCCGGGGCGCTGATCATCGTCATCGGCGGACTGACCTCACTGATTCCGGCCAGCCTGTTCACCCGGCGCCGCAGCGCATCGCCCGAGCGCGCCCGCGTCGCGGTGCGCGAGCTCGCGTAGCCAGGCCGGCAGGCAGCAGCACGACCATGGCCTACGTGATCCTCCTGCTGTTGCTGGTCGGCGTCGTCTGGCTCGTGAGCGCCCCGCTGCGCCACGCAGCCGCGACGCCGTCCAACGATCGGGGATGGGAGCCGATGCAGAGGCTCGATCTCGAAGCGGCCCGCGACGCCAAATACCGCGAGATCCGCGATGCTGAGCTCGACCACCAGACCGGCAAGCTCTCGGAGGCGGACTATGAGGCGATCGACTCGACCCTGCGTGCCGAGGCGATCGAACTGCTGCACCAGCTGGACGCGATCGCTGAGGAGCGGGAGCCCGGGGAGGACGAGGCCCGGGACTCCGGCTAGGTCGGACTCCGCGTAGCGGTGCGGTCTCCAACCAGTACAGCGGGACTCTGAGTAGCTACCATCAGCGGCCGAGATGACTTTCGTGCTCGACATCGTCCAGGTCTTTGTCAGCGTCATGCTGATCTTCCTGGTCCTGATGCACTCCGGCAAGGACGCGGGCCTGTCCGGCTTCGGTGTAGGCGGCGGCGGAGGTGGAGGCACCGGCAGCAGTCCC
>DATKSM010000068.1:0-9320 GCA_035531655.1 Solirubrobacteraceae bacterium
CCCTGCTCCTTCAGGTCGCCCCAGACAGCTGCGGGCACGCCCGATCGGTGCAGGCCGACGTTGCGCTCGATCTGCTCCGGCGAGCGCGCGCCGACGCACACGCTGACGACGGCAGGGTGCGCCAGAGGAAACGCCAGGGCGACTGCGGGGAGCGAGGTGCCACGGCGCTCGCAGATCTGCGCCATGCGCCGGGCGCGCAGCACGAGCGCCCGCGGGGCATCGACGTAGTCGTACTTGGCGGCGTCTGGGGGTGCGCGGCGTGCGAGCAGCCCGCTGTTGAACACCCCGGCGGCGACGATCCCGATGCCGCGTCGTTCGCAGACGGGCAACAGGTCGTCGAGCGCCGATTGCTCGAGCAGCGTGTAGCGGCCTGCGAGCATCAGCACGTCCATGTCGGTGTGCCGCGCGAAGTCGGCCAGCATCGCGGTCTGGTTCATGCCCGCGCCGATTGCTGACACGACGCCCTGCCCGCGCAGGTCCTCGAGCGCCGGGTAGGCAGTCTCGAGCACCTCGGGTCGATGCGCGTCAGGGTCGTGGAGATACACGATGTCAACGCCGTCCACGCCGAGCCGCTGCAGGCTCTCCTCGAGCGACCGCAGCACGCCGTCGCGACTGAAGTCCCAGACGCGTCGATGGGTCGCCTTCACGTCGAAGCCTGCGTCGTCTAGCTGCCGAGCGGGACTGAGCGGCTCCAGTCGACGCCCGACCTTCGTCGACAGGACGTATTCGCTGCGCGGACGCCCGGCGAGGGCTGCGCCGAGGCGGCGTTCGGAGAGCCCGAGCCCGTAGTGCGGCGCGGTGTCGAAGTGGCGGATGCCTTGTTCCCATGCCGCATCGACCGTCGCGCGGGCCTGCTCGTCGGTGATCGCCTGGTAGAGGTTGCCGAGTTGTGAGCAGCCGAGCGAAAGCTCGGTCAAGCGCAGCGCAGACCGCCCAACGGGCCTTGTCGCGAGGGTCACTACGCCGTCCCCGGGTGCCAACAGCCGCTCTGGAGTGACACGGCTCATCCGGCGTAGATCAGTCGCAGGCGGTCTGTCGCTGCGCCGCAGCGGTCGTCTGCGATCACGACGTAACGCGCCATCTCCGCCTGCCAGCGCTGGTCGACCGGGTGCTGGGCGAGACCGGCAACCGCTCGCTCGAAGTTCTCACACTCCACGGTGTGAAAGAGCTCGAGGCCGTCGCGAAAGATCAGCCAGCGCCGGATGCCCAGCTCGCGCTGCGCCGCGAGAAGCTCCGGCCACACCTCGGCATGAGCCTGCTCATACGCCGACTCCATCCCCGGCTTCAGCCGGGTACGCAGCCCCACGAACTCCACGATCGCTGTGCCTCCTCTCTTGGCCGGCGCCGGTCGGCGACTAGATCCTGTCGGCTCACGTTCCAGTGATCCGCGCTCCGGATTCGCAGTCGAACAGCAGCATCGAGTCCTCCTCGACGTGCAGTTCAACCTTGTCGCCGCTGTTGGGAGCACTGCGCGGGTCGACTCGCACGATGACGTCAGGCACCGCGGTGATGGCGTCCTTCGCGTTTCCCGCGAGCTGGCAATAGACATAGGCCTCGGAGCCGAGCTCCTCCACCAGGTTGACAACGGCTGGGATCCCGGCGCTCTCACCCGCGAGTCGGAGCGCCTCCGGCCGAAGCCCGACCGTGACCGGCCCCGCCACGGCTGCCGTCAGCAGCGCGCGCGGCACCGCCACGACGGCCGGGCCGATCATCACGCCGTCGCTCGCCATCGTTCCCTCGATCAGGTTCATCGCCGGCGAGCCGATGAACCCAGCGACGAACGAGTTGACCGGTGAGTCGTAGAGCACGCGCGGCATATCGACCTGCTGGAGCAAGCCGTCTTTCATCACGGCGACGCGGTCGCCCATGGTCATCGCCTCGACCTGGTCGTGGGTCACGTACAGTGTCGTTACGCCGAGCCTGCGCTGGAGCGCGGCGATCTGCGAGCGGGTCGCGACCCGCAGCTTCGCGTCGAGGTTCGAGAGCGGCTCGTCCATGAGAAACACGCGCGGCTGGCGGACGATCGCGCGGCCCATCGCGACACGCTGGCGCTGGCCGCCCGAGAGCTGACCCGGCTTGCGCTGCAGGTAGTCCTCGAGGTCGAGCATCTTCGCGGCCTCCTGAACACGGGCTTTGATCTCCGACTTCTTCAACTTCGCGATCTTCAGCGCGAAGCCCATGTTCTCGGCCACGTTCATGTGCGGGTACAACGCGTAGTTCTGAAACACCATCGCGATGTCGCGGCTGCGGGGCGGAAGATTCACGACGTTGCGGTCATCGATCAGGATCTCGCCCTCGTCGACCGCCTCGAGACCGGCGAGCATCCGCAGACTCGTCGTCTTACCGCAGCCGGACGGCCCGACGAGCACGACAAACTCGCCGTCACCGACCTCCAAACTCAGCCGATCAACGGCCTTGCGCGTCGCCTTCGGATAGATCCGAGACGCATCCTTGAACGTCACAGTGGCCATGCAGGTCCTTTCGAGCTATCTGACGCGGCGGCCGTGTTACGCCCTCCGCGTACAACGTGACTTTGCGCGCGTCGCCCGTCGCGGGTGGCTCCGTTCACCGGCCGGCGAAAGTGCCTGATCGTCTCGGCGACTCCCTGGCCGAACGGTGTCACGCGCACCGTGCCGACGATCGATCTGAACCGGCTCGAATCGAGCGCCTCCGGGAAGGGCAGTGGCGGTCCCTCGAAGCCGATCGTGCCCGCCGATTCGGGCACGACACGCTCGATCTCGGCAACCACCTCCTCGATCGACAACGTCGTCCCCGGGATGTTGACCACCGCGGCGCCGGTGAACGGCGTTCTGGCGGCGGCTATGAAGGCGGCTGCCGCGTCGGGCGCGTACTGAAGCTCGCAGCTTCCGCCAAACGGGATCGTGTAGTCGGAGCCATCAGCCGCAGCGCGCATCGCATTGGTCGTCGCCGAAGTGAGACCTGTGTCGCGGCCCGCGCCGTAGACGACGGACGGTCGTAGACCGATGCTCGCCAGCGAGCTCTCGTGTGCGAAGACTCGGGCCGTGCCTTCGGTGGCGATCTTGAAAACGCCGTAATGCGTCTCGGGCTGACCGCTCGGATCCGTCGGGACATGCCCTTCGCCGTCGGCCGCCGCGAAGGCGGCGACCGAGCTTGCGTAGACGATCGGCGAGGATAGGTCGTGCGCGAGCGCCGCAGCGAAGAGCGCCGCGGTGCCAACCACGTTGACCAGTGCCCCGAGCACTGGGTTGGCGCGGCAGTCGGGGACCTGAAGTGCGGCCAGATGAACCACGTGCGTGGGATCGAGGGCGAACATGTCCGCGACCTGGGCAGGATCTGACACGTCCGCCTTGACGAACCGAGCGGCCGCCAGTTCATCCGCGTCGAGCAGCTCGCGTACGCGATGGTCGTCGTCGCCCGCGTCGACGCCGATCACCTCAACGCCCTCGCGAACGAGCTGGCGCATTGTCCAGGCGCCGATGCACCCGTAAGCCCCGGTGACTAGAAAGCGCTCGGGCATCGGGAGTGTGCTGCGGTCATCGTGACTTCACCCGTCTCTTTCGGGTGTTGGCACCGGATCGGTTCGCGCGCGGTGATGTCGTCGACAACGGCCCGCCTCGGGTGCCGGCCGCGGATGGCTGCGCCGGGCGGCTGCGTTGGTCTGCCCATGGGGCTCGGCATCGGTCGGTTGCCCACGTGCTACTCCTTGGTTGCCCCGGCCAGCATGCCAGTGACCAGCGTGCGCTGGGCGAACATGAAGATGATCAGCACCGGCAGGATGGCGATCAGCGTGGCCATCGCGAGGTCGGGGCGGAAGATCTCCACAGAGGCACTCCCCGTCGCTGTGGGGGTGAATACCTGGGAAGAGGAGATGAGGACCTGCAGGCCGACGGTCACCGGGTACTGCGAATTGTCGTAGGTCATCACGAATGGAAGGTAGTAGTTGTTCCAGTCTGCGACGAAGGCAAAGAATGCGATGAGCGCGACGATCGGCCGGGCGAGGGGCAACGCCACATGTCGGAACACGCCCCATTCGCTGGCTCCATCGATCCGCGCCGCCGCGAGCAGATCCTTTGGGATGGTGGACGAAAAGTAGATGTAGGCCAGATAGACGCCGAACGGGAAGAACGCGAATGGCAGGATGACCGACCAGACCGTGCCGATCAGGTGGACGGCGCTTGCCTCGAGAAACAATGGCAACACGAGGGCGGTGGCCGGCATGATCATCACGACGAGCGTGATGCCGAGCAGGGCACGGCGGCCGATGAACTGCGTCAGCGCGAGACCATAACCGGCCGGAATCGCTGCCAACAGAGCCAGCGCCGTACCGCCGAACGCGTAGATCGCAGAGTTCTTGAGCCAAGTCAGCATCAGGTCGCCCTGATAGGTGATGACCTTGTGGAACGTGCTGCCAAACTGGCTGAGGCTGCCAAAGGCAAACGGAGACGCATGGATGACCTGGTAATCCGTTTTCGTCGGCGCGAGGAGCAGCCAGATCATGGGCACGACGAAGAAGGCCGCGAACGCCAGCAGGACGACCATGGCGATGAGGCGGAAGACGTAGCGTCGCGCGAGCATCAGTCGACCTCGAACAGCCTTCCGCGCCAGACGAGGAGCACCGCGACGAGCAGGCCGATCACGAGAAGGTCGACCGAGATCGCGGCGGCGTCGTTGAACCTGTCTAGCTGGAACGCCAGGTAATACGCGAGCTGATTCGGCGACCACTGGGGGCTAATCTCGCCGACGGTCGCGACCCCCAGGATTTGGGGCTCGACGAACAGTTGCGACCCCGCCGCAAACGAGAGCACGAGCATGTACACGATCCACTTGCGGATCAGGGGGAGCTTGATTCGCAGAGCGGTCTGAAACGCGTTCGACCCATCGATCTCGGCCGCCTCGATCAGCTCCCGCGGAATGTTGTTCAGCGCACCGTACATGATGACGATCCACCCGCCCGCGCCTGTGAAGAACGCCATGATCGCGAAGATGACCGGAAGGTTGCCCGGCGCGACCGTGTTTGCGAGCAGTCGGTAGTGAAATCCGTGCAAGACGAACGCCCACGGACTAGTGTGCGGGTCGAACATGAACAGCCAAACGACAACGCTTGCCGCGCCAGCCATGGCGCCTGGAAGGTAAAAGACGAAGCGAAACGCGCTGCTGACCCGGCGCACCAGCGTGTGCACCATCAGCGCCAGGATCACCACGAGAATGGTTTGACTGACTAGCCAGATCCCTTCGAACTCGAGAATGTGTTCGAATGCCGGCGCGAAGTCGAAGAAGTTGAACGTGTTGATGAAGTGCGCAAAACCGAGGCCCCCCGGCGTACTGAGCGCCAGCGCGAAGGCATAAACCGTTGGTGCGATGCCGAGAGCGAGGAGCAGCACCACGTAGAAAGCGACGAAGAAGTACCCGGCCGTCCGCGAGCCGCCGGCCGGTTGGCCTCCGGCCCGGCGCCCCCAGCGCGCGCTCGCGCGCTCGTCGGGGACAACCGTGGCCGAAGGCACCGTCATTGGGTTACTGGGTACTGGTTTCTACTTAATGCCAATTACGACCCGTTGGCAACGGCCGAGACGGGACTCTTGACCGTGAATCCGGCCAGGCGAGCCTGGTTCGCCAACGCCTGGGCATACGGCAGCAGTTGCGCCGCAAACGACCCGGGCGGGCTCGCGGTCAGGGTCGACAGGGCCGTCGATCCCCAGACCGCGTCCGTGCTCCACGGCACAGGACTCCAGCCGGTCCACACCTCGGACGCGGCCGTCTTCCACGCGGCCTCGGTGGTGCTCGGATTGGCGAAGACCGAGCTGAGCGACGAGAGGTAGCTGTTTTCATCCGGCACGTACTGCGGGAGGCCGGCGTCGACGCCCACCTTCTGGATCTTCGGGCTCGTCGCCATGTACTGTGCGAACGCGGCGGCGGCCTTCGGATTCGAAGTGTGCTTCGAGACGAGCCACAGACCGCCGCCTAGGGCGCCCGTCACGTGTGCGCCGTTGATCGCAGCCGGCGGCGGGTATGCGACCATCGTGCCATTGGGGACTCCGCCCGTCGCGCCGGTCTGGAACACGGCCGTTCCGTACCACAGCGGTCCAACCATCATGACGACCTTGTTGGGGTTGAAGCTCGAACCGAAGACGCTGGTTTGGCTGAGCGACTTGCCCATGTCGCCCGACGCGTCGATCGCCTTCGCGATCCCGGTGCAGTTACTCGAGTTAGGGTTGATCGCGATCGTCCCCTTCCCGACGACCTGGTTCAGCGGGCACTCGTTGCCCCACAGATAGTAGTCCTCGTCAAATGCGTCGCCGACATCCCCGACAAGGTAGCCCGGGTGAGCGGTGTTGAGTGCCTGGCCGTCCGCGAGGATCCCTTGCCAGGTGGTCGGAACCGGCGCACTCCCGAAGAACTGGCTGTACAGCCCTGGGTTGACCCACAGCACGGCCGCAGCGCTGTCATTGCGCAGGCAGATTACCTGGCCGGTTGGCGTCGTGCACGCGGACAGACTACCCTTCGCGAAATTGTTGAGAACGCTCTTCGGGACGTAACTCTTGAGGTTAAGCAGGTCGTTGTACGGCGGCGTACCGAGTTGGACCGCGTCGTAGTTCTGCGTGTCGAACATCACGTCCGGGGCGTTTGACGGCCAGCCAGTGCGGTTCCACAGCGCGAACTTCGACTGCAGCACGCCGGTCCCGTTTGCGTTGCCGTTATAGATCACCCACTTGATGTTGGCGTGCGGGTTGGCCTTCATGTAGGCCTTTTGGTAGGCGACGCGAGACGTGTCGATCCATACGACGAGCGGCTTCGCAGCGACCTTCGCGCCCGCGGAGGCGACGCCTACAAGGGCGACTGCCCCGCCTGCGATAGCGAGCACGACGCCTGTGATGAGCGCCGTGCGACACCTGCGCCCGCGGGTGCGCCCAAGCTTCGGCGCGTTAGATGAGCTCACGGTGTGAAACACATTCCCTCCTCCTGTGATGGTTAAGTCATGTAGTCGTGGAAGTCTTGCCCGGCGAAGCTCGCAGCACGTCTCATGTGGTGGCCCCAGCGACGCTCGGGGAGACCGCTGTGCCGGCCTGATCGACTACATACGGAGCCAACTCCTTGGGGTAGTCGGGGCCCGCGACCAGACCGACACCCGGGCCGGCCGGTGCGGCCACCATCCCGTTGGCGTCGATCCCCTCCTCGCGGACCACCGGATTACTGGTGACGAGCGATTCGTAATAGGTGCAGTTCGAGATCGCCATGCACAAATGCCGTGCGTAAACCGTGGGGCCGTGCGGCTCGGCGCGAAGTCGGAACGCGTCGGCGAGGTGGGCGATCCGCATCGCGCCCGTGAACCCGCCGCGCAGCTCGGTGCTCGTGCGGACGAAGCTGGCGCACCCGCTCGCGATGAAGTCGGCGGTGTTCATGTGGACACCGTCGGAGGTCTCGCCGACGTTCAGTGGAACACGCACACGGTCGGCGAGCCACTTGTACGCCGTGATGCTGAACTCGCGAATTGGCTCCTCGTACCAGAGGTATCCGGCCGCGGCGAGGGCATCTCCGACGTACACGGCGTCAGGAAGATCGAACGCGGCCGACCCGTCATACATCAGCGGGAGGTCGCTGCCGACATGTTCGCGTAGCGCCGTGCACAGCTCGGCGTCGCGTCGCGCGTGTCCCCACCCATGGAGCTTGATCGCCGGGTAGCCGAGCTCGATGCACTGCGTGGCGATCTCGAGGTACTCGGCGATGCTCGAGAACGTCGATGTCGACGCATACGCCGGGATCTCGCGTCGAAAGCCTCCGAGCACCTCCCAAGTCGGCGCGTTGTAGTACCGGCCGGCCAGGTCCCAGAGTGCCGTGTCGATGAGGCCGAGCAGGAAGATCGGGAGTTCCTCCGTGCGGTCGATCTCCCAGATGCGGTGCCAAAGCCATTCGCGTTGGAGCGGGTCGGCGCCGATCAGCTCCTCGCGGAGCACATGCTTGACCGCGTCGACGACGATCGGACCGGCGCCCCGTCGGGGCGCAATCGCTACGCCATCAACGCCCTCATCGGTCCGCAGGCGAATAACGCCAACCTCCCTGTCGGGCGGGCTACCGCGCAGGCCGTCACGCCAGATGAAAGGGGGGTGGGCGCCGGGCGCGAACACGCTGAATGTCTCGACTTCGGTGATGCGCAACTGGCCTCCCCCGCAGTAGGTGCCCACCGAGTGGCGAGCAGACCGATGATAACCAGACGTATGATGTCATATGGATGCTCGCGTGCGCAAGTCGGATCTGCATGAGCTGTCGCGAGGGCTGCGGTGTCCGAGGAATGCCGGTGCGGAGCGCCGCCAGGATCCCGACGACCGCGAGCGGCGACGTGCGGCACGACCGATTCGCGGGGCGCGAGACTCTCGGTGCGCTTCGCTCGCGCTCCCTCCGGCGAGTATCGCCGGCCGGTTGATGTGGGTCGGCTTCGAGCCCGCCGCCCACCGCGGCCGCGGGCCGCGATAAGCTTTATGACATCATACCTCCGATCAATATTGCTGGCTCGTGCCTGACCCCTGGGCGCGTGCCCGGTCACGCGGGTGGGCGCGGCTCACGCGACGAGGCTGGCATGGGCGCGGTCTATCCGCTGATGCTCGTTGACTTCGAGTCCCTGCACGACGGGAGGGCCGTCGTGCATCTCTGCGCCCGGCTTCGCAGAGGCGGCTCGTTGGCGCGGAGATCGCCGAGGCCGCCCAGCGGGCGGGTATCGCTGCCGCGACCGCACCGATGACCGTCCGTCTCGAAGCGCTTATGAACGGTCAGCCGCCGACGCGGCCGGCTCGACTCGGGACAGCTGTGCTGTCGACGATCATCGACAACATCGTGAGCGAGGCGCTGCCGCCGGAATCGACCCTCCCGAACGAGCGTGAGCTGTGCGGGGCGTTCGGCGTGAGCCGGAGCGTCATTCGCGAATCGGTCAAAGTACTCGAAGAGAAGGGCCTCGTCCGCGTGAAGCAGGGCCAGGGCACGACGGTGACGGCTCCGGAGCATTGGAACCTGCTAGACCCGCTCGTGCTCGAGGCTTCGATCCGCCACGACAAGACGCTCAGCACTCTCGACGGCCTGGTTGACGTGCGCGTCGGGCTCGAGTCTCAGATGACGCGTCGCGCGGCCGAGATGATGAGCGACGAGCAGCTCGGCGACCTCCACGCGGCGCTGATAGCGCTCGGGCAGCTGTTGGACCAGGGCGAGGCATACCAGCTCGCGGACACGGAATACCACGATCTGATCCATCGAGGCTCGGGGAACCAACTCGCCCGGTCGATCATTCGAACGATCCATCCGTACGCTAGAGCGAGCATGCGCTACACCGTGCCGCCAACGGCCGAGGATCTCGC
>DATKSM010000069.1:0-3768 GCA_035531655.1 Solirubrobacteraceae bacterium
CGAGCCGGCTGGCGCTGCTGCTCGGCCCGCTCGTCTCCGGCGCATTCTGGATGTTCCTGTTCGACGCGATCCTCGTCGGCGTCGGCGCCGCGTTCGGCTTCCACGTCCACCTCGGCGGACTGCTCGTGCTCGCTGTGCTGCTCGGGCTGTTCTTCGTCGCGATCGCGTCGTTCTCGGTCGCGATGGCGCTGCTGACGAAGGAGATCAGCGCCTTCGCCGCCGTGATCAACGGCATCAACCTGCCGGTGCTGCTGCTGGCGGGCGTGTAGCTACTTGCCCCGGATAAATGGCTGATGGAACCAAAACGGCCGCGCCAGGGTTGACGCGGCCGTTCCGGGCAAATGGTGCTCGTTTCTGGTCGAGCGGGTGGATGGTTTCAGGTGGTCCGGACGGCGAGGGTGTCAAGGTTGTAGGTGGCGATCGCCCAGGCGTTCCAGGCGCGCATCCCGTCTTCGCCCTTGAGTCGGGACCGGTCGAGTCCGTATTCGCGTTTGAGGTGACTGATGCGGCCCTCGGCACCGACGCGGTAGCGCGCCAGGCGGCGCTGGGTTCGCCGCGATCCCGGCTGTTGGCGGCCAGCGATGAATACCCGTTCGGGCTCCAGGCCCTCGAGCGCTTCGTCGGTCGCTCGCGTCTGGAAGCCGCCGTCGAGCGCGACTTCGCGCGGGCGCAGGCCGAGCCGCGTCAGCTCGCTGGTCGTGGTCGGCAGCAGCGTGTTCTCGTGCGGGTTGCCGAGGATCGTCGCGGCGGGCAGGATGAACCCGCGCGCCCCTGGCTTGGTGTTCTCGGTGACCTCGCAGATCTGTGCCACGTAGCCGAACTCGTTGGGCTTGCCAAGCTTGCCTTTGCGGATCGGCCGGGCGTCGGGGTCGAAGATCGAGACAAGGCGATCGGGGATCGGCTCGCCGGCGAGTCGCAGCTTGATCTGCCGGGCGACCCGCTCGGCGCGGTCGGTCATCTCTTCCAGCCGTTCGATCGCGGCGAGTTTCGCTCGCGCACCCCGGCCGCGAGCGCGGCGTCGCGCCCTGACCGCTACTCGCCGCGCTTCGCCGATCGAGCGCGAGAGCAGCCGGCCGGCCTGCTCGGTCAGCGCCAGAACCTCGGCCTTGCGCTCGCCGGTCCGCCTCGCGAGCGTGCGCGAGATCAACCGCAGCCGCCGCCCCAGCGCCCGCGTCCGATCGACCACCCGCCCGACACCCGCGCCGACCTTCGCAATCACCCTGCGCGACTCCCTCGCCAGGACCCGCGCTCCGTCCAACGTCAAGCCCGAATCGGTTGGGTAGCGCACGTCGGCCTCGACGACCGTCGAGTCGATCCGCACCGCGCGCGCCCGAAACCTTGTCTCCCGCGCCGCCTTCTCGATCACCAACCTGGTCAGCTCGTCGACCACCGCGCCACCAAGCCGACGCGTGAGCTTGCGGACCGTCGACTCCTCCGGCACACACTCGCCAAGCGCGATCAGGCAGAACCGCCGCAAGTGCAGCGAGTCCGAGACCTCCCGCACCAGCGTCTCGTACCCCCACCCGGTGCGGTGCTTGACGACCATCAACCGCACATAGGTCTCGATCGCGATCGTCGGTCGCCCATAGCCCACGCTCGCGCGGCCCGCGGCCGCCTCGCACTCCCAATACGCCACGACCGGCACCAACAACGCCCGATCGCGCAACACCACGTCCAACGCTGCGAGATCCGCGGGCAACTCCCGCACCCCGATCGGCAGAACCTCGTCCCACAACGACTCGACCTGCCCGCTCGACAGTCTCAACATTCACGTCCTCCTCAGCCAGAAAAGTGCCCATTTGCAGCACACATTCTCTTAAACCAAGCGGACGGAACCCCGACTAAATCCGGGGCAAGTAGCTACTAGTACTTTGGGGGGTTCGTCACTCGGTCTGTGGAGTGGCCGGGGCGAGGGGAATGTCATCGATGTCGATCGGTTGCTGGCAGGTGGAGCAGCGGCCGGCCCAGCACTTGAAGAGCGGCTGCAGGAGCAGAACCGCCTTCGGGAGTGTCAGGCCGGCCGCGGGTGATTTGGGTGCTGCCGCTCCAGGGTCAGGAATCCGTGTGCGGCGGTGACCAGGGCGGTGTGGTGATACCAGCCGAGCCAGGAGCGGCCTTCGTAGTGGTCGAGGCCGAGTTGTCCTTTGAGCTCGCGGTAGTCCAGCTCGATCTTCCATCGCATCCTGGCGAGGCGCGCGAGGCGCTCGGGTGGGGTGTCGGCGGGGAGGTTGCTGATCCAGTAGTCCAGTGGCTGGTCGTGCCCGTCGGGCCACTCAGCGATCAGCCATTCCTCCCGGGGCGCATCATGCTGGCCGGGGATCTCGTGCGCGGCGCGGACGCGGACGAGGATGAACTGCGAGGTGATCGGCTCGCCGTCGGGTCCGTCACGGAAGGTGACGCTCTGCGCGGAGTCTTGTCCGAGCCGCGCGATCAGGTCCTTGATCGCCTCCGGCGCACGGTCCGCGCGAGCCTTGATCGGCGGGCGGCCCTTGCTGCTCGTGCGCTCGGGCACCAAGAACTGGGTCTCGGGTGCGTACACCGCCGTCTCCGCACCGACCGCCAGCACGTATGGGCGGCCCGCCCGGTCAAGACGCTCGCGCAACACGGTGTTATCGCCGTACGCCTCATCGCCCAGCACCGGGCAGACCTCGAGTCCCCAGCGCGCCGCCTGCTCGACGAGATCCACCCCCTGCTCGGGCTTGGTGGCGAACTCGACCTCGGGCGGGATCTTCGCCTTCTCACGACGCTCAGCATCACCACACCACTCCTCGGGCAGGTACAGCGCCCAACCCAACGGCACCGTGCCTTTGCTACCGACCGCGTGCAGCGAGACCCCGAGCTGACAGTTCCCGATCTTCCCCAACGTTCCGGAGTACTGGCGCTTGACCCCCGGCGAGCGCTTGCCGTCCTTCACGAACCCCGTGTCATCCAGCACCCACGCCTGCACATCGATCACCGGCACCACCCGCCGAGCGACCGCCCGCACCACCAGCGCCGGATCCCACGGACTGTCGGCCAGGAACTGCTGCAACCGGTCATAGTCAGCCTCCCCGCCGAGCCGCTCAGCCATCGGCCACAACGACTTCCGAGCACCCTGCTCGATCAACCCACGCAGATACAACCCGCCGTTCACCATCTGCGCCGGCCGGTTCATCGCGTCAGCCAACACCTCAGCCCCGAACGCCTCCAACCGCTCCCGCACGACCACCGGCCGATCGGACTCCACGTCGGGATCCTGCGTACTCATCACCGCCACCATCGTGCCCTCCTCGCGTCGACACCCAGACACGAGAAGGGTTCGACTCACACTCGCCGAACCCTACCAACAAGACCCCAAAGTACTACTAACAACCCACGGAACATGCAGAAGACCCGAAAATCGGTTTTCCGACGGCTCCTTGCTTGCCGAGGGCCGAGAACGAAAGCGGTTACGTCGGCAGGCCAACCACAGCAGGCTGCTGGCGTCGACGCTCGGTTGTGGGCGAAAGCGCGAGCCTGGAGATCGCGGCGACGGAGGTCGCGGGACGCGGCGCTGGTAGGCTCGGCGCGTGCTCGAGGTGATCGAGATCGGGCCGCTGTTTGGCGGGTCGGGGCTGGAGCGCGATGACATCGATGCGGCCGTCGGCGCGGCGGCGTCGACGGTCGGCGTCCTGCTGATCAGCGGGCCTGCCGGGTCAGTTTCGTACGGCGCAGCGACGCGCGAGTCGATGCTGCGCGTCTTCGCGCTTGCACCTCAGCAGCAGCGCGCGCTTTGGCGCCGCTCGTACG
>DATKSM010000070.1:0-9177 GCA_035531655.1 Solirubrobacteraceae bacterium
CCGTAGACGACCTCCATGCCGGCATCCCTCGCGCGCACCGCGATCTGCTCCGCGCCATTCGAATGTCCGTCGAGGCCGGGCTTTCCGACCAGGAACTTGATGCGATGCCCGAGACCGTCGCTGACACGGTCGACCTCTTCGCGCAACTGCATGATCCTGTCGCCCGTCGCGCGGGAGGCGCTCGCGCTGACGCCGGTCGGTGCGCGGTATTCCCCGAACACCTCGCGGAGCGTGTCGGACCACTCGCCGGTCGTGGCGCCGGCGCGCGCGGCGGCGATGCTCGCGGGCATGATGTTCTCCTGCGGGTCGCGCGCGACACGCGCGAGTTCGGCCAGTGCGTCGCGCACAGATGCGTCGTCACGTTGCGCGCGCCACTGCTCCAGAGCCTCGCGCCGCTCGCGCTCGACCTCGGGATCTACGACGAGGATGCCGCCGTCCGCGTCAGCCGTGAGCGGTGAGGGCTCGGTCGAGTCGAAGCGGTTGACGCCGACCACGACCTGCTCGCCGCGCTCGATCCGGTTCAGGCGCTCGCGGTGAGACTCGACCATGGCCGACTTCATGTAATCGACGGCGTTCACGGCGCCGCCGTGCGCGGCGACCTGCTCCATCTCGGCACGGGCGCCGTCGGCCATTTCCGTGACGAGCGCATCCATCACGACCGAACCCTCGAAGATGTCCCCGTATTCGAGCAGGTCGGTCTCATAGGCGAGGATCTGCTGCAGCCGCAGCGACCACTGCTGATCCCACGGGCGCGGCAGCCCGAGCGCCTCGTTCCAGGCCGGCAGCTGCAGCGCTCGGGCACGCGCGTCGCGGCCGAGCGTGACCGCCAGGGCCTCGAGCGCGATCCGGTACACGTTGTTCTCCGGTTGCGCCTCGGTCAGCCCCAGCGAGTTGACCTGGACGCCATAGCGGAATCGCAGCTGACGCTCGTCGCTGACGCCGTAGCGCTCACGCCCGAGCTCCTCCCAGAGGCGCGCCATCGCGCGCAGCTTCGCGTGCTCCTCGATGAACCGCACGCCGGCGTTTACGAAGAACGAGATCCGGCCGAACACCTCGCCCATCAGCGTCTCGGCCCGCTGGCCGAGACGTTCCCTGACAGCGTCCAGCACGGCGATCGCGTTGCTGATCGCGTAGGCGGCCTCCTGCACCGGCGTCGCGCCGGCCTCCTGCAGGTGGTAGGAGCAGATGTTGATCGGGTTCCAGCTGGGTACGTGCTCGACCGTGTACACGATCGTGTCGGCGATCAATCGCAGCGACGGCGCCGGTGGGAACACGTAGGTGCCGCGGCTCAGGTACTCCTTCAAAATGTCATTCTGCGTCGTGCCCTGCAGCAACGACTCTTCGACGCCCTGCTCCTGTGCCGCGACGATGTAGAGCGACAACAGCCACGCCGCGGTCGCGTTGATCGTCATCGACGTGTTCATCCGGTCCAGCGGAATCCCGTCGAGCAACGTCGCCATATCACCGCGATGTGCGATCGAGACACCGACCTTGCCCACCTCACCGCGGCCGAGTTCGTGATCGGCGTCATAGCCCGTCTGCGTCGGCAGATCAAACGCGATCGACAGACCCGTCTGCCCCTTCTCCAAGTTGCGCCGGTACAGCTCGTTGGAGCGACGCGCGTCGGAATGACCCGCATACGTCCGAATCACCCAGGGGCGATCCGGCTTCGGGAGGCGAGGGGCGCGCGGATCCGGCATCAGATCAGCCATTGTATGGGCGCCTTTGCAGGCTGTTTACGCAGTTTGCAGCGATCTGTGTGACCAAACTCTCATTCCGGGGAGCCAGCGGATAGCCTTCACGCGATGAGTGAAGAGCTGACGCGGAGCGGGGAGGCGCTGTTCAAGCCCGCACGTCGTGGATATGACCGCGCGAGCGTCGATGCCTACGTTACGCAGCTGCAGCACCAAATCCGGGCGTTGCAGCTTGAGCAGCAGTCACCCGACGCAGCCGTGCGCAGCGCGCTCGAACGTGTCGGGGCGGAGGTCGCCGACCTCCTCAAGCAGGCCCACGACACCGCCGACGACATCGTCGCGACGGGGCAGCGCGAGGCCGACGACCACCGCGAGCAGGCGGCGCGCCACGCCGCGCACGTGACCGCGGTGGCCGAGCAGCGCGTCCACGAGCTGGACCTCGACACCGACCGCATCTGGGGGGAGCGCGAGCGCATCGTCGCTGACGCGCGCGACCTCGCACGGCAGCTCAACCGGTTGGCGGATCTTGCCGCCGAACGCTTCCCGCAGGACTCGGACAGCCAGCACACCGCCGCCGGTCACGATGGCGGGCCTGGCTCGGGCGCGGGCGCGCGTCCGGCGTCGACCAGCTGAATGCGCGCAATCGACACGCTCCACCTGGGGCGCAGGCGCTGGATCTGCTGCTGGCAGGTGGGTTCGGTGTTGGTCGACCCGGGACCGACGCGCTCGCTCGAGACCGTGCTCGCGGCGCTCGAGGGCTGGCAGCCGCAGGCGATCCTGCTGACTCACATCCACTTTGACCACGCGGCCTCCACTGGCACGCTGATGCGCATGTATCCGGAGCTGGAGGTCTACGTGCACGAGCGGGGGGCGCCGCACATGGTCAACCCCGAGCGGCTCTGGGCCAGTGCTTCCCAACTGTACGGCGAGGCGAACATGCTGGCGATGTGGGGCGAGTTCGTGCCCGTACCGGAGGAGCGCATGCACGTGCTCGCCGGGGGCGAGACCCTGACGATCGCCGGTGACACCTTCGAGGTCGCCTACACGCCCGGCCACGCGAAGCACCATGTGTCCTACCTGCATGAGGGCACCGCCTTCGTCGGAGACGTCGGCGGCGTCCGGATCGAGCCAGGGACGCCGACGCTGCCGCCGACGCCCCCGCCGGACATCGACCTCGAGGCATGGCACCGCTCGATCGGTGTGATCCGCGACTGGAAGCCCGAGCGGCTGGCGATCACGCACTTCGGGTCCTCCGAGCAGCCGGCGGCGCAACTCGACGAGCTCGAAGCGAGGCTGGATCACTGGGCCGACTCAGCCCGCGCCCAGGACCGCGACGGCTGGATCGCGGCCGTGAAGGACGAGCTGCGCGGCGTTGTGAGCCCTGAGGCGTTCGAATCGTTCGTGGCGGCGGTCCCGCTCGATCAGGCGTATGCGGGGCTGCGGCGCTATTGGGACAAGCGGTCGACCCAGATCTGAGCCCTCTGCAACGGTTCCTGCGACCTGTCCGTGCAGCCACAGCGGCGGTATCCTCCCGGCCGATGCCGAAGACCGTCGAGTTGCCCCGAGTACAGGGGCCAGGCAGCGGTCTTGGCGGGCAGTGGCGTGTCGTGGTGCTCAACGACCATCACAACACTTTCGACCACGTCGCCGAGACGCTGGCGCAACACATCCCGGGCGTGACCCTTGCGGATGGCTACAGGCTCGCGGATCGCATCCACAACAGCGGTTGCGCGATCGTGTGGAGCGGTGACCGCGAGGATGCCGAGGGCTACTGGGTAGCTCTTGACCGCGCCGGGCTGACGATGGCGCCGCTCGAAGAGGGGTAGGGGCCGCTCCCCGCGGCAAGCTTGGCAGCCTGACGCTCCGGGCTGATGCGGACCACGTTCCACACCAGGCCGAGCTTCTCGAGCAGCAGGATCAGCAGTCCCGTCGGGTCGGTGGCCCGCTCCCAGAAGCGCAGGCCGTGGAAAGCCGAGGTCGGGAAGGCATGGTGGTTGTGGTGCCAGGCCTCACCCATCGAGAACGGCGCCAGCCAGAAGACGTTGCGCGACTCGTCCTCGACCGCGAAGCGCCGCCGTCCGAAGAAGTGGCAGACGGAGTTGATCGACCAGGTCACGTGGTGCAGCAGCAGCACGCGCACCAGTCCTGCCCACAGAAGCGTTGTGAGCGCAACTCCAACGCTTGAGCCGATCAGCCAGCCGAGCGCGAATGGGACAAGCAGGCCGAGCGCCGCCCACAGCGGAAAGAGCCTGTCGATCGCGCGCATCGTCCGGTCCTTCATCAGGTCGGGCGCGAAGCGCTCGCGCTCGGCCTGCCCGACCGTCTCGAACAGCCAGCCGATGTGGGCGTGCCAGAGCCCTTTCACCGCGCCGGCCAAGCCAGGGCCGCTCAGATGCGGTGAATGCGGGTCCCCCTCCTGATCGGTGAACGCGTGGTGCTTGCGGTGATCGGCCACCCAGGTGATCACCGAGCCCTCGAGTGCCATCGAACCGAGGACGGCGAGGATCGCGCGCATCGCGCGCGAACTGTCGAGCGCGCGGTGCGTGAACATACGGTGGAACCCAAGCGTCACGCCGACCGCGGTCAGCAGGTAGAGCGACGCCATCACGACGAGTTCGAACGGCCCGACCGCGTGGTGCCAGAGCAGCACGATCGCGGCGACCAGTGCGGCCGGCGGAAGCGCCACTGCGACCAGGTTCGCGACCTTGTGCGCTCGACTCACGTACCAATCGTACGTGTTGGGAGGTGCGGGTTTCTTCTATGCGGCGCACTATGCCGCGCTGGAAATTTGTAACTTTAAGCTGAATCATGGCCGACCAGCCCTGGCATCAGCTTCCACCGGAGGTCGCGGCAGTGGTGCGTCCACTGCTGCCGGAGCTGGTCGGCGAGATCATCGAGGAGGTCGGCACGATCCCTGCCTACCAGCGCCCGCTCGAGGGCGACTTCGGTATCGGCGTGCGTGCCGGCGTCGAGGAGGCGATGAACCACCTGGTGCTCGAGATCGAGGCCTCGGGTCCGGTTCCGCGCTCGGATGTCTATCGCCGGCTCGGTCGCGGCGAGATGCGCGCGGGCCGCAGTCTCGATGCGCTGCTCAGCGCCTACCGTGCCGGCGCGCGCGTTACATGGCGGCGGGTGGCGGCGGCGGGTGAGGCCAGCGGCCTCGAGCCGGCGACGCTCTACCTGCTAGCGGAGTCAATCTTCGCCTACATCGACGTGCTGTCGGCCGAGTCTGCCGAGGGGTACGCCAGCGAGCAGACGCAGATCGCCGGCGAGACCGAGCTCGCGCGGCGGCGACTGGTGCGCCTGCTGGTGCGCGATCCGCCGGCGGAGCCCGAGGTCGTTCAGGCGCTGGCGCGTGAGGCGGGCTGGGAGCTGCCACGCCGGCTGGCGGCGGTTGCGATCGCCCCGCCACAGGGCGACCGCGGCGGCGGTCGCGTGACCGCCGTCAAGCTTCCGCTCGGGGGGATCGCCGACACGATCGGCGAGGTGACCTGCGCGATCGTGCCCGACCCCGACGCCCCGCAGCGCCGTGCGCAGCTGGAGCGCGCGATACGCGCGGCGGGCGTGCGCGCGGGCCTCGGAACGACCGTGACCTGGGCTGAGGCCTCGCTCAGCTTCGTGCGAGCACGAGCTGCGCTCGCGCTCGCCCCGCCCGGTGGGCCAGCGGACGACCACCTGCTCGTGTCCGCCAGCGAGCGCGCGGGCGAGTTGCTGCTCGCCGGCGATCCGGTCCTCGCCGCCGAGTTCGCATCCGCTCAGCTCGCGCCGCTGGCCTCGCTCTCAACCGGCTCGCGTGAGCGCCTGACCGCGACGCTCGCCACCTGGCTCGAGGAGCAGGGACGCCTCGGTCCGACCGCCGAGCGGCTCGGCATCCACCCACAGACAGCGCGTTACCGGCTCGCGCGTCTGCGCGAGCTGTTCGGCGGTGCTCTGGACGACGCCGATCAGCGCTTCTGGCTCGAGTTGGCGCTCAGAACAGCCCGATGAAGCGGGGTGGCGGAGTCGAGCGCCTGATGCTCGTCGTCGGCATTGCGGTTTTCGTCGACACGGTCTTCTACGCGGTGATCACGCCGCTGCTGCCGCAGCTGAGCCATCAGCTGCACCTCTCGAAGCTGTCCGCCGGTGTGATGACGGCAAGCTATCCGGCGGGAATGCTGGTCGCGTCGCTGCCCGGCGGCGCGCTCGCGGTGCGCCGCGGCCCCCGCTTCACGGTGATCACGGGCCTGCTGCTGTTGTCGCTCTCGACCGTCGGCTTCGCACTACTCGACACGGCGCCCGGCTTGGACATCGCGCGCTTCGTCGAGGGTGTCGGCGGCGCCTGCTCGTGGGCCGGCGGCCTCGCCTGGATCGTCGCCGCGACGTTGCCCGAGCGCCGCGGCGCTGTGATGGGGACGGCACTCGGCATGGCGATCGGCGGGTCGCTGTTCGGTCCCGCCGTGGGCGCGCTCGCCAGTGCGGTCGGGCGTCCCGTGCTGTTCTGTGCGCTGGCGGCCGTACCCGTGGCGCTGCTCGTCCCGATCGGCAAGTTGCCGGATCGACGGGGGACGTCGGACCAGCCGGTCGCGGACGTCGTGCGGCTCCTGCGCCGTCCCGCGCTTGCCGGCTCTATGTGGCTGATGGCGCTGCCAGCCGTGTTGTCCGGCGTCTTCAACGTGCTCGGTCCGCTGCGGTTGCACGGGCTCGGTGCCGGCGCCGGGGTGATCGGCGCCATCTTCCTGATCGGTGCCGGTCTCGAGACCGCGATCGCGCCTGCCTCCGGGCGCTTCTCCGATCGCTACGGACGCATGCTGCCGCTGCGCGGCGCGCTCGTCGGAGTCGCGGCCGGCATGGCCTGTTTCACGCTGCCCTCCTCGGCACTGGCGCTGGGGGTACTCATGGTCGCCACGGTCACCGTGCTTGGCGTCTTCTGGGCGCCGGTGATGGCGCTCGTCGCAGATGTGGCCGAGGCCAACGGGGTCGACCAGGCTCATGCCGCGGCGCTGATGAACCTCGGCTGGGCCGCGGGTCAGATCGCCGGATCGGCCGGCGCCGGAGCCGCCGGCAAGGCCTTCGGTGACGGTGTGCCGACGCTGGCGGGAGCCGCGCTGTGCCTGCTGACACTGCTCGTGCTGCGAGGCGTTCCGGCCGACGTTCGCACACGCTCATGACGATTCGTTGTGGATTCAGTACGTCATTACGTACCGGAGGCACATCGAACGGCCGCGGAGGCTCGCGCCAGCCAGCGGGCGCTCACGCGGGGCTTCAGGCCGCCGTTGACGGCTCGGGGTCCGGCTCCGGAGCCAGGTCCTTCGGCGTGACCGTCACCGGCGCGGCGCCGCCGGCCGCATACTCGTCGTGCCAGGTGTACGTGATCGGGACCTGGTACTTGCCGGAATGGCGGGCGCGGAACTCGCGCATCTCCGGACCCTCCCAGTAGCGGTACCAGTCGTCCTTTGACTCGAACCAGATCAGCTCGACGATCCGGTAGCCGTCGTCCTGTGAGCGCTGGACCGTGTAGCGCGTGGCGCCGTACGCGAGCGCCGCGGGCGCCGCGACCTCGGCGACTGCGTCGGCGAACGTGTCGCCGCGGAAGACCGTCGCGTACCACTGGATGTGAACCACACCTCTGGCCATCTGATTCAGGCTCCCACTTCCGCTCGGATTGCTCCCGGGCCCTCAGCCGTCTTGCCCAGGCCCTCGGCGCCGGCGCCGACGAGGATGCCGATCTTACCCAGATGATGGTTGTCTCGCAGTAGCTGGTGGGCCTCAGCGACCTCGTCGAAACCCATCGCCTTCCACAGCACGGGACGCACCTTGGAGGACTCGATCAGCTCGTTCGCGCGCGTGGCCTCCCAGGCGTTTGCGAAATGCGAGCCGATGATCTGCTTCTGCCGCATCCACAGGTAGCGGACGTCGAAGTCGAGCTGATAACCAGAGGTGGCACCGCAGATTACGACCTTGCCGAACGGCTTGGCCACAAGCACCGATGTTGGGAACGTTGCGCGGCCGACGTGCTCGAAGACGATGTCCGGCGGCCCGCCCAGCAGTTCCTCGACGCGCCGCGCGAACCGCCGTGACTCCTGGAAGCGCGCCTTCTCCTCTGCATCGCTCTCGCCACCGACGCGCATCATCCCCATGTACTCGTTGCGATCGATGTAGCCGACGGCGCCGAGCTGCTCGACCAGCCGGCCCTTGTCCTCGCTCGAGACGACTCCCACCGCACTGGCTCCAGTCAAAGCGCACAGCTGCGTCGCGAAAACGCCGAGCCCGCCGGCGGCTCCCCAGATGAGCACGCGGTGGCCGGCCTGCAGGCCGGCCCGGTCGATCAGCATCCGGTACGCGGTGAAGTACGTGAGCCCATATGAGGCGGCGTCCTCCCAGCTCAGATGGCGCGGCTTGTGGAGCAGTTGCTGCGCCTGCACCTTGCAGAACTGCGCGAACGACCCCCAGGTCGTCTCGTAGCCCCAGATTCGCTGGCTCGGCGCCGCCAGCGGGTCGAGGCCGTGCACCTCCGGGTCCTCGTAGGACGCCTGGTTGCAGTGGACGACGACCTCGTCACCGGGCTTCCAGCGCGTGACGCCGTCGCCGACCTTCCAGACGACCCCGGACGCATCCGAGCCGCCGATATGGTGGCCGCCGGGCTCGTGGTCGCCGTAGCGGAACACCGAGATCGGCTCGGCGAGGGCCGCCCACACGTTGTTGAAGTTCACGCCGGCGGCCATCACGCGCACGATCACCTCGAAGGCGCCGGGCTCGGGGACCTCGACCTCCTCGAGCCTGATCGCGTCGCGCGGCTCGCCGAAGCGGTCCTCACGCACCACCCACGCCGCCATCGTCGCGGGCAGCTCACCCGGCTCGGTCGCGACGCTCGTGATTTCGTCAAAGTTCACAGCCACGTGCGAGCCACTCAGGCTTTTACCGCGTCCCCGGGCTCTTCGCCTGCCGGCGAGGAGCCCGGCACACGCGCCGTCGCCAATTTCTGGATCAGGGTCCAGGCCGCGATCGCGCCGACGAGGGTCACGAGCGCGCCGACCACGAGCCCGCTGCCGAGTGCCGAGACGAACGCCCTCTGGACCGCGAGCAGGATCTGCGGCGAGCCGTGGCCGCCGGGTGCAGCGCCGCTGCCGAGCGCACTGGCGATCGCGTTGCGCTGCGCGATCGGCACGTGGGGGAGGCTCTGATCGAGCTTGGACTTGCCGACCGTCGTGACGATCGCGCCCATCACCGCGACGCCGAAGGTGCTGCCGACCATACGGCTCATCGACAGCACGCCGCCGGCCGCGCCGGCCTTGCTGCGGTCAACCGCGTTCATCGCTGCGGTGCTCATCGGCGACATCACGAGGCCCATGCCCAGGCCCATGAGCACGAACCCCGGCAGCAGCAGCAGGTAGCCCGAGTGGATCGTGATGTGACTCTGGATGAAGATCGAGGCCGCGACGATCACGGTCCCGACCGTCATCAGCCCGCGCGGGCCGATCTTGTCGGTCAGCCGGCCGGCGACGGG
>DATKSM010000071.1:0-5832 GCA_035531655.1 Solirubrobacteraceae bacterium
GAGGGCCACACGCTCGCGCCCTGGGCGGGGTTCGCGCTGTTCTGCGGCTACGCCGCGCTGTCGCTGGCCATCGCGGCGGTGCTGCTCGTGCGCCGCGACACCTGAGGCGCCGAGCCCGAGGCAACGACAAGCGCGCCGCGGGGCGTGGCGCCGATGCGCGCGAGCTTCGCGTCGGTCGCAAATCGGTTGACGCGGGCGATCTCGCCGACCAACCTCGCCGCGATCAACACGCCACAGCCGCGTTCTGCGAGTGACCTGCACGACGAGCAGCGCGCGTTCGCGCTCGAGCTCGTCGATTGTCTTTGGTCAGCTCGCGGATGCGGCGCACGGCGAAGGATGTCGCGACGAGTAGACGGCGTTGCCTGGCTTTCGCAGGGGATTGGGCACCGGTGCCCATTCCCTCCCGAGGCATCGCCGGCCGACAAGCTCTCGGCTGGCTGTCGCTTGCCGCGCGAGCAGTCGCGTGGGTCGAGCGGGCCGGGCTGTCGCTCTGGCATGGCGAAGCGACCGCGGAGGACCCTTGGCCCTCTGCGCCTCGACCTCGTCCCGAGCGAGTATGGCGGTTTGGCCTCGGACGCGCCTGCTTGCGCCAAAAGGGCAAGTACCGTTGCGGGCGCGGCGCGTCGGGCGACTCGTTGCCTACTCCGCACGGGCGCGATGCTCGTGGGGCTGGGACTCGGTGCGAGGCGGTTTATGCCGTCAGGGAGTCGGTCAGACGACACGACCTGATTGGCGTTGAGCAACCAGCAGCGCCAACCAGCGCCCGCTGCATTGACCCCGGCGAGCGGCACAGGGCGTCGCCATCGGCAACCTCGAGCGCGCCGAGGATCCGAAACTCCGTGTCGTTAGCGGGCCGTTAGCGCTATGGAAGGCGCTCGGCTCATTCTCCCGCGTGCAAGTCGAGAAAGGCGATCCCAAGAACCCAAGCCCGCAAGGAGAACCCAAATGACCACTCGCCTCAAGATCAAGCTGACCTGCCTGTTCACCACGATCGCGCTCGTCGCGCTCCCGGTCGCCGACGCGCTCGCCAACGCCAACTGGCGCTAGCCGCCGCCGGCCACGCCACCCACCGAACCGGCCACGCACACAGGAGACCGCCATGACCACCGTCTCAAGATCAAGCTGACCTGCCTGTTCACCACGATCGCGCTCGTCGCGCTCCCGGTCGCCGACGCGCTCGCTGGCCGCAACTGGACCTAGCAGCTCCCGCGGAACCACCCAGCAAACCACCTCGACCCGGGGCGAGCTGCTCCGCACCAGGCGGCGGTGAGGACACGCTCGAATGGGGCTTGACGACGGTACGATCGGACGCGGAGGATGGATGTCGGATTCAGAGCTTTCAGCCGGCAGCGAACTGTTCGGGTACCGGGTCGAGAGGCTGCTGGGCCGCGGCGGGATGGGCGTCGTCTACCTGTGCGAAGACCCGCGCCTACGCCGCCCGGTCGCGCTCAAGCTCTTGACGGCGTCGCTCGCCCTGGACTACGGGTTCCGGGAGCGTTTTCTGGCTGAGGCAGAGTTGGCGGCGAGCCTCGACCACCCGCACGTCGTCCCGATCTACGAGGCAGGAAACCGTGACGGCAACCTGTTTATCGCGATGCGCTACGTCGAGGGCAGCGACCTGAAAGCGCTGATCCATGATGGGCCGCTCACCGCCGAGCGGGCTTTGCGGGTGTGCGCGCAGGTCGCTGACGCGCTCGATTTTGCGCACGAGCACGGGCTGGTGCACGGCGACGTAAAGCCGTCAAACGTTCTGCTCGACGACCGAGACCACGCGTATCTCGCGGATTTCGGGGTCACCAGGCGGCTGGAGCATCCCCAGGCGGTCGAGCCCGGCCTGTTGGGAACGATCGACTACGTCGCCCCTGAGTTGATCCGCGGCGAGCAGCTCGACGGCCGCGCGGACGAGTACTCGCTTGGCTGCTTGCTCTACGAGTGTCTGACCGGCGAGCCGCCATTTGCGCGCTCGACGAATGCTGCGGTGCTGTTTGCGCACCTCGAGGAACCGCCGCCCGCGCCGCCGGGTCTGGAGCTTGTGATGGGGACGGTGCTTGCGAAGGCTCCCGCGGACCGCTATCGCACCTGCGCGGAGCTCGTCGCAGCCGCTGCGCAAGCGCTCGGGATCGACGAGCACGCCGAATGGGGACGCCGGGCGACCGAGTGGGACCGCCACGGACGCGACCGAGCGTTCCTGCTGACGGGCGCCGAGCTTGACGCGGCCGAGCACTGGCGCCGCGAAACAGCTGACAGGGAGCCCGCGCCGACCGTGCTGCACGGCGAGTTCATCGACGCCAGCCGCCAAGCGGTCACGCGGCGGCTGCGGCGCACCCGGGGCCTTGTCACGGCCGCCCTGTTAGTAGCCGTAGGGCTTGCGGTGCTCGCGTTTGTGCAGCGCCAGACAGCGATCTCCAACCAGCGCACTGCGCAGTCGCTTCAGCTCGCCGCGAGCGCTGAGGCGACGCTCGCCAAGGATCCTGAGCTGAGCACGCTGCTGGCGATGCAGGCGCTGCGCGTCCGCGACACCCCGCAGGCAGAAGAGGCGCTCAGGGACGCGCTCCCTCAACTCCGCGTGCTCGGCACGATGCGAACCGCGGGGCCTCTTGCGGACGCTGCACTCAACCGGGCCGGCACGGAGGTCGTTACGGCTGGCCGCGATGGTGTCGCGCGGATCTGGAGCACGACCAGCCACAAACAACTCGCTGTCCTCGCAAGCGATGGGCAGCCCTTGTACGGAGCGACGTTCAGCCCCGACGGCCGGATGATCGTGACCGCCAGTGATGACGGCACCGCGCGGATCTGGAGCGCAACCACCCACAGACAGCTCGCTGTTCTTCGTGAGCCCTCGGGCGCTCCCGTAAGCAGCGCGGCATTCAGCCCCGACGGACGCGAGATCGTGACGGCAAGCTACGACGGTGCGGCACACGTATGGAGCGTGTCCGGCCATAACCAGCTCGCTGGCCATAACGAGCTCCCGCAGCTTTTCGAGCCGAACGGCGCGGCGCTCTTTGAGGCGGCGTTCAGCCCCGACGGCCGGCAGATCGTGACCGCCAGTGACGATGGCACAGCGCGGATCTGGAGCGCGACAAGCCACCAACAACTCGGCGTCCTGGTGGCACCACACATTCGCAATGGCAACCTCAACGCATTTCGCGACGCGCAGTTCAGCCCGAACGGCAAAGAGATCGTGACTGCCGGGTATGACGATACCGCGCGGATCTGGAGCGCGACGAGCTACCGACAGATTATCGTGCTCGGCACCCAGTCAAGCAAGGAGGTGCTTAGCGCATCGTTCAGCCCCGACGGAAACGAAGTTGTGACGACTGAATATGCGGGTACTACGGCGACAATCTGGAGCGCTGCGAGCGGCAAGCAACTCGGGGGCCTCGCAGGTCACACAGCAGCGGTCAACGCTGCGACCTTTAGCGCCAACGGGCTGGAGATAGTAACTGCTAGTGACGATGGCACGGCTAGGCTATGGCGGGCCTCCCCGGTCGAACAGGTCGCGGTGCTCGGAAAAACCGGCCGATTCCCCGGGGGCGGGGCATTCAGGCCCGACGGACGCGAGGTCTTGATCACAAGCGTCGACGGCACCACGCGGATCTGGAGCGTCACCAGCCACCGGCAACTCGCCGTCTTCGACGAGCCTGGTGGCGGGCCAATCATCGACGCGGCGTTCAGCCCGGACGGCAAGGAGATCGTGACCGCGAGCCTGGACGGCACTGCGCGGATCTGGAGCGTGATCAGCCACCGGCAACTCGCCCTTCCTGTCGACAATCGCCCCCTGGGGTCGCCGGTGATAGGCGTCTGGTGCGCGGCGTTCAGCCCCGACGGCAAGAAGATCGTGACCTGCGACCTTTCCGGTTCCGTCTCAGTCATCACCGCCGGCACGCACTCACAAAGAATTGCGAGCCTTGGCACACCTGCTGCCAATGGGGAGATCTACAGTGCGACATTCAGCCCCGACGGTCGCCTCGTGGTGACCGCCGGGTTTGACGGCAACACCCGCATCTTCAACGCGACGACTGGCCGGCTGGTCGGCATCCTGCGCGAACCGAACGGCAGCGGCCTGTTCGACGCGGCGTTCAGCCCGGACGGCAAGGAAATCGTCACCGCGAGCTTTGACGGCACCGCGCGGATCTGGAGCACGACAAGCCACCAACAACTCGGCGTCCTGGAGGAGCCCACCGGCAGTGCGATGCGCCACGCGGCGTTCAGCCCGGACGGGCGACAGCTATTGACCCAAAGCCTTGACGGCACGGCACGGATCTGGAGTGTGGCCAGCCACCAGCAGCTCACCATCTTCAACGAGCCAGGCGGCCCTGTTCTCGACAGCGTGGCGTTCAGCCCAGACGGGCGACAGGTACTGATCGCCGCCGATGACGGGACGGTACAGATCTGGTCGACTGAGCTCGCGGGCCCGATCCAGGCGCTCGAACGGATGGCCCAGCGACGACTAACCCGCCAACTCACGCCCAACGAAAAACAGCTGTACAACGTGCCCTAAAGACCCACCCGCATGACCGGATGGGAGCAGTGTCACGCTCTCCCGAGCATGTTCAGGAATGGATGCGACAGGTCGTCGCGTTGCTCCGATCGTGCGAGCACACCGTAGGCGGTTCTGGCGCGAGATGTGTGTCTTCCGGTCTGTGCGCCGGTCTCCGTTCGCTCAGCTTGAGTGTGGCTGGAGTGACCAGGTGTAGCGGGTGAGGCTTGCGCTGGGGGCGAGTCCGCCGGGGCGCAGGCCGCGGCGTACGACCAGTGCGGGGGTTGTGGGGAGCTCGGTGAGCGCGCCGCGCGTGGCGCCGAGCCCTTCGCTCTGCCAGCGGTCGGAGAGGCCGATGATGACGAGTGCGGCGTCGTGGGAGGCGTGGGCGAGCGCTTCGGGGCCGGGGGCGAGCAGTAATGGTTCGGCGACGACGCCGAGCGCGTGTTGCACCGCGAGCGAGGCGCTGGCGAGCAGCCGGCTTGAGTCCCGTCCTTCGAGCGTTGGTCCGGCGATTCGCAGCGGAACGTTCCAGGAGCCGGCGAGCCAGGCGGCCAGTTCGATCGCGGTCCAGTCGTGCTCCGCGCCTACGAACGGCACCAGCAGCGGGCCGGGCGCCGGTTCGCGTCCGACGAGGACCGCAACGTCGCTGGGAGAGCCTTCGAGGATCGCCTGAAGGACCGGGCTGGCGAGCAGGTCGGGTGGGGCGTCGACGAGGAGCAGGTCGCAGTCGAGCTCCACCGCCATCCTGACCGCATCGGCGCCAGGGTTACTTGTGGTGAACGCGGCGGCGCGCGCGGTGACCCCGGCCGCGAGCAACAGTTCGCGCTGCTCGTTGACAGCGGCGCTTTCCGCAGCCAGGTCGAGACGGTGGTCGATCAACCGGGCGAGGACCAGTTCCCGCTCGGGTCGCCGCGCGAGCGGCGTCGCAAGCGCGATCAGCGCCCCGAACGCGGACTCCTCGAGCGCGACCACAAGAACCGACCGCGCGGGCGACGGGACCGCGGCGAGGTCGAGCGAGCGGTCCTGGCGTAGGATCGCCTGCTCGAGCTCGCGCAAGGGCGGGCTCGGCTCGATCCCGAGCTCCTCGACCAGCGCACGTCTGGTTGCCTGATAGACGGCGAGCGCATCCGCCTGGCGGCCGCAGCGGTACAGGGCGAGCATCAGTTGGATGCGCAGACGCTCGCGCAATGGATGCTCGCCGACGAGCGACTCGAGTTCGGCGATCAGGTCGGCGTGTCGGCCGAGTGCGAGATCGGCGTCGATCCGCTTCTCGAACGCCGCGACGTGAAGCTCCTCAAGGCGCCGAATCGCGTGCTGTGCGAACGCCTCGTAGGCGAGATCCGCGAGCG
>DATKSM010000072.1:0-16747 GCA_035531655.1 Solirubrobacteraceae bacterium
AACGCTGTGGCGGTGGACGAACGAGCGCCGTTCGGCGGGATGAGGCAGAGCGGCATCGGCCGCGAGATGGGGCGGGAGGGTCTCCACACGTTCACTGAGACCCACGTCCTCAGCGTCCCCAGCTGAGCTTCCGCAGCCGGACAGCGTCGCAGCGTCCCGCGAGCGAGCCCCACCGCTGGGCACCCGAAACTGGTGCTCGAACCCGAAGCGCGCCGAAAGCTCCTCCAGGGCTCGATCCAGGTCGGTGGTGACGTAGCCGAGTTGCCAGACGTTCGCGAACAGATCCGCGATCGTCCGTACCGGTCTCGGCACGGCGAACAGCCCTCCTGCGGGACGTGGCGCTGCGATCGAGTCCACGTGTCCATCCTGAACCTCCTACCGGGGTGTGCGCATGTGCAGGAGCGCGCCGAAAATTGACGATCGGAGCGCACTTGGTCGGGCTGCTCAGCGACCGCGCCTTGAGAGCCGGCTCATCGCCGTCGAAAGTGCGGCCGTGACCGCCTTACGCTGTGCCTCAGACAGCCCAGCGAAGATCCGCTCCTGTAGTTGGTCGACCTCTGGCGCCGCGATCCCGAGCACCCGTTGGCCGCGTTCACTGAGCTCGTTGCGAATCACGCGTCCATGCTCGGGATCGATCTTGCGACGGACGAGGCCGCGACGCTCAAGCTTGGCCAGGATCTCAAGCATCGACTGCGGGGTGACCAGGGCCCGACGTGCCAGTTGCGCGTTGGAGAGCCCTGGGCGCAGCTCCAGCACCGACAGCGACGTGTACTCCTGAACACTGAGATCCCACTCTCTCAAGAGCGCGCGCAACTCACGGGTGATCCCCTGGTTCACCCGTCCGACAACGTAGATCAGGGACGGAGCGGGAGAACTCTCGTCGGGAGCAACTTGCGCCACGGACTCCACGGTACAGCTCTCTCGTGGTCTTGACACGAAGACCTCGACATTCTGAGCCGACCACGTTAGTGTTCGGATACCTGATTCGCAGACGGCTGCGCTCAGGGCGAAAGATCGGGAGGCGAGAACCGATGGACAGCCATGTTGCGGACGGGCTCACGATTGACCTGGGCGGTCTACCCGCGCTTGTCGGAGCGCGGCTTGGCCCGACCGCGTGGGCGGAGATGACGCAGGCGCAGGTCAACCAGTTCGCCGACCTCACGGGTGACCACAACTTCATCCACGTCGACCCGGAGCGCGCACGCGAGAGTCAATTCGGCGGAACGATCGCGCACGGCTTCCTGACGCTGTCGCTGGTCGCGCCGGTGACTCAACTGCTCACGGTCACCGACGCCAAGGCGAGCATCAACTACGGAATGGACAAGGTCCGCTTCCCGGCGCCCCTGCCGGTCGGCAAGCGTTGGCGAGCGGTTGCCGAGATCCTCGAGGTCGCCGAAGTCAAGGGCGGCGTCCAGGCGCGGGTAGCAGCGTCGGTGGAAGTCGAGGGTGGCGAGCGTCCGGTGGTCGCCGCCGAGGTCCTGTTGAGGTACCTCTCATGAGCGCGATCAGCCTCGATGACAAGGTCACGGTCGTGACCGGCGCCGGCCGTGGCCTTGGCCAGGCGTACGCGGTCGCGGTCGCCGCCGCCGGGTCCGCTGTTGTGGTCAACGACATCGACGCCAGCGCCGAGCAGACCGTCAAGCAGATCACCGATGCCGGCGGCCGTGCGGTGGCTGAGATCGCGCCCGTGGGTGACAGTGCCGTCGCCCAGCGGCTTGTCGATCGCGCCGTCTCCGAATACGGTCGCCTCGACGTGATGGTCACCAACGCCGGGGTCCTGCGAGACAAGGTCCTCTGGAAGATGACCGACGACGATTTTGACGTCGTGATCGCGACACACCTGCGGGGCACCTTCACGTGCCTGCGCGCGGCTGCGATTCAGATGCGGGAACAGGGCGAGGGGGGTCGCATCATCGTCGTCGGCTCGCCTGCGGGGCAGTTCGGCAACTTCGGCCAGATCAACTACTCGTCGGCAAAGGCGGGCATCGTCACGATCGCGCGCACGGCGTCACTGGAGCTTGCCCGCGCGGAGATCACGGTGAACGCGATCGTGCCGACGGCATGGACGCAGATGACCGCGAGCATCCCGATCTACGAGCCGCTGGTCGCGCAGGTCGAGGCCGGTGATCCGCTTCCGCACGATGTCCGCCACAACCACGCGGTCGGTATGCCCGAGGAATGCGCGCCGCTGATCGTGTTTCTCGCCTCAGACCAGGCCGGCGCCATAACCGGGCAGGCGATCGGGATCGGAGGCGACAAGCTCACGCTCTACTCGCACCCCGCTGAAGTGGCGGTCGCGTTCAGGGACGGCGGCTGGGACGCGGAATCGATCGAATCCGCTTGGGAGTCGCAACTGGCGGCTGCCGCCCAGACCTCCGGGGTCACCCTGCCGCCGCTCAACCTCACCTCAACTGACGCCTGATGAGTATCGACCTGGACAAAGTCGCCGCGATCGACGTGCACGTGCACGCGGAGCGCAACCGCGACGAACCGCAGGATCCGGTGACGACTGAAATCCTGCAGGCGGCCGCGCGCTACTTCGGCGGCCATCCACCCCAGCCCACCGCCCAGGAGGTGGCCGACTATTACCGCGAGCGCAACATGTTGGCGGTCGTGTTCACGGTCGACGACGAGGCTGGCATGGGCCGCAAGCGGATCGGCAACACGGAGGTCCTGGAGACGGCGCGCGCCAACCCGGACGTGATGATCCCCTTCGGAAGCGTTGACCCGCACAAGGGCAAGCTCGGCGTGCGCGAGGCGCGAGAGCTGATCGAGCAGGGCGTCCGCGGCTTCAAGTTCCACCCGAACATCCAGCGCTTCTGGCCCAACGACGTCGAGTACTACCCGCTCTACGAGGCGATCGCCGAAGCCAGGCTGATCGCGCTCTTCCACTCCGGTACGACCGGGATCGGCGCGGGCATGCCGGGCGGCGGCGGGGTCCGGTTGAAGTACTCCAACCCGATGGCGGTCGATGACGTCGCGGCCGACTTCCCCGGGCTGGACATCATCCTGGCCCACCCCTCGTTTCCCTGGCAGGACGAGGCACTCGCGATCGCCGTGCACAAGCCGAACGTGTACATCGACCTGTCGGGCTGGGCGCCGAAGTACTTCCCGGCGAACCTGATTCAGTACACCAACACACAGCTCAAGCACAAGATGCTGTTCGGATCCGACTATCCGCTGCTGACGCCGGACCGCTGGATCAAGGAGTTCAATGAGCTCCCGATCAAGGACGAGGTCAGGCCGCTGGTCCTCAAAGAGAACGCGGCACGGCTCCTGAAACTGTGAGCTTCGCATGATCGGTGACATCCTCTGGAACCCGCCCGATGATCTGCGCGAGACGACGGAGATTGGGCGCTTCATGGCCTGGCTCGCGGCCGAGCGCAGGCTCGACTTCACTGACTACGACGCTCTCTGGCGCTGGTCGGTCGACGACCTCCCGGGGTTCTGGAGCGCAGTGGTGGAGTTCTACGAGGTCCGCTTCTACACGCCATATGAGGACGTGCTGGCCGAGCCCAGGATGCCCGGTGCGCGCTGGTTCACGGGCGCGCGGCTCAACTACGCGGAGCACCTGGTCGGACGCGAGGAGGACCTCGACCGCTCCGCGGTCGTGAGCCGCTCCCAGACGCGCCCCCAGATGGAGCTGAGCTTCGGAGATCTGCGCGACCAGATCGCGCGCGCCCGAGCAGGGCTGCTGCGCCTCGGCGTGCAAGAGGGTGACCGTGTGGTCGCTTACATGCCGAACATCCCTGAGACGCTGATCGCGTTCGCCGCGACCGCATCACTCGGAGCTATCTGGGCAACCTGCGCGTCCGAGTTCGGGCCACGCAGCGTGATCGACCGCTTCGCGCAGATCGAGCCCAAGGTGTTGATCGCCGTCCCGGGTTACGGGTACCGAGACCGATACGTCTCACGGCAGGAGGAGATCGCCGCGATCCGCGCGGGGCTCCCGAGCCTTGAGCATGTGGTCGGCGTGCCCTACGGCAGCGGCGAACTGCCGCCCGACGCCGTCACCTGGGATGAGCTGCTGGCCGAGCCAGCGCCGCTGGAGTTCAACCCGGTCGGATTTGACCACCCGCTCTACATCCTCTTCTCCTCGGGTACGACCGGCCTGCCCAAGCCGATCGTCCACGGCCACGGCGGGCAGTTGGTCGAGCACTACAAGCACCAGGGATTGATCTGGGACCTGAAACCGGGCGCCAGGCTGCTGTGGTTCTCAACGACGGCCTGGATGATCTGGAACGCGCTGGTCTCAGCGCTGTTGGTGCGGGCCTCGATCGTGATGCTCGACGGCGACCCGACCTGGCCCGACATGCTTGAGCAGTGGCGGCTCGCCGAGACGCTGCGCCCGACGAATATGGGCGTCAGCCCGGTCTACCTGATGGCCTGCCGCAAGGCCGGGCTGACGCCCAGCCGCGACCTGGACCTCAGCTCGATCCGCACGCTCCATACGGCCGGCTCACCTTTGCCGGCGGAGGGCTACCGCTGGGTGTACGACCAATTCGACCCCAGCATGCTGCTGAATAACGGCTCCGGCGGCACCGACGTCTGCACCGGCCTGGTCGAGGGCTGCTTGGCGATGCCGGCCTATGAAGGCGAGATCGCGGGGCGCTGCCTCGGCGTCGACGCAAAAGCGTTTGACATCGACGGCAACACCGTGGTGGGCGAACTCGGGGAACTGGTGATCACCTCCCCGATGCCCTCGATGCCGGTGGCGCTGTGGGGCGACGACGACGGCCGCCGGTACCACGACGCGTACTTCGACCGGTTCCCGGGCGTCTGGCGCCAAGGTGACTGGATCAAGTTCACCGAGCGTGGCAGCTGCGTGCTCACCGGCCGCTCCGACGCGACGCTCAACCGCGGTGGCGTGCGGCTTGGCACCGGCGAGTTCTACAGAGTGATCGAGGAGCTTGCTGAGGTGGAGGACTCGCTCGTCGTCCATCTGGAGGATGACGGTGGCGGCAGCGGCGAGTTGCTGCTGTTCGTCGTCCCGGCTGAGGGCAATGCGGTTGACGCGAGCCTGCAGACGCGGATCGCGACAGCACTTCGCAGCCAGCTGTCGCCCCGCCATGTGCCGGACAGGATCGTGGTGGTGCCAGCCATCCCGCGAACGCTGACCGGCAAGAAACTGGAGGCGCCCGTCAAGCGGATCCTGCGTGGCGAGCCCGCCGAACAGGTGGCGAGTCGCGGCTCGCTCCTGGATCCGACGGCGCTTGACGCCTTCGTCGCACTGGCTGGAGAGTTCCGGTAGATCGAGAGGTGTGAGGACTCTGATCCAGCTGTGGAGATTCGGCGGCCGCTGCCCGCGGGGAAAGAGAGCAACGAGGAGACGGTCTCTTGAGCAGCATGCTCGCAACTGACTCCAACACCGCTGCGCGTGGCTACCCGGCGGAGCGCTGGTCGGCGCGTGGCAACGACGTCAGCTATCCCATCGGCATCGCCTTGGCGATCGCGGCAGGGACGTCGTCCGCCGCGCTCGCCGCGCCGAACCCGGCCGGCACTGGCCAGCCGGGCACGGCGACGCCGCTCGGGGCCGCTTGCGGAAGCCCCGGATCGACCTCATCTCCGAATGGGTTCAACAGCGGCGGTTTCGTAAAGGCGGGCGCCGTCTATGCCGGTAGCAGCGGCACGCCATCGGCCGCCAATGGCGCTCCGAACGCCCTCTCCGAATACGACATCGCCTGCTACCAGCAGACGCAAAACGGCCACTGAGCAACCGGCCGCCGCAAGCTTCCCCAGGGACGCGTCGCCCCAGTCAGGCGAACAGCACCCTGCGCGGCGTCCCGAGGTCCGGGGCGCGGCGGGGCAGCACATGGACCAAGCCGGGCGGCCGCGCCCTCCCGGCGGCCTATCCGATAGCGTCCGGCGCTCATGGCTTCCAAGATCATTTTGCTGCCCGGCGACGGGATCGGCCCCGAAATCATCCCGCCGACGCTCGAGGTGCTGAGCGCCGTCGGCACAGCGTTCGACTACGAGGAGCATCTCTTCGGCGGCGCCTCGATCGATGCCCATGGCATCGCCCTCACCGACGAGACGCTGGCCGCCTGCCAGGCGTCAGATGCGGTTCTGCTTGCCGCCGTCGGCGGGCCGAAGTGGGACACGACCGACCCGTCAAAGCCGAGGCCCGAGCAGGGTCTTCTGGGTTTGCGCCAGGGCCTGGGCCTGTACGCGAACCTGCGACCGGTGCGGCCGCAGCAGGCGCTGTATGACGCGAGCCCGCTCAAGCGTGAGGTGATCGCCGGAACCGACCTGCTGGTGGTGCGCGAGCTCACCGGCGGCATCTACTTCGGTGAGAAGACCCGCACCGCCGACGCGGCCTCCGACGTCTGCGCCTACACCCGCGATGAGATCGCGCGGATCGCGCGGGTCGCGTTCCGCGCCGCGCGCCGCAAGGTGACGAGCGTTGACAAGGCGAACGTGCTCGAGACCAGCCGGCTGTGGCGAGAGGTGGTCGGCGAGGTGCACGCGGCCGAGTTCCCGGACGCGACGCTCGAGCACCTGCTCGTCGACAACGCCGCCATGCAGCTCGTCTCGAATCCGGCCGACTTCGACGTGATCGTCACCGAGAACATGTTCGGCGACATCCTCAGCGACGAGGCCGCGACGCTGACCGGTTCGATCGGCATGCTGCCGAGCGCCTCGCTCGGCGCCGCCGGCGAGCCCGGGATGTTCGAGCCGGTGCACGGCTCGGCGCCCGACATCGCCGGAACGGGTGCGGCCAATCCACTGGCGATGTTCCTGTCGGCGGGGCTGATGCTCCGCCATGGCCTCGGCTTGGAGGCTGAAGCCGCGGCGATAGAATCAGCTGTTGAGCGTGCGCTGGCGGCCGGCCTGCGCACGCGGGACCTGGGGGGCAGCGCCGGTACGCGCGAAGCGACCCAGGCCGTTCTTTCCAACCTCTAAAGGAGCACGTCGTGGAGCAAGCGGACCTCATCTGGCACAACGGAGAACTCGTTGCCTGGGAGGACGCAAAGGTGCACGTACTCAGCCACGGCCTGCACTACGGAACCGGCGTGTTCGAGGGCGTCCGTGCCTACGAGACCACCCGTGGCACTGCGATCTTCCGCCACCAGGATCATCTCGACCGCCTGTTTAGGTCGGCGCAGCTCTACTACATGCCGATCCCCTACACGCGTGAGGAGCTGCGTCAGGCGACGCACGAGCTGCTGATCGCGAACGGCCTGCGCGAGTGTTACATCCGCCCGATCGTCTTCCGTGGCTATGGCACGATGGGGTTGCTCCCGCTCGAGGCGCCGGTCGATGTCTCGATCGCAGCATGGCCGTGGGGTGCCTACCTGGGCGAGGAGTCGGGGCGAACCGGGATCCGCGCGAAGGTCTCCACCTGGCGGCGTCTGCCGAGCGACTCGGTGAACCCGCAGGCCAAGGCGAGCGGCACCTATCTGAACAGCATCCTTGCCAAGATCGAGGCGACCAAGGCCGGCTACGAGGAGGCGATTCTGCTCGATCCCGCAGGCTTCGTCTGCGAAGGCAGCGGCGAGAACCTGTTCATGGTCGCCGAGGGGCAGGTTGTGACGCCGTCGCTCGCATCCGGCGCGCTCGACGGGATCAGCCGGCGCTCGGTGATGCAGATCGCGACCGACCTCGACTACGAGGTGGTCGAGCGCTCGATTGCGCGGGCCGAGCTCTACCTGGCCGACGAGGTGTTCGTCACCGGCACCGCAGCCGAGCTCGTGCCGTTGCGCGAGGTCGATGACCATGTCATCGGCGAGGGCGTGCGCGGACCGGTGACGACGGTGCTGCAGGGCGTGTTCAACGGAGCCCTGCGCGGCCGCGAACCGCGTTACGCGGCGTGGCTCGACCACGTTGAAGTGCCCGCCGCGGCCACCTGACATGACCAAGATCGAGGTCTACGACACCACCCTGCGCGATGGGATGCAGGGTGAGGGCATGTCGCTGTCGGCGCACGAGAAGGTGCGGGTCGCGCACACGCTGGACGAGCTCGGCGTCGACCTGATCGAGGCCGGCTTCCCGAGCTCCAACCCCAAGGAGCTCGAGCTCTTCGAGCTGCTCGCCCGCGAGCGCTTCGAGCACGCCCAGGTCGCGGCCTTCGGGATGACCCGACGGCGCGGTCTGCGCGCCGAGGACGACCCGGCGTTGCAGGTCCTGGCCGACTGCTTCGCGCCGGTGTGCACGCTCGTGGGGAAGACCTGGAGCCTGCACCTCGAGAAGGTCGTGAAGGTCGATAGCGCCGAGAATCTGCAGATGATCGCCGAGTCAGTGTCGTTCCTGGTCGGCGCCGGCAAGCGCGTGATCTACGACGCGGAGCACTTCTTCGACGGCTTCGCGGACGATCGTGAGTATGCGCTGGCGTGCCTGCGCGCGGCCGCGCAGGCCGGCGCGGACACGGTCACCTGCTGCGACACGAACGGCGGCACGCTGCCGGACGGGATCACGCATGCGATCGAGGCTGTCGTGCGCGAGCTCGCCGGCACCGGCGTGAAGATCGGAATCCACTGCCACGACGATGCCGGTTGCGGCGTCGCCAACAGCCTGGCGGCGGTCGTCGCCGGGGCGACGCAGATCCAGGGCACCCAGAACGGCTACGGCGAGCGCTGCGGCAACGCGAATCTGACGACCTTGATCCCCAACCTGCAGCTCAAGCTCGGCTTCGAGTGCGTGAGCCCCGAGCAGTTGCACGCCCTGACGCTGACCTCGCACTTCTTCGACGAGCTCTTGAACTTCACACCGGACCACGATCAGCCCTACGTCGGACGCAACGCGTTCGCCCACAAGGGCGGCATGCACGTCGCAGGCGTCACCGCCGACCCGAGCACGTTCGAGCATGTCGAGCCGGAGGTCGTCGGCAACGATCGAGCCGTGCTCGTCTCGGAGCTCTCCGGGAAGGGCACGATCCATGCGCGCGCGGCCGAGGCCGGTCTCGAGCTCGACGACGCAGCCGCGAGCCGGTTGATCGAGCGCGTCAAGGAGCGCGAGCACGAGGGCTACCACTACGAGGCGGCCGATGGCTCGTTCGAGTTACTGCTGCGCAAGGAGAGCGGCGACTACACGCCGCTGTTCACGCTCGAGTCCTGGCGCGTCATCGCCGAGCAGCGCGTCGACGGGCGCGTCGAGACGGAGGCGACGATCAAGGTCTGGGTCGACGGCGAGCGTTATGTGTTCACCGCCGAGGGCAACGGCCCGGTGAGCGCACTCGACAAGGCGCTGCGGGGCGCGCTCGCGCGTGTTTATCCCGTGCTCGACACGATCAAGCTCGTCAACTTCAAGGTGCGTATCCTCGACGGCGCCAAGGCCAGCGACGCGATCACCCGCGTGCTGCTCGACTCGTCCGACGGCGAACGCGAGTGGGGCGCCATCGGCGTCTCGACGAATGTGATCGAGGCGTCGTGGGAGGCGCTCGTCGACTCGCTCGAGCACGGCATGCAGGCTGGTCGCCGGCCGGCGCATACGGACGGGGCGCGCGCGCCGTCGTGAGCAACAGCGGCGAGCCTCGTGCGTCAGATCTGGACGCGATGATCCCACTGGCGCGGCCCGTGCTCGGTGAGCCCGAGGAGCGGGCGCTGCTCGAGGTTCTGCGGTCCGGGCAGCTCTCGCTGGGTCCCCGCGGGCCGCAGTTCGAGCGCGCCTTCGCCGCGCGTCTGGGCGCCCGCTACGGCAGCGCCGTCTCCTCAGGCACAGCGGGCCTCCATCTTGCCCTGCGTGCCGTCGACGTCACTGATGGTGCCGAGGTGATTACGACTCCGTTCTCGTTCGTCGCCAGCGCCAATGTCGCGGTGTACGAGCGTGCACGGCCGGTGTTCGTAGATATCGATCCGCTGACGCTCAACTTCGACGTCGACGCGGTCGCGGCCGCTGTCACGCCGCGCACGGCCGCGCTACTGCCCGTGCATGTCTTCGGATACCCGGTCGACATGAGGCGGCTCGAGCGGATCGGCGTGCCGATCGTCGAGGACGCCTGCGAGGCGCTCGGCGGGACTTACGCCGACGGCGGCGCGATCGGCGCCCGCGGTCACCCGTCGGTGTTCGCGTTCTACGCCAACAAGCAAATGACGACGGGTGAGGGCGGGATGGTGCTCACCGGCGACGCGGTGATCAAGGAGCGCATGGATTCCGAGCGCAACCAGGGTCGTTCCCCGAACATGGACTGGCTCGACCACGACCGGCTCGGCTTCAATTACCGGCTTTCGGACCTGGCCTGTGCGCTCGGGTTGGCGCAACTCGAACGCCTGGACACGCTGCTCGCCGGCCGCGAGCGCGTGGCGGCACTCTACCGCGAGACGCTCGGCGAGCTCGAGGGGGTCACGCTGCCGTGTGAGAACTCCGGCCAGGCGCGGCGCGGCTGGTTCGTCTATGTGATCCAGCTGCCGCACGGCGTCGACCGCGACAGCGTCGTGACAGCCCTTGGCGGCACCCACGGGGTGGCGGCCAAGCCCTACTTCCCGGCGATCCACCTGATGAGTTACTACCGTGAGGAGTTCGGCTACCGCGAAGGTCAGTTCCCAGTGTGCGAGGACGTCGCCGCGCGCTCGATCGCGATCCCGTTCTTCCCGCAGATGACCGAGGCTCAGGTCGCGCGTGTCGGCGAGGCGCTCAGAGCCGTGCTCGCCGCGGCGCGGCGCGCGGCCGGCCCGTTAGCATCGCGCGCCTGAGGCTCGATGTCCCGCTTTGCGCAACCACAGGCTGACGCCTTCCGGCGCCTGAACGACTCGCTGGCGTTTGACTGGCGGCTGGCTCCGTTCGACGTCGCGCAGTCAGTCGCGCATGTGTCGATGCTCACCGCCCGCGGGATCATTCCCAAACAGGACGGCGAGGCCCTGCACGCCGCGCTTGCGACCGTCGCAGACGAGGTGCGCGACGGGACGTTCGCGTTCGCCGATGGTGACGAGGACGTGCACATGGCGATCGAGCGACGCGTCACGGAACTCGCCGGCGAGGCGGGGGGCAGGCTGCACACCGCGCGCTCTCGCAACGACCAGGTTGCAACCGACATGGCGATGTTCACCCGGCAGGCGGCGCTCGACGCCGCCGCCGCGACGCTCATGCTCGTCGAGACCCTGATCGAGCTGGCCGCGCGCCACATCGACTGGCCGATGCCCGGCTACACGCACCTTCAGCGCGCGCAGCCGGTGTACCTGGGGCACCACCTGCTGGCCTACGCGTGGATGCTGTTGCGCGACGAGTGGCGCTTCACCGCAGTGCTCGACGGCACCGCCGCGCTGCCGCTCGGTGGCGGCGCGCTGGCCGGCGTGAACTTCGACACCGACCGCACGATGGTCGCGGCCGAGCTCGGTTTCGCAGGTGTGGTTGAGAACTCGATCGACGCCGTGTCCAACCGGGACTTCGTGCTCGACTACCTGGCCGCCGCCGCCACCTGCGCCACGCACCTGTCGCGACTCGGTGCCGAGCTCGTGCTCTGGTCCAGTGAGGAGTTCGGCTTCTGCGAGGTCTCAGACGCATGGGCGTCCGGCTCCTCGATCATGCCGCAGAAGAAGAACCCGGACGCCGCCGAGCTGCTGCGGGCCAAGGCGCCGCGCATCTCCGGCCACCTGGCCGCGCTTCACGGCGTCATGCACGGTCTGCCGCTGACCTACAACAAGGACATGCAGGAGGACAAAGAGCACCTCTTCGACGCGGTCGACACGATCGAGCTGGTACTCGCCGCCGCGCAGGGGATGCTCAGCACGATCACGTTCAGGCGGGAGTGCCTGGCCGATGCCGCCGGCGATGAGTTCCTCGCGGCCACCGACGTCGCCGACTATCTCGTCAAGCGCGGCATGCCGTTCCGCACCTCGCATGGCGTCGTCGCCGGACTCGTGCGACTCGCCGTCACGAGCGGCCGCACGCTCTCGCAGCTCACCCCGGAGGAGTTGCAGACGGCGTCGCCACTGCTGGACGCCGACGGCTTCTACGCGCTGCTGGCCGACGGCGCGTGGCTCGAGTCGAAGGCCTCACGCGGGGGTACGAGCTCGGCGGCGGTGCGCGAGCAGCTCGAGCACGCGCGGCGGGCGCTCGAACTCGCGCGCAGCGCCCACCGGTAGCCGTGACGGAGGGCGCACTGGAGCCCGCTTTCTACGCTCGCCCCGTGGTTGAGGTGGCGCAGGAGCTGATCGGCTGCGTCGTCACCTGCGGCGAGTGCAGCGGTGCGATCGTCGAGGCCGAGGCCTACCACGACAGCGAGCCTGCGTCCCATGCGTTCGCCGGCCTCACGCCGCGCACCGAGACGCTGTTCGGACCGCCGGGCCGGGCCTACGTCTACCGCTCCTACGGCGTCCACGCGATGCTCAACGCCGTCAGCGAGCCCGAGGGCATAGGCGCCGGCGTCTTGATCCGGGCGCTTGAGCCGCTCACCGGCATCGAGCTGATGGCCGAGCGACGCGGCCTCGACGCCGCGAACCTGCGCGGGCTGTGCTCGGGGCCTGGGAAGCTCACGCAGGCGCTCGGCATCACGCTGGCTGACAACGGCTGCGATCTGGCGCGCGGACCAGTCACGATCACGGGGCGGCCTGAGCGCTTCAGCGATCCGGAGGTCCAGCGGGACCGCCGGATCGGGATCACGAGGGCTGTGGAGCTGCCGTGGCGGTTCTGCGTGCGGGGCAGCCGATACCTGTCGGGACCGGTGCGCACGCGTTCAGAGTCCTGAGCCGCCGTTGGTGCTGGTGCCCGTGGCGGGCGGCGGCGGCGGGGTCGTGGTCGCCGGGACGGTCGCGCTCTGGTTCGGCGTGGTGGTCGCGGGCGTGTTGGTCGTCGGCGTGTTCGTAGCCCCGTTGGAGGACGTCGTCTGAGAGCCGTTCTGCCCGGTGGTCGCGGAGGTCTGCGTCGTGGCGGTGGATCTGGTGGTGCTCGAGCCCGTCCCCGTGTTGGCGGTGCTATAGGTCGGCGTGTACAGAGTGGTGTCCGTGGTGGTGGTCTTGCTGGCCCTGCCGGCCGCCTCGTTGGCCATGATCTGGATCGCCCCGACCATGAAGTCGTGCCAGATGACGGCCGGATATGTACCGCCCTCGACCGGCCCGCCGTTGTACTCGGTCAGCATCGGCTTGCCGCTGTTGGGGTAACCAACCCACACCGCGACGGTCAGGTTTGGCGTCCAGCCGACAAACCATGCGTCCACGTAGTTGGTTGTCGTGCCGGTCTTGCCGGCGATGTCGACACCCGGTATCGCGGCGGCCGTGCCGGTGCCGTAGGAGTCGTCAATGGGTCCGTGGAGGAGCTCGTCGATCGTTGCAGCAACGTCTGGGGTGACCACCTGGCGCGTCTTCATCGTCCCGATGTTGGTGATGGTGTTGTGATCGCACCTACTGCAGTTGGAGATCGAGTCGATTCCAATCGGACCGCCGTCGCTGTCACCGAGCGTTGGGTTGTAGACCTTCTTGCCGCCGTTGGCGGCCGTCGAGTATGCGTGCGCCATGTCGAGCGCGGAGACCCCGGTCTTCAGACCGCCGAGGATCATCGACGGGTTCCTGGAGATCGGGGAGCGGATGCCCATGAGGTGTCCGTACCTGGCGACTGCTGCCGTCCCGACCTTCGGGTTCGTGCCCACCTGAGCGAACACGCTGTTGTCCGACACGGCCGTGGCCACCGTCATCGGAATCGAGCCGCTGTAGACGTTGCCGAAGTTGTGGACCGGGAAGCGGCCGGTGCCGTTGGGCGCCGCAAACGCGTTGCCGTGCTGGTTCACGAAGTGGATCGTGAGCTGATGTGAGTCGACCGGGGTGTAGGGGGTGATCACACCTCTGGAGACCGCGGCCGCGAGCGTGAAGAGCTTGAACGCGGAGCCGGGTTGCCGGTAGCCCATCGTCGCCAGGTTGAACGGCGACTGCTGGTAGTCGCCGTCGCCGCTGACCATTGCGCGCACCTCGCCGGTCTTGTTGGAGATCGCAACGAGCGAGGCGCTCGGCAGGCCGTAGCCTACCGGGAGCTCGGCGTTGATCGCCGCCTGTGCCTGTCGCTGCAGGTTGAGGTCGATGCTCAGCTTGATCTTGAGGCCCCCGTAGTCGGCCTCGTACTGTGCCTCCTTCGCAGAGAGGCCCTGGTGCTCGAGTGCCTGCACCACCTGGGGTTCGACCCAGCTCGTGAAGTAGGGGGCTGCCGTGGGCTGCTGCTGCGGTTGCTTGATCTGGGCGGGAGTCGGTAATGGTCGGTTCACCGAGTATCGGTAAAGGCCGTAGGAGATGTAGTGCTGCTGGTACATGAGCTGCAACACCAGGTCGCGGCGTTGCTTGGCAGCGGTACGTTCGCTCTGCGTACCAGCCGGGTTGAACGCGCTCGGGTTGGCGATGATCCCGGCGAGCAGAGCGGCCTGCGCAGGCGTCAGCACGCTTGCGCATTCGGGCCGATGGGGGTGCCCTGGGTCCGCGTCGCCGCAGGCGTTCTTGCCTCCGTCGGCTGGGTTCGAGGGGTTGTATCCGTGCGCATAACCGAAATAGGTGCGTGCCGCCGCCTCGATGCCCAGCGCGCCGTTGCCGAAGTAGATCGAGTTGAGGTACGCGGTGAGGATCTGCACGTGTGTCCAGTGGTGGGAGAGCTGGAAGGCCATGCCGGCTTCGACGAGCTTCTCGGCGATAGAGCGGTCGCCCTCCTCCTGGCGGACGTTCTTGATGAACTCCTCCGGGATCGTCGAGGCGCCCTGGATCTTGCCGCCGGTGAGATCGGCGAGCGCGGCGCGTATGAGGCCGCGGACGCTGATGCCCGATTCGCCCCAGAAGCCGCGGTCCTCCACCGCGACGATCGCGTGAACCATGTTCTGTGAGATCTGGTCCCAGTTATCGATCGCCGGTGTGCTGGCGGGTGCGACCGGCCCGATCGGGTTGCCGTTGACGTCGTACATGTAGGAGTCGACGTTCTTGCTGAATTGGACGGTGCTCTTGAACTTCGGCAGGTCAGACGCGATCGAGGTGAGCGCACCGAACAGCACCGAGATGAATGCGAGCCCGAGGAATGCCGAGACCACGAACAGCAGCCGCAGCTTGCGCACACGTGGGCGTGGCGGGCGGGAGCCGTGGCGGCGTCTGAGCCGGCGGCGGCGCTCACGCGGGCCGAACGCGATTGGCGCGGGGCCTTGGTGGCCGTCTGGCAGGGTGTCGTTGTCGACGCTCATGCGATCGATAGTCGGAAGCCGGTAGCACTCGCCGCGTAGGGAGCCCGGCTTGCCGCTACGGTCCCGGCGCTCGAGGTGGGCGGCTGCACCTGCGGCGGCCCTGTCGGCGCGCCCGAGTTTAGTCGCTGGCGGCCGAAGATGGTTGACCTGTTGAGACGACCATGTCCGGTCGCCGCAGCGAGTCCCCTCGTGGCGGGCAGCATCCCGCCATGGCGGCGCCAGGTTCCCGGCGGGGCGAGCATTAGGATTGCGACCCAATGTCAGGACGCCGCATCGACACGTCAGCACGCCCGTCCGACACAGCCGCGTGGCTGTCGCGCAATGCCGTGGACTGCCTGCCCGAGGGCGGGCTCGAGGCAAAGCTGAAGCTGGGACGGCCGCTACGGGTCAAGCTCGGCATCGACCCGACGGCGGCGGACATCCACCTCGGCTTCACGGTCGTGCTCCAGAAGCTCCGCGAGTTCCAGGATGCGGGGCACACCGTCGTGCTGATCATCGGCGACGGCACCGCCCGCGTCGGCGACCCCAGCGGCCGCTCAGCCACGCGTCCGCTCCTCAGCGACGAGGAGATAACTTCCAATGCCGCGACCTTCCAGCAGCAGGCGCTCAAGGTGCTCAACCCGGAGCGGCTCGAGGTTCGCTTCAACGGCGACTGGCTGGACATGTCGATGCCGGACCTGCTGCGCCTGCTCGGCACGACCACCGTCGCGCACGTGATCGAGCGCGACGACTTCGCCAAGCGCCTCGCGGCCGGCACGCCAGTATCGATGCTGGAGCTGCTGTACCCGCTGTTGCAGGGCTACGACTCGGTGGCTGTGAAGGCCGATGTCGAGCTCGGCGGGACGGACCAGAAGTTCAATCTGCTGCTGGGGCGCGACATCCAGCGCGCGTACGGGCAGGACGAGCAGGTGATCCTGACGATGCCGCTGCTGACCGGGACCGACGGCGACCGCAAGATGTCAAAGTCGTTCGGCAACTACATAGGCGTCGCCGAGCCACCGGACGAGATGTACGGAAAGACGCTGAGCATCCCCGACGAGTCGCTGCCGTCGTGGTATTCGCTGCTGGTGGGCGCCGATGCGCCAGCGGATCTCGGGCCTCGCGACGCGAAACGCGCGCTCGCGCGGATCCTCGTCGAGCGCTTTCACGGCGCCGCCGCCGCGGCGGCGGCCGAGGAGTCGTTCGACCGGGTACACGTTCGCCACGAGGTTCCGGAGGAGGTGCCGGACGTCGAGTTCCTGTGTGGGGAGCAGGGGACGGTGCACCTGCCGGCGTTGATCGCGCACGCCTTTGGCGTATCGAGCTCAGAGGCTCGCCGCTCGCTCTCCCAGGGCGGAGTGCGGATTGACGGCGAGCCGCCCGAGACCGGTGCGCTCGACGTCGCGGGGAGCCTCGTGGACGGGCGTGTGCTGCAGCTCGGCAAGCGGCGCTTTGTGCGCGTCCACCTGGTGTCGTGAGTCGCCAATTCGCCGCGAGTCTGCTCCCGGTTTAACGACCCACGACACTGGTCTGAACAGGCTGGCGACACAGCCCGTTTAGGCCGCGAAAACGCCGGAAACGCAGTCCGATGCCGACTGCGCTACCGTTCTCCAGGCAGAGAGCGCAGGACGCGTCTCCCAAGTTGGGTGCGATTGCGCCCCCAAGCGGGATGCGGCTATACTCTTCTGCCCCGAG
>DATKSM010000073.1:0-53517 GCA_035531655.1 Solirubrobacteraceae bacterium
CGAGCATCCGCTCAACCTCAGAGCGCCGCACAATCCACTTACGCATACCCGCCCGCGACGCCTCCAACTGCCCCTTACTCACCCACAACCGCACCGTCGCCGGGTTCACCCGCAACTCCTCAGCGATCTCCGCCAACGTCAGCCACGGATCATCATGCGATCCAGAACTCTTGGTGTTCATACAACCCACCGTAGCGCAATTAGAGCAATCTGTATAGTATTGCGTGTGGGAATCACACGCGAAGATGTCCTAACCGCTGACGACGTGGCCGCGCTTCTGGAGCTGAAGCCCTACACCGTCAAGGAATACGCGCGCCGAGGCATCCTCCCCGGCCGCAAGCTCGGCCGCACCTGGCGATTCCTACGTCCCGAGCTGGAAGAAGCCATCAGACACCTACCGCGAGTCCGCGGATAGCGTCCGGGACAGAGGTCGTAACTTCGGCGTGGAGATCACTGATGTCAGAGCTCGTACACCACATCCAAGACGAGATCGAAGCGGCTGCCCCCAGCTTCCAGGGGCCGGAGCTGACTCTGGATGAGCTCATGGCTGGCGTTGAGCCGATCCGTTCGATGGACCAGCTCGACATCCCGGATCTCATCGACGACGAACGTGAAGCGTTCGGCGCCGCGCTGGCCTAGCGCTCGTCAGCAACGACCGCCAAGCGGCGTCCGAGCGGTCGCAGCAGCTTGTCGACGGTGGTCACGCCGGGGGCTATCTCCCCGCGCTCGATCTTGGAGATCTCAGCCTGTTGTACGCCGCTGGCCGCGGCGAGTTCACGCTGGGTCATGTGAGCCTGCTGCCGAGCGTGAAGCAGCTCAGCAGCGAGGCGGAACCGTGCATCGAATGCACGCAGTTCGGCGACGGCTTCCGGGCCCTCCGCGACCGCCTCTTCCTCGATGAACTGGATCAGGTCTTCGAAATCAGCCATGCAGACCATTATGTGTTATAGCACGTCAGACGTCAACGCTTGCGCTTCTCTGCGTCCGCGCGCGCGCCGCGTGCCTTGACGATCGCAAGGCGCCGGACCGCCTCGGCGATCTCATGCTGCTGTCGACGCGGACTCGGGTCTTCGCCCTTGTCGTACCCGTGCAGCAGCAACACGATCTTCGGACCATGCGTGCCGCAGAAGACTCTGAGCAGCACATCCTCTGACGGGTTGAGTCCAAAGCGCTCACGCGCCTGCGCGATGGATATCCCATGGATCTCAGCTTCGACATTGATGACCTCCTTGCCACTCATGCGGACGCGGAACTCAAAGATCCCTGGGGCGACGGGTCGACCCCACGCGGAGCGGTTAACTGCCGACCCATGGACCTGAAGCACCCGCCGCATTGCTGAGCCGAGCGCGCGTCGCTTGGTCGGGGTGAGGTCCTCCTTGATCCACTTCAGGACTGGCTTTTCGCCAGCATCGGTCTCAAAGAACTCGATCGTCCAAATACGTGGCAGGCCCTCGGGTCCACCGACCGGGTTGGTGTCATCTGTCACGGCTCTGCGTCCACGGTCGCATCTGATGGTTCCACCGGAGGCGTCGTTCCGAAGATCGCGTCCATCCGCTCCGCCAGCTCGTTGAGTGGCCGGGCGTGTAGGTAGCGCTCGGTCGTCGTGATCTTCGAGTGGCCGAGCAGCGTCTGCACCGTAGCCGGGTCGAGTCCGCGGATCGCGAGCGTTGCGAACGTATGCCGGAGGTGATGAAACGGGAGCGGAGGCAAGTCAGCCGCGTCGCGTGCGGCCTTGTAGCGGCGGCGCAACGCCGAGTCATCGATCGGGTCTCCCGCCGGCCCGCAGAACACATAGTCCTCGGCACTCGTGAACCACTCACGCTGAGACAGCTCGTCCAAGGCCACAAACGCCTCGCGCACCAGCGGGACGGCCCGCCACTTGCCTGACTTGGTGCTGGATTCCGTGCCGGCCGACATGCCAGCCACGACGAGCAACGTCCGGTCGGCGAAGCGAACATGCTTCCAGCGCAGCGCGCGCAGCTCGCCTTGGCGCAGGCCGGTGAAGCCGGCGACGGTGTAGAGCGCAGCGTCCTGGCAATTTGCGCGCACCTGCTCCAGGTCCTCTGCCTGGGATGCCCAGCGCCTTCCTCCATTGACGTGCTTGCCTTCCCGAGCGGATCGCGCGAGCGCAAGCACCTGCTCGGCGGTGAAGGTGTCGGGAAGCTTGGTGTATTCCTCGCGGCGCTTCTCGGCGCCGCGGACCGGGTTCGTCGGCAGAGCGAACAGATCCGTCCGGGTCGCATATTCGAAGACGTTGGCCAGCGCTTGGCGGTGGGCGTTGACACTCCGCCCCGGAAGGCCCTGGCGATCGAGCCCACGCAGGAACCGCTCGATGTCTGCGGTCGTGATCGTCGCGAGCTTCCGGTCACCAAAGGCGCGCATGATCCGCGCGAGATAGACCCCTCCCCTATTCACGCGGTCGCCCGGTTCCTTCAGGAGCGCATCGTAGTTGCGCAGCGTGGCCGGTTTGAGTCTCTTGGTGTGCTCCGCCCAGGATCGCCAAACCACGACGGCGTCCGCGAACGTCGCCTCACGGTTCGGTCGAACGCTCGCCAGCTCCGCCTCAACCTCGTCGATCAGCACGTCCATTGCCCGCTCCGCCGCGCGGCGACCCAGATAGCCCTCGGGAGCCCGCCCTCGACGAGGCCGCCAAGCTCCCGAGCCGTCGATCTGCATCCACGCTCGACCCAGGCGCCGGTAGCACTGCCGTCCGCTCGAGTCACGCCACTTCGCGATGGCGTACACGACCTCGCTAGCGCCTCCCTTGCCCTCGCGAAAGATCACGGCGCCGATGGGTTTGCGGTCATTCATATCGGCCAGTCTAAACCGGCGCTACCACGGCGCTACCACCGGCGCTACCAAACTAGGGCAAAAACTGGCCTCCGAAAGCCCTTTAGATATAGGCTTTCCCCTTATTTCATCGGAACTCAACGGTTAAATCGTTAGTTGCCATGCAGAAGGTCGAGAGTTCGAGTCTTTTCAGCCGCTTAGCATTGTTACCCGGATGTCGTCGACCCCCAACCGGCCTACGAGCGAATGTGATCGTGGCGGATCTGTCAGCGAGGCTTCTGCCGCAATTCGGGCGCGCGGCGGAATCCGCCGAGTCTCGGGCTTTGTCCGTCTCTAGCCGCAGCGTTTCATCGTTATCATTCGGGCGTGCCCCTAGAAGGTGAGTACGCGCCGCCGGACCCCGCGGACTGGGTCCGTGACCAGATCGTGACGTGGGAGCGCTCTGGTGGTACCGAGGGCACGACCCTGCGCGATACGGGACTGCCGGTCGTTATCGTCATCAACCGCGGCGTGAGCAGCGGCCAGTTGCGCCGTACGCCGCTAATGCGCGTCGAGCACGGTGGGCGCTACCTCGCCGTAGGTTCCAAGGGTGGCGCGCCAAAGAACCCGGCGTGGGTCGCGAACCTGCGCGCAGATCCGCACGTGGAGGTCTGGGACGGTCCTACACGCGGCGACTACGTCGCCCACGAGGCTGAAGGCGAGGAGCGCTCGACCTGGTGGGAGCGTGCCGTCGCGGCGTATCCGCCCTACGCGCAATACCAGCAGCGCACCGAGCGTCTGATCCCGGTGTTCGTGCTCGAGCCGGCCGCCTGACGCTGTCCCGCCCGGCGGCGAAGCTTTTGTAACTGTGGCGAAACCTGCGAGCCGACCAGGTGCCGTTGTCGTACGAGTGCTTTCGTTGCTACCCCCCGGGAACCTCAGGACTCGTCTGGCGACGGTTCGCATCTAGCCGCCTTCGCTGACCCCCTCGATCCGGATGACACCTACACCCGAGCAGCCGGCTCCGCACCGTGCCAAGCGTCGCGCTCGTTCGCCGGCCAGGGCGAAGGCGACGCTCGGCTGGTTGTCGATGGCGATGCTGACCCTCGGGTCGGTAGGCGATCTCGGTGCCACGCCCGCGACAGCCGTCCTCGGTCTCGCATCGGTGGTGATCTACATCCTGCCCGCGATCGTGTTCCTCCTTCCGGCGTCGCTCGTGTCAGCCGAGTTAGCCTCAGGTTGGCCGGGAGGCGTCTACAAGTGGGTGTCGGAAGGGATCTCTCCCAGGATGGGCTTCGTCGCCATCTGGTGTCAGTTCGCCCAAACGACGTTCTACTACCCGGCACTCCTCGCCTACGTCGCGAGCACGCTGGCATACGTGTTCGCGCCCAACCTAGCGCACAGCGGCCTCTACACGACCGTGGTGATTATCGTCCTGTTCTGGTCGGCCGTGCTGGTCTCCGCCAGAGGGATGCTCTCGGCCGGCCGGCTGGCGTCGTACGGGATCTTCATTGGAACGCTGATCCCTGGCATGCTTCTCGTACTCCTAGCGGCGATCTACCTCTTGCAGGGCCACGCCTCGGCGGCGCCGCTGAACGCCCACCATGTGCTCCCTACCTGGCATGGGCTGAGCAGTGTCGTGCTCATAGTCAACAGCTTCTTCCTGTACGCCGGGGTCGAGGTCAACGCCGTTCACGTCGATGAGCTGCACGATGCCCCGCGGGAGTTCCCCAAAGCGACCCTCCTCGCCGTGGTGCTGATCCTGCTCGTCTTCATTTTGCCGACGCTGGCGATCTCGGTCGCGGTCCCCGCAGCGCACATCAGCTTTACCGCGGGGGTAATGCAGGCGTTCAAGAGCCTGCTCGATCACTTCGGGCTGAATGTGCTGACGCCGATCATCGCGGTCGGACTGGTGGTCGCCTCCATGAGTGGCCTGCTCGACTGGCTCACTGGTCCCTCCACCGGGCTTCTGGAGATCGCTCGCGAGCGTGGATATCTGCCGCGGTACTTCCAGGAGCTCAACTCGAACGGCGTCCAGCTCCACATTCTGGTCGCCCAAGGGCTGATCATCACGCTGATCGGAGTGCTGTATGCCGTGGTGCCCGCGGTCTCACGCGCTTACTGGGTCTTCGCCGCCTTGGCGACGGAGGTCTACCTGATCATGTACGTGCTGATGTTCGTCGCGGCGATCAACCTCCGCCGGCGGCAGCCGGAGCATCCGCGTGGCTACCGGGCGCCGGCGCTGCTGGCGATATGCGTCATCGGCACGCTCGCCTCAGCAGTCGCCTGCGTGATAGGACTGCTGCCGCCGAGCCAACTCGGGCACATCACAACGGTGCCTTACCTGCTGGCGCTGCTCGCCGCCACCCTGCTCATCGGCCTGCTCCCGCCGCTCCTGCTCCACAAGTTGCGCCGGTCGGGCTGGAAGGCAGCTGCCTGAGGCGAGGAGAAGGGCAGCAGTGATTAGCCGACGCGGAAGCTCGCGCATCCGCGGACGACCGCATTCATCGATAGCCAACCGCGCGCGACGCGCCGGTGTCGCGCCGGCGACGTTTGCGCGAGCCTGGCCAGGCAGCGAGACGCGTGACCGACCCCTTCACCCGTGCCGGGCGGACTCCCGTCGGTCGGCACGGGCTAGGTGTTCGTCAGGCTTTGATCTCGTTGTGCACCCGCGCCACCATCGGCTCGTTTAGCTCAACACCGGCCGCCGTCAGGATCGGAAGCAGGGTGGTCCCGAATGCGTCGAACGCCTCCTTCGACTCCCACCCGTCGAAGACTTGGATCTCGCCGTCTGTCTCGAGAGCGACGTGGGACCTACGACCGGCAGGAGCCCCGGCACCCGCCTGTTCAAGCTGAGCGAGGGTGGTGTCATACCTGTCTTGCGTGAATCCCTTGCCCGTGATGTAAAAACCTAACGCCATTCGATCCCGATCCCTCTGCGCGTGAGCGCGGTGGCTGGCACAGAGATGAAACGACTGTAGGCGATCGGCATCGGAACCACGTCCACGGCGACTATCGGTACACCGACCGGGTCGGGATCGCCACGTCTACCCACGGCACCGAGAACTTCTGCGCGTATCTGATGTCGTTCACCCCGACGTTCAGCCGCATCACCAAGGCGCACGAATCCATGCGCTTCAGCGTGCCCAGCTAGCGCGACCCGTTGCCCCGGTAATCCGGGCGAACGCGAACCGTGGCTGCTTCGCAGCTGAAACCCGATCAGGCGGAGGCGGCGTCGGCGCCGGCGTCGGCGACGACCACGCGATCGCGGCCCGCGCGCTTGGCGCGCAGCAGCGCCTCGTCGGCGCGTTGCATGAGGCCGTCGAAGTCGTCGAGCGACTCCTCGGCGGTGGCGACCCCGGCGGAGACGGTGAGGTCGGACCGTGGGCCGAGCTGCGCGGCACGAACGGCCTCGTTGATCCGCTCGGTCAGGCGTCGCGCCTGGAAGGCGCCGGTACGGGGCAGCACGATGGTGAATTCCTCGCCGCCTGTGCGGCAGACGACATCGCCGGCGCGCGTGTGGTTGCGGAGGACATCGGCGAAGCGCCGCAGCGCCTCGTCGCCCGATCCGTGGCCAAAGGCGTCGTTGATCGATTTGAACGCGTCGACGTCGAGGTAGGCGATCGAGGTGGGCTCATGGTGGCGACGGCCGTCCTCGAGGATGGCCGCCAGCACGGCCTCGCAGTGGCGACGGTTGTACAGGCCGGTGAGCTCGTCGGTGAGCGCCTGGGTGCGCAGTTGCTCGCGCTGGGAGGAGTTCGCGTAGGCGATCGCTGCCAACGAGGCAAAGCGCTCGATCAGCATCATCTCAGCGCGCGAGAACAGCACGTCGTCTGCGAACTCGGCATCCGAGGCCTCGCGCCACACGTTGAGCGTTCCCTGCACCCGCTCGCCCACGTGCAACGGGGCGACGAGCAGCGACTCAACCTCGTTCGCCGGCGTGCCCGGCATCACGTGTGCGACACGCTCGTCCGGCGCGCGATAGACGAGCTTGCCGGACAGGACGGCCGAGCCCGTGGCCGAGTCGTCCAGCGGCGGGCGCGAGTTCATCGCCTGCTCGAGGTAGCTGCCGGTTGCGAGCAGCGGCTTGCAGATGCGCTCCTCCCAGGCAACCTCGTAGACCACGAGGCTCGTGTACGGGACGATCGCCACAAGCGCGTCGGCCATCGCCTGCAGCGTCGCCTCGAGCGATTGCGCAGCAAGAACGCCCGCGGTGGCGTCGATGATCGCCTCCAGACCAGCCACGACCATATGGTCGCCGCCGGCGCCGTCGGCAGGATGCGAGGTGGCGAAGGACGAAACGGACATACGATAGCTCCCTCTGTGATCGGACGAGCAGCGCCGATCCTTGAGTCCCGCGGACGGTATTCGACGGCCCGGTGCCGGCCTAGACGCCGCGGGTCAGCGCGACCAGTGGGATCGGCCGTGTGGTCTTCTTCTGGTAGGCGTCGTAGCGGCCCGCATTCTCGTCGTTGACGAGCTTCCACAAACGGGCGTAGTCCGGCTTGCTGGTCCCGATCTCGGTGGCGGCGGCCGGAAAGCGCGTACGTCCGACCTGCACCACCGTCGCCGGATTGGCACGGAGGTTGAGCAGCCATGCCGGGGCCTTGGGATCGCCGCCCTTGGAGGCAACGACGATGTAGCGGTCGCCGTCCTTTGCGTAGACGAGCGAGTTGGTGCGGGTCTGACCCGTCTTACGACCGGTCGTGCGGAGCATGAGACATGGGACCCCGAGTATCCGGTGGCCGATCAGACCGTCAGTGCGCTCGTAGATGTAGGCGTGAGTCCGAAGGATCACGTGGAACACACTCTGGGAGATCGACATGCCGGCAGACACTACCCCGCTCGTGACGCTCGGTGTCGGCGCCGGCCCACTAGGCCGCTGGGACGGCCGGACCGTCGCCGGCGCGCTTGGATCCGCGGCTTAGCTCGTAGGCGACATAGCCGGCGCCGATCAGCAGCAGGCCGAACAGTGTCCACCCCAGCGCGCTGGTGCCGAGGCCGACGTACTTAAGCCCCGAGGCGAGGATCACGAAGGCGATCACCGGGCGGATGTACCGATCCGGAACGCTCGAGGACAGCAGCGAGCCGATGAACACCGCCGGCACCGAGCCGATGATCAGCGACCCGGTGAGGCCGAACTGGACATGGCCGAAGATGAGTGCTCCGATGCCGGCCGCGAGCGTCAGGGGAACCGCCTGGGTGAGGTCGGTGCCGACCAACTGCTTGGCGCTGATCCTCGGGTAGACGAACAGCAGCAGGATCACCATGAGCGACCCCGCCCCGACCGAGGTCATCCCGACGATGATCCCGCCGACGACCCCGATCAGCACGGTCACCAGCGGGCGTGGCGTGATCTCGTGGATCAGGCCCCCGCGTGCCTCGCGGGCACGGCGGTCGAGCGCGTAGCGCAGCACCATCGCCGCCGCGCCGACCAGGAGCGCGGTGCCGAGGATGACCTCTATGTGCTTCACGTCGCTCTTGGAGCTCCCCATCAGGCTCAGCAGATACGACCCGAGGAGAGCCGCCGGCACCGAGCCGGAGGCCATCAGCACCACGAGTTTGCGGTTCACGGTGCCTGCGCGCAGATGCACTGCGGCGCCGATCGGTCGCATCACGACCGAAGCGACCAGGTCGCTCGAGATCGCAGCCGCCGGGGTGACGCTGAACAGCAGGATCAGCATCGGCGTCATCAGCGCGCCGCCACCTGCACCGGTCATGCCGACGAGCAGCCCCACGACTGCGCTTCCGAGAACGATGTAAGGGTCGATGTGCATACCGGTCAGAGAGGCGGCTGCGGATCGGTCGCTCGCAGTCCTCCGAGTCCAACCGCACTAACACGATTGGATTCCGTAAGACTATCGGCTTTCTCGTATTAGCCGGTGCCCCGCTCGGCACCCGCACTCAAGCGCCTGCCTAGTCGCGAGGCCCGCCGCTAGGCGACGCGCCGCCTACAGGATCTCGCATTTGTAGCCCTCGAACAGCCCCGTCTCGATCACACCCGAGAGCGCCTTCAACTGCCCGCTCAGACCCTGCGGGATCTCCTCGAACCACGCGTCGATCACGAGGTTTCCCGACTCGGTGATGACGGGGCCGTCCTTACCGCCCGCGATGCGCAGCTCCCAGCTGCGCGCCCCCGCCGCGACCAGCGCGCGGCCAACCAGATCCACGGCCAGCCGGTCGACCTCGATCGGGACCGGGAAGTCCTGCCCCAGCCGCTCGACGTGTTTGCTTGGATCGATCGCCAGGTAGATGTGCCGGCAGGTCGCCCACAGGATCTTCTCGCGGAACATCGCACCGCCGCGCCCTTTGAGTACGCGGCCGCCGGGATCGACCTCGTCGGCGCCATCAACGCCCCATTCGGGCTGCACGGAGCCGAGCGGCAGGATCGGGATCCCGAGCGTGAGCGCGGCGGCCTCGGTCTCATACGAGGCCGTCACAATCCGGATCGCGAGCGACTCGCTCCGCACTCGCTGACCAATCGCCCAGAGCGCCATGTATGTGGCCGAGCCCGACCCGATGCCGATCAGAGCGCCGTCACGCACGCGCTCAGCGATGCGTTCAGCGACCTCCATCTTCGCGTCGAAGTTCGTGACGCTCGTCGGCCAATGCAGCGCGGCCGACGCGTACCAGGTGGAGAGGTCGTCGCCGCTGTCAGTCGCCACGATTGGTCAGCCTACCGTTGCGATCGTCGTCAGGCAGCACGACGCTGCGGCTCGCTGTTTCGGCTGCGCTTGGCTGCCAGTAGGCGGTCGTCGGCAGCGCGCATCAGCGGCTCGATCGTGATGCCGTCGTCTGGGAACACGGAAACTCCGACGCTCGTCTGCAGGCCCTGGATGCCGCCGGCGGCGTGAGCGACCGCGTCGGTGATCTTGTCCGCCAACGCCCGCGCATTCTCGGTCTCGGGTGCGATCACACAGAACTCGTCACCGCCGAGGCGGGCGATCGTGTCCTGCCGGCGCAATGTCGCGGTCAGAGCATCGGCGACGTCGCGTAGCAGTTGATCGCCGGCGGCGTGTCCGTAGCGGTCGTTGAGCAGCTTGAAGCCGTCGAGGTCGATCATCACGACGACGAGACGGGTCTTGTTGCGTTGGTGCCTGGCAATCTCGTGTTGAGCCATCGACATCAGCAGCCGGCGATTCGCCAGCCCAGTGAGCGGGTCGCTGAACGCGGCGTGCTGAAGCTGGTCGCGTTCCCTCCGAAGCCTGCCGCTCACAGCCTGAAGCACGGAGGTGCATGCGCCTGGCACGACCAGGATCAGCCAGACCGGCGGCAGCGGGCCCCTGTGCGCCGCCGCGGCGAGAGCACCGGCGGCCAACACGGGGAGCGCCCCGCAGAATGCGCCGGCCGGCGTCGATCCGACAGCAGCGCCCAGTAAGACGATCGGTACGCACAACCAGAAGCCGTCACTCCCGCCGACAACCCCGGCCGGCACCGCTGCGGCGGTCATCATCAGGATGATGCGAACGGGCGCCGGTGCAACGTGCCGGCGCCGGCCAGCCCGTGTGCTCCGCACACCAGCGTCCATGCGTGCGCGTGCCATTGACGTAGTTTCTTCGAACCACCGGACGAGACTAGGATCGTCAGCGTCGATGCCGTATCGGGTACTGCACGCCGCCGATGCCTTCTGGCGCCCCTCCAATCAGATGGGCGTCGCGAATACGAATCTCGCCGAGCAACTCGGAGCAAAGACCTTGGGAGCACGACTGTGGCGACTCGAGCCCGGCCAGGCCTCGACCCGGCACAAGCATCGCGACCAGCACGAGCTATACGTGGTGCTCGAGGGCACCGGCCGAGTGCGCGTCGACGATGAGCTGCTCACGCTCGAGCCGCTCTCGACGCTGCTGGTCGAGCCCGAGAGCGTGCGGCAGGTCTTCAACGACACCAACGAGCAGGTGCTGTGGTTGGTGGTCGGCGCCCCGCTCGAGTCTGGCAACACGCTAGAGATGACACCGGAACTGCTCGCAGAGCTTTACCCGGATGGACCGAAGGCGCTGCCGCCCGAGCTGACCCGATCTCACGACTCAGAGACGCCGGTACATGATCAGCAGCCCGACGTAGCCTTCGGTCGGATGCCGGAAGGCCTCAGGGACTGTTGCCAGAACCTCGAAGCCGAGGGCCTCCCACAGTCGAACCGCGCGCTTGTTCGTCTCAACGACCGCGTTGAACTGCATCGAGCGGAAGCCCTGCTCGCGTGCCCAGTCGATCACGTGCTCGCCGAGCGCGCGGCCGACCCCACCCCCTGAGCGGGTCGGATCGACCATGAAGCTGGCCGACGCGACGTGTGCCCCGGCGGCTGGGCGGTTCGGATAGGCGTTCGCCGACCCTACGACGCACCCGTCAGCGTCCACGGCAACGAACGTGACGCCAGATGACGTCTGCATCCACTCGCGCCGCGCTTGCTCCTCGGTGATCGAAGGGTCGATCGCGTACGTCTCACCCGCCTCAACGATCGCACCGTAGAACGGCCAGATCATCGGCCAGTCGTCGTCGGTCGCGGCTCGAATCTCCACCCTTGGATTGTCTGGCACCTGCGCCCTCAGTCGGCGGACGAGTCGGCGTCGGCGGAAGCCACCTCGAGCACCCCGGCGAGTTCGCTGAGCGCAACGGTCAACGGGTCGATCATGCGTTGGCCACTGACCCTGAGCGTTACGGCGACCGCCGCCGTACCCGGCGCGTCATGTCGGAGATGGCGCGTCTCGATATGCGAGATCGAGAACCCGTGCCGCGTGCTCTCGGAGAGCACATCGCGCAGGACACCGCGCCCGTCCTCGTAGACCACGCGCAGCGCGAACCCGGAATATGGTGACCGCGGCAGCTGCGCCGCGATCCGCGGGAACAGGAACACGATGATGAAGTGCGCGGTCGCGATCGCCAGCGCGATGATCGCCAGTCCTGCCCCACAGGCCATGCCGATCGCCGCCGTCGTCCAGACGATCGTCGCGGTTGTCAGGCCACGGACGGCATCGCCCCGCACAAAGATCAGGCCGCCGCCGATGAAGCCGATGCCGGTCACGATCGCCGCCGACACGCGCGAGGGGTCCAGCACCACATCCGAGCCGAGCACGTCGCTGAACCCGTACTTGCTGACGATCACGAACCCCGCCGCACCGACGCCCACAAGCGTGTAGGTGCGAAGGCCGGCTGCCTTCTGGCGCCATTCCCGTTCGAGCCCGATCAGAGCACAGAGACCGAACGCGAGCGCCAGTTCACCGAGCTGTTTCAGCCCTTGGCCGCTGGGCACGGCGGCGGCGATGACCAGCTGTTCGTGTGCCATCAGTGCTTCTGCCCGACCAGGATGCGCGCGGCGAACTTGTGAAGAAGTTGTGAACCCAAGGCAGCGCGCACTCTAGCCTGAGGGCCCTTCCTTCACGCAGCCGCGGGACACGCACCTACGATTGTCTCTGTCCCGCGGGCACGCAGTCACGACGACGCACGGGAGGCGGAAGATGACCAGTTCCGGCCACACGGTCGCATCGCTTGAAGAGCTGAGAGCGAGGAGGGTTTTGCGGCGATCCGGCTGGCGCTCGGAGTGCGGAGCTTCGGCCTGAGCGCGTTGATGGCGGCTGAAGCGGGCAGCGAACTGGTACGCGAGCACGACGAGGCCGGTGTCGGCCATGAGGACCTGTACGTCGTGATCACGGGCCACGCCGCGTTCACTGTGGGAGGCGAACAAATCGACGCTCCCGCCGGGGCGTATTCCCCGGTCGGGTGGGAGCTGACACGCTAGGCCGTGAGGCTGCTTGACGAGCAGCGCTATGCCGAGGCAAAGCTGATCGTCGAGGCCGCGCTCGCCGATGCGGGCGACTGCGGGTCGATCCCCGCTTCGAACAGCTGCTCGGATGACCTCAAGCGGTGACTGGCGCCCCGCGAATGCCGAACCGGCCGCGGAAGCGGCTCGCGGCGATGGCCGCGAGGCATGCGACACCGCAGGCGATGACGAACGGTGCCTTCACACCGATCGGGCCGATCACGATGCCGCCGAGTGCCGATCCGCCGGCGACGCCACCGATCAGCCCCGAGAGCGTCCAACTGAATGCCTCGTGCTCGGTTCCGGGCCTAACGACCTGTCCGACGAGCGACTGCTGGCATGAGAAAACCGGCGCGACCGCGAGCCCGGCGATGAAACTACATACCGCGGCCACGGCGATCGTGTTCGCCGCCAACAGCGGCGCGATGAACGCGCAGTTGGCGAGCAGCAGCAGCGTGTAACGGGAGCCGAGCGTCGCGTTCCAACGGGCCGAGCTGTAGCGAATCCCGCCGACCACGCTGCCGACACTCCAGAGCGCGAGCAGGAATCCTGACGCGGGCCGAGAGCCGTCGTGCAGCGCGAGTGCCGGGATCCCGACCTCGACGGCCCCAAGCGCGAAGCCGGTAAGCGTCACGGGCAGCAGCAGCCAGCGCAGGTCGACACTAGCCAGCGCGGATCCGCGCTGTGGATCCGCAGCTGCGTGGTCCTCCGGCCGGGCCAGTAGCGGTGAGCGGAGGAACAGGAGGGTGCCCATCAGCACGAGTACCGCGAGCATCAGCACGGCCGCCTTGGGCGATGCGAGCGTGATCACGACGGTCACGAGCAGCGGCCCTACGATCCAGATGGTCTCCTGCGCGATCGCCTCGAGCGCGTAGGCTGTTTCCCGCACGGAGAGGTCGTCGAACAGATCCCGCAGCAGCGTTCGCACGACCGGCGCGATCGGCGGCACCAGCGATCCGGCGAGCGCGGCGCAGGCGATCAAGAAGAGTGTCTCGGCGTGTCCCGCCGCAGCGAAGGCCAGAATCACGTACACGCCCGCCTGCAGAGCCGCGGCCGGGCCGAGGACGCGACGTTGACCGACGCGGTCGATCAGGCGGCCGAGCACCGGCGAGGCCGTCGCGGAAGCGAGCGCATTTGCCCCGACCGCCACACCGGCGGCCGCATAGGAGCCGGTCGCCTGCCGCACCAGTAGCAGCACCGCCAGCGCCGACATACCCTGGGGCAGTCGCCCGACGAGCGCGGTACTCAGCAGACGGAATGAACCGGGTGCGGTGAGTACGGCCCGGTAGTTGGTGGCGGCCATTGCTTTTCATAGAAGCAGGCGGCGGCCGCCGCGACATGGCCGTCGCGGCAGGCCGTCAGGCCACCGGGCGCGAGAAGCCCTCACGCCGGCGCTGGACCTCGTCGCGAATCACGCAGCCTTCTGCATGGTCGTTGACGATCCCCGTCGCCTGCATGAAGGCATAGACGGTCGTCGGCCCCACGAACCTCCACCCCTGGCGTCGCAGCTCCTTTGACAACGCGACCGACGCGGGTGAGGTCGACACCGTCACCGGCGGCGCGAGGTCGCTCGTCTCCGGCGCGTAGCTCCAGGCAAGGCCCGCCAGCGAGCCCCCGCTCTCCACCAGCTCCACCGCTCGGCGGGCGTTGTTGATGGCGGCCTCGATCTTGCCTCTGTGCCTGACGATCCCCGCGTCCCCGAGCAGTCGCTCCACGTCCCTCTCACCGAACGTCGCGACCCTATTGAAATCGAAGCCCTGAAACGCTGCGCGGAAGTTCTCGCGTTTGACGAGAATCGTGCGCCAACTCAGCCCCGCCTGGAAGCCCTCCAGACACAGCTTCTCGTAGAGGCGCCGATCGTCGGCGACTGGGAAGCCCCACTCGGTGTCGTGATAGTGGAGGAACTCCGGCGCCGCGAACGCCCAGCTGCAGCGTGACTTGTGATCTGGCCCGTCGGCGATCGCACTCATGGTTGCGCACAGTCGCCGAAGGTCACGGTCAATAGGCTAGAACCTGGTCCTCCGCTGGCACGTTTGGTCGGCGGCCTTGAACGCGGGTGAGTTCTGGGTCATGCCGATCGGAATGTCGATCTGCACCCCGATACCGCCGGATGCAGGCTCGATTTTCGGGTCGGGAATGTTGATCCTGTGGTTGCGCATGCAGCGTCCGTACTGAGCGGCCTCCGTGCGGTGCAGCGCGAGCTGGGAGTTGGTCGGCGCCGGCTTCTGTGGCATGTAGTGCTGGCACTTCGCGATCGCAGAGCGGAACCCCGGACCGCTGACCGGTACGCCGTTGATTGACATCGTCTTGCCGTGCGACCGCTGGGCAAACGACTTGACCCCGAAGCCGCCGTCGGCGGGAGGATCCGGGAAGTTCGGGACGTCGTCGGCACGCATGCAACGGCTGAGCCTGAGCGACTCGATGTGGATCCGGGCCAGGTTCGTGCTGAGGCCTGACCCGCCGCCGGAGCTCGCGCCCGTAGAAGGTCCTGTAAGTGAGCTCGAGCCGCACGCTGCGAGCGCGGTGGCGACAACGAGCGTGGCGGCGATGGACGCCGGCCTTACCGTGAGGGTCCGCATGCATCCGTTCTACAGACCGACGGGTTACACGAGTCCAACATTCCACGACATGCCCAGCTCGGGAGGGCCGGTCCCGCTGGACCGGCCCTCTGTCCGAGCCGCGTGTACTACGGGTAGCTCGTGACGTCTACCGCCACGTCAGGGTTGGCCGCCGTCGAGGAGCCGCCGACGCCATCGATGACCGAGTCGATCCCGCCCTGTCCCTGGCTGGCATTGAGGAAGACCGTCAGGAGACCGTGGAATTGCACTCCCGGCGTATCCGGCGCCGTGAACGCTTGCGTTGCGTCGATCGGCACGCCCTGGTCGAAGAACGAGTAGCTGCCCATGCCGTAGCCCCTGGAAGCTCTTCACGTGACGGCTCACAAGGAACGCAGGTTGGGATGCTTCCGACTGATGCCTCGCGGCGGCTGATGACGGCCGTGATGAACCGTCGCGGCCGCGGCCGATGGCGCTACCCAGAGCGCCAGACCTGCAAGCGCCGCCAGCGCCGTGCTCCGCTTCTTCATCGACTCCTCCTCGAACGGAAGGCAATAGATCCGGCCCGACAAGGACGTACTCCAACCGGGTCGGATCTAACCACCGAGATGGCGCCACTCGAGACGACTGATTGGACCAGATGGCGCATCGGCGAGTATGGTGGGGCCGAGATTCCGCCGGGGTTGCGGCGCCGAGTTGGGTCGGGTCGTCGCCGCGGCGGTTTCGCGGAGCCTCTGAATGCAAAAGCGCGACCGGAACCGATTCGTTCTGGTGATCGGAGTGGTCGCCCGCAACCACGCGCTCAGCCGGCTGTTGCTCGCCTACGCGCTGATGATCGTCGCAGAGTTCGGCCAATGGCTGGCCCTGATCGTCTACGCGTACGTGCGCGGCGGCGTTGCCGCAGGCGGTTTGGTGGTGATCCTGCAGCTGGTCCCCTCGCTGCTGCTGGGTCCTTTGGTCAGCGCCCATCTGTTCCGCATGGGCGCCGGACGGTTGCTTCGAGCCGCATATGGCGCAGCGACGATCACGCTGGCCTGCTGCGGTGCGGCGATCCTCGCCGGTGCGCCGGTGGTCGTCGTATACGGCGCTGCGATGGCTTTCTCACTCGCGCTCAGTGTGAGCAGACCGCTGCATCACGTGCTGATGCCGCTCATAGTCCGCCACCCGGATGAGTTAACGGCGGCCAACGTCGCAACAAGCTGGAGTGAAGGCGTGGGCACGCTGGTCGGGCCCGCGCTCGCGGGCCTGCTGATCGGAGTGGACGGCTCAGGTCTGGCATGTGCGGGGTTGGCCGGGCTCTGCCTCCTGACTCCGGTGTTGGCTCGTGTTCAGTCACTTCGGGCGGAGGCCACGGACAGCCAGCAGGAAGTGGGGGCTTTCGCAGATCTGCTCGATGCTGCCCGTGTGGTCCTTTCGCGACCAAGCACTCGAGCACTGATCGCCTTTCCGGCCGGTGCGGCCGCAATCGAGGGCGCAGTCGATCTGCTCGTGGTTGTGCTTGCCGTACGGATCCTCGCCGTTGGACCTGGCGCTGCCGGCTACCTAAGTGCAGCGTTCGGCGCCGGCGGCCTGCTCGGCGGCGGCGCCGCCGCGCTGCTCGTCGGCCGTCGACTCGCGCTTCCACTCGTTGCTGCGGCGCTCGTCGGCGCGGCGGCGCTCGGCACGCTGGCGCTGGCCTCCACAGTGTTCGTCGCGGTGGTGCTGTTGGTGGTGGTTGGAGCGAGTCGCAACGTCCAGAGCGTCGCCGCCCAGACACTGCTACAGCGATCAACGCCGCTTGATGTGATGGTCTGTGCGTTCGCGTTGATCGAGGCCATTCGGGACCTGGGCCTGCTGTTCGGCGCGCTGGTGGTTCCGCTCCTGGTCGGGCTGGGGGGCCCCAAGACCGCGTTCGTCGGAATGGCCTGTTTCGCCCCGATCGCCGTGGTCGCCGCCGGGCGGCGGATCCTCCGCATCGACGAGGAAGCCTCGATCCCGGTCGTCGAGATGGGTCTGTTGCGAAACACTGAGATCTTTTCTGCACTTCCCGGCGCTTCGCTCGAAACGCTGGCGCGGGAGGCGTCTTACGAGAACTTCGATCCCGGCACCGCCATCATCAGCGAGGGCGAGGCAGGGGACAGCTACTACGCGATCACTCACGGAGCCGTGACCGTCACCCAGGCCGGGCGAGAACTCAGACTCCTGGACAGCGGTCAGGGTTTCGGCGAGATCGCGCTGCTGCGCCGCGTCAGACGCACTGCAACTGTGGTCGCGTCGTGCGATACGACTCTCCTGCGTGTCGGTCGCGAAGCGTTTCTCACCGCGATGCGCGCCCACCCTAGCGTGTCCTCAGCTGCCGACGCGGTAGCCACGGACCGGCTCGAGCACACGGGCTGAGCGGCGGCCGTGTCCCGCGCGCTCTCTGCGTCCGTCTACCGCGGCTGGCGTTGGTTGTAGAGACGCCTGGCCCAGAGATAGGAGGCTGCGGCGATGCCGACGCTCCACGCGATCGCGACGATCGCGTGGGGGCCGATGTGGGTTCCGGTGAGGAGACCGCGCAGGGTTTCGGTGACGGGCGTGAAGGGCTGGTAGGCGGCGAACTGGCGCAGGCCTTCCGGCATCGTCGTGGTGGGCACGAAGCTGCTTGAGAGGAACGGCAGCAGCGTGAGAATCATCGGCGTGTTGCTGGCCGTCTCGACGCTCTTGGCGGCAAGGCCGAGTGCAGTCGCCAGCCAGATCAGCGCGAACGCAAACAGCGCGAGCAGTCCGATCGCAGCCAGCCAGTCGAGTGGGTCCGCGGTCGGGCGGAAGCCGAGCGCGATCGCGACGCCGAGGACGATGGCGATGCTGGCCAGCGTCTGGATGAGACTGGCAAGCACGTGGCCCGTGAGCACGGCGGCACGGGCGATCGCCATCGTGCGGAACCGGTCGATGATGCCGCCGGTCATGTCCATCGCGACCACGATCGCGGTGCCCTGCACGGTGGCAGCGATCGTCATCAGAAGGATCCCAGGAGTGACGTAGTTCAGGTAGCCGTCGCGACCAGCGTGCCCGCCGGCGAGCGGGTTACTGAGGCCGTGCCCGAGCTGGCCGCCGAACACGTAGACGAACAAGAGCAGGAAGACGATCGGCATCCCGATCAGGATCAGCGTCATCGACGGGTAACGCCGCAGACGCCGAAGGTTGCGCCGCAGCAGAGTCCTAGAATCGATGACGGTGTAGGCCAGTGAGCTGATCACGCTGAAGCCTTCTGCGCGACCGGACGACCGGTCACTGCGAAGAACACATCGTCGAGGTCCGGCGTGTGGATCGAGAGATGCTCGACCTCGACCTCGGCATCGTCGAGCCGATCGAGGAGCCGCCGCAGGGAGGCGACACCACCATCGCCGGGAACCTGGATGACGAGCTTCTCATCGTCACGTGAACCGCCCTCGAACAGGTCCGCGGCGGCAAGCAGCGCCTCGGGCGTCGCGAAGCGCAACCGGACATGCCCACCAGGGATGCGCCGCTTGAGCTCTTCGGGGCTACCCTCGGCGACGATCCGACCGCGGTCGAGAACCGCGATCCGATCTGCGAGATGGTCCGCCTCATCCAGATACTGGGTCGTGAGCAGAATCGTGACGCCGTCGCTGACCAGGTCACGGATGCTGCCCCACATCGTGCGACGGCTGCGGGGATCGAGGCCGGTTGTGGGCTCGTCGAGAAAGATCACCTGTGGCGATCCAACCAGGGTCATCGCCAGATCCAAGCGCCGGTGCATCCCGCCCGAATAGGTCGACACCGGCCGCCGGGCGGCGTCCACGAGCTCGAAGCGGTCAAGCAGCTCGGCGATCCGCGCCGCGCCCATGACACGGCCGAGGTGATGCAGATCGGCCATCAGCCGCAGGTTCTCCTCGCCGGTCATGAGCTCATCCACCGCCGCGAACTGGCCGGTGACCCCGATCACCGAACGCACCCCGTCCGGGTGGGAGGCCACGTCGTGACCGGCGACCTGCACCTCGCCCGTGTCAGCGGGGATCAGGGTGGAGAGTATCCGCACGATCGTCGTTTTGCCGGCGCCGTTGGGGCCAAGTAGAGCGAACACCGTGCCTTCGGCGACGGTGAGGTCGACGTCATCAAGCACCGTTGTCTGACCAAAGGACTTCGACAGGCCTGACACCCTGATCGCCGGCTCTCGCGCTGCGCTCATCGCTGGCCCCGATGGTCGGTTCGCTCGGGAAGCTCGCCGGCGGCGACCATCGCCGCCCGACGTGCGTCCCATTCCTGCTGCATCTGTGGCATCTGTTCCACCAGGAAATCGGAGAATGCGGCCATCTCGAGCAGCACCGCACGTCGCTCGATGGAAGCGTCGCGCAGCACCTCCAAACCCTCGTGCGCCATCTCGCGCAGCTCCTCGTACTCGGAGACATCCATGCCCGTCGCGTGTGGCGAGCTCAGGTCGATCCGCACCCGGTCCATCCGCTCGCCCGCGGCACGTGTCCGGCGCAGCACGCGGATGGCCTCGGCCGTCTTGACCGCGCCGGCGATCGCGCTGCGGCTCGCCAACAGCGCGTCGGCCAATTCGTTGATGCTCTGATCCGGCGGATCGCAGACCGACAGATAGCCGATCAGACGCCCGAGCATCGGCGGAAACCCATACCGGCGGGCATAGAGCCGCCCCATGTGGTCGGCGAAGGTCAGCTCAGCGTCTGTCGGCATGAGCCACAGATTACACAAAATACTGAGATAACACAAATCTGTGTCATTTCAGTCTGCCATAGGTGGCCTCGTGTGGCTCGCACACGGCAGGTTGGGGTGGCGGCGCGTTCTATCTGCGCACGGGCTGCGGGCCGGCAATCACCTGCCATGGCCCTCTGCGCACGACCTTTTCGCAGATGTCACGTCTATTCGGCGGCTCGAGCAACCGGTTGCGATGCCATGGCAACACAACCGTGAGCGCGCCGGCGCGCCAGGCTGCCTCCGCGATCGCCTTGTCTGGGTCACCGACCGCCATCTCATAGGAGACCTGGCTGGCACCGTCGAGCATGCGTCGTGCCACTGCGAGTTCCTCGTGCGCGATCTTCTTCATCTCGAGATTCCACAGCACGGTGCCCGATATGCCGACCCCACATCCGGCGACCCGCTCCTGCGTGGCGACGGTGAGCACCGTCAGATCCGCGCCCTCCGCCTCAGCGATCTCGTACGCGTGGAGGAGCGCCGCGCGTCCCTCGCGGTTGTCCTCGAACCAGACGAGGAGGCTCGTAGCTTCCTCGCCGTCAACTCCCAAAGCGCGCTCTCCGTTCAAGCACCGCCATGGTCAAATCGTATACCCGGCCTCGGGATTGGTGATTCGCTAGTTCGCGATCGGCTCACCTGACGCCGTTCAGCTCCCGACCGCTTGCGTCGCGAGTTGCGGAGGCCTCCAGCCTGCTCCTGAACTCACATGCGATGTGCGAGGCTCTGCGGCTCAGGTTCACTCTGACGCTGCCCTGTCTGACGTGCATCTTGCGCCCGTTGCAGGTCACGGCGGTCAGGCTCCATCCGTTTCCCGCGGGAGCGTGCAGTGGCGGCTGTTCGCTGATCAGGTATGTCCCCAGATACACGTGCCTCGTGGCGTCAGGCGGCGCATCGGGAACCGCGATCACGGCGGCGCCCTCTCCGCGTGCCGTGGCGAGCTGGCGGAACTGCCGCGGAGTCGACCCCAGTGACTGGACAACGAACGCTGCCGCACCAGTACCACCCTCTGTCACGCTGGTCAGCCTGATCGATCCCGCGGGCGTGAATCTGTTTACGAAAGTGCAGACGGTGCCCTTCCCGAACACGAGCCAGAAGGTTATGTTCCGCACGTTACGCGGGGCGCCCCCGCATACGGCGCTCACGAGCGTCCAACGGCCGCCTGGATGGGGCGGGGGCAGCTCTTGGATGATGTACCGCGTCGTCGCATACAGCGCCAGGTTTCCCTCAGGACGGGCCTCCACAGGGACGCCAGAACGGCGCGAAGTGGTCGTTACCAGTGTCGGGTCGTCGTTGTAGGGGCCCACGATGTAGCCGAACGAGCCGACGCCACCCAGAGTTGTGTTGAAGAGTGTGAGTGTTCCGGCAGGCGGAATCCATCGGTTCACGAACGTGCAGTCGACCGTATCCCCAGCCGCCAGCCCAACCGACGCCGTCGTGTCGCCGGTGCTGATGGTGCTCGCACCGGCGGCGGATCTGCAATCCACCGACTTGAGCTGATAGTGAGAGAGCGTCGATTCCGTGACTTGCCAGGTCGCACCTGCGCCACGCTGGAAGGCGATCCGCTGCCCGCGCTTGAGGGTGAAGCCGTCCGGGTCGTAACTGACGTTCCCGGTGAACGCGAAAGCGGGGTCAGCGCCCGCTGGGCCGCCCTCAACCCGATCATGGATGATGATCGTCCCGCTGGAGAGCGGCGATGGGACGTAGTAGGCGTAACAGAACACATGGTTGATGCCGGACGGGAAGAAGAGGTATGCGACGTTGTCGCCGTTGACGTCGTCGGCGGCGCACCTCAGTGTCCCGAACCCGTAGCCGGGAGTGCTCGGTGTTCCGTGCGCGTGTGCCAGTACCGGGTCGGTCGGCACGCCGCCCTGGACCCAGAGGCGATTCTTCGCCGCCTCGGACTCCTGCCCACTCGTCAGCTTAATCGTGACGGCACCGGAAATCGGGGCAGCGCCCGCCAGGCGCTTGCCCTTGTCGTCCAGCAACGGCGTCGAGCGTCTGGTGCGGACGGGCTTGCGGTACGGATTGGTGACCCGCGACATCGAGCCCCAGGCACCGCTCACGGCGCGGCTCCCGTAGCCGGTTCCGAGCGTGAACGCCCAATTGACGAGCGGCTTGCACTTCAGCTCCCGGCCGATCTCCTCGTACGTCGGGCTGACGAGCGCACCAGTGTTGCCGTACTGCGTCTTCGGGCCGAGGGCCTGAAGGCTCTCGGCGGCGTCGTTCCGGGCCCTGTTGGCGTAAATGTCGCTGTAGCTTGGGCACTTGCGAGCAACGAAAGTGACGTAGTAGTCGCCCGCGGCGTCAGCCGTGCCGGCGAGGACCGGCAAGCTCACACCGACGATGAGCACTGTCTGGAGCAGCGTCCTCACAAAACCGCGCTTCATCTTCCGGACGATACATTCGGCGAAGGCCCGCAGCAGGCTGTCGCACCAGCACCGCTACCGGGATCCGAACCTCCCGTGCAGGACATCGCTGAGAAACGCTCAAGCACGCTCAGCACGCGTCTTGCGGTGTCCGGCCGATGCAAGCGCGCACTCACATCCCAAGGGTTGCCGATCAAGCGGCCCGCAATCGATGGGCGAATTCTCATGCCGCTCTTACTGGACTCTAATTGTCTCGCTCGAGATTAACGAGTATGGCCGATGACCAGGAACGAGTAACAGAACGCCAGTCGGCGCCGATCGTGTCACTCGACCAGCGGCGAACAGTGATATGGGGTTTGTCGTGTCGGTGACCGCCGACCCGGTGTCGCCGCTCGGCGAATCGAGGCGCCCGCGGGCCACCGCTCTGCGCTCGGTGCGTCCTCGGCCTTGGGTGGCGGACGCTGCGCTGGCAGTCGTGGGGTTGGGTTTCGGCGTGATAGTGGGACTGGCGATCAGTGCCGAGACCCATTCCGAGTTGGTGGCGCCGGGTGGGACGGCGACGTTCATCGGCAGCGTCACCGGCCTGGTCGGCATGTACCTCGCCCTAGTGATGGTGCTGCTTGTCAGCCGGATCCCGCTTGTCGAGCGTGTCCTCGGCCTCGGCGGCCTGATGCGCTGGCATCGGTGGCTGGCGCCGTGGCCGCTCTCGCTGATCGCTCTGCACGCCATCTTCATCACGATCGGATACGCCGACGCCGCTCGAACCGGAGTCGGGCATGAGATCGGATCTTTGCTGAGCGGCTACCCGGGGATGGTGACCGCCACGGTGGCGCTCGGTCTGATGATGGCGGCCGGCATCGCCTCGATCCGCGCGATCCGCACCAGGTTGCGGCGTGAGACATGGTGGACGCTCCACCTCGTCATGTACCTGGCGCTCGCCCTGTCGTTCTCGCACGTGATCGCGCTCGGACCGTCGTTCGTCGGACACCCGCTCACACAGGTGGTCTGGTCGGTTGTGTGGGCGGCGACAGCAGGCATGGTGATCACCTTCCGCATCGGGCTACCGGCGTTCCGGAGCCTGCGCCATCGCCTGCGCGTGGTCGAGGTCCGCACCGAGACCGACGGCGTGGTGTCGGTGATCTGCGAGGGCCGCAGGCTGGACCGCCTGCCGGTCTCGGGCGGGCAGTTCCTCTGTTGGCGGTTCCTTCAGCAGGGCATCTGGTGGCAGGCGCATCCGTACTCGCTCTCGGCGCGGCCGACTCCGACGCATCTCCGACTGACCGTCAAGAACAGCGGTGACCACTCCGGCGGGCTCGCGACCCTGAAGCCGGGCACGCGCGTCGCGATTGAGGGGCCGTACGGCTCGTTCACGTCGCACGCTCGGCGCCGCGAGCGTGCGGTGCTGATCGCCGGCGGTATCGGCGTGACCGCGATGCGCGCGTTGCTCGAGGACCTGCCTCGCTCGACCCGGCCGCTGGTGATTCTGCGTGTGTCACGCGACCAGGATGCGGTCCTCACGGAGGAGCTCGCCGAGCTCACTCGCAGAGCCGGCGGGAAGCTGCATGTAATCGTCGGCTCTCGGGAAAAGGCCCGCTTCAACGCAGACCGGCTGCGGCAGCTGGTGCCGGGGATCGTCGAGCGGGACGTGTACGTGTGCGGACACGAGGAGTTCGTGAGCGACATGGTCGCCCTCGTCCAGGGCGTCGGCGTGCCCGCTGACGCCGTTCACTACGAGGCCTACAGCCTGTAGGCAATCAGGCGCGGGAGGAGATCATGGGATCCATGGGACGTGTTGTGCTTTTGGTCGTCACCGCGGTGGTCGGCCTTGTCGCAGTGCTCAGCTTCCACACCAGCACGCCCCAACTGGCCCTAGCGACGGCGGGTCAGCCGGCGTCGCAGCGCAAGCAGCAGCCAAAAGCCGCCGCCACATCCGCAAGCCCAAGCGGTTCCAGCAACTCGATTGTCTTGGTCACCCGCTCGGCCGTCGGCGCCAGCGAGCAGTACGGCTACGGTGCCCTGTCTGTGAGGGTCACGGTCCGCGGAAACCGGATTGAGAACGTCACGGTCAACGGCCTGCAGACCGCCGAACAGTACTCGCAGCAACTCGCCGCGCAGGTCATCCCGACGTTGCATTCGGAGGTGCTCGCGGCGCAGAGCGCCAGGATCAACGGCATCTCTGGCGCCAGCTACACGTGCCAGGCATACGCGCTCTCGGTCCAATCCGCGCTCGACAAGCTGCACGTATGACCGCCGGCGTCTCGCAGAGCCGGACGATAGGCCATGCCGAGAAAGTGATGGGGACAGTCGTCTCGTTCGTCGTGCACCCCGGCGCGCTCAGCGCCGCCGCGGTCCGCTCGGCGCTCGCGCGAGCCTGCCGAACGCTTCACGAGGCAGATGAAACCTTCAGCACCTGGAAGCCGCAGAGCCCCGTGAGCCGCCTACGACGTGGCGAAGCGACCGTCGACGAGCTGCCGACGGACGTGGCGACGGTACTCGGCCTTTGCGAGCGTGCGAAGGCGGCATCGGCGGGCTGGTTCGACCCGTGGGCGATGCCAGGGGGCGTTGACCCGACGGGCCTCGTCAAGGGCTGGGCTGCCGAGCGGGCCCTGGCCGAACTCGTGCAGTCCGGGGTGCCCGCCGCGATGGTCAACGCGGGCGGCGACCTCGCGGTGCACGACCGACCGGCGCCGACAGAGCCTTGGCGCGTCGGGATCCGCCACCCGTGGCGGGTCGACGCGCTCGCTTGCGTCATCGAGGCGGACGCGGCGGTCGCGACTTCGGGAGCCTACGAGCGTGGCGAGCACCTGATCGACCCTCACAGTGGGAGGCCGCTCAGTAAGGCCGCCTCGGCGACGGTCACCGGGCCGAGCCTGGCGATCGCCGACGCCCTCGCCACGGCCCTCGTGATAGCGGGGGAGGGTGAGATCGGGTTCGTCACCGCGCTCGACGGCTACGACGCATACGTGATCGGCCCGGACGGAAGCGAGCTGGCCAGCGACGGGATCCGCTTCGCTCCATCGGCATGATTCGTGCTGAGCATCTGAGTCCGACGGCACAGGCTTCCGCGTCCTAGCTCAGCTTTAGTCATCTCGGTCGGTCCCGCGCGCTGGTGGTCTTTCCAACTTGAGGCCGACCGTCCGAGCTGCATGGCGTTGTGCGGGGGCGCTCAGCTCAAGCGCCGTTCAGCTCTCCATGAGAAACCCCTTACGGCACGATGATCACTCCGTGCGCCACATATGATCGCTCGGCTGCAGAGGCCGGAGCCGGCGAGCACGACGGATGCCAGAACTAATTCTCATCATCGAAGATGAGCCCGGGATCGTCGACTTCCTCGAACGAGGGCTGCGAGCTCAAAGCTTCGAGGTCATTTCCGCGCACGATGGAGACGCCGGGCTCCAGAAAGCGCTCGATCAGGACGTCGACCTCGTCGTGCTGGACATGATGCTCCCCGGCCGTAGCGGGCTACAGGTACTCGAGCGACTGCGCGCCTCAAAGCCCGCGTTGCCGGTGATCGTACTAACCGCGCTGGCGGAGGTGCAGGACCGCGTCACGGGCCTGGACGCGGGCGCGGTGGACTATCTGACCAAGCCGTTCTCCCTCAGCGAGCTGGCCGCCCGCATCCGCGCGCAGCTGCGAACGGCCGCGCAGATGTCGCAGGCCAAACTCACCGCCGGTGGGATCGAGGTAAATCTGCTGACGCGGGAGGTGCGCCACAACGGCGAGCTGGTCCGCGTATCGACCACCGAGTTCGAACTGCTGGTGTACCTGATGCGCAACCGCGGCCACGTTCTGAGCCGCGAACAGATCCTGCGCGCGGTATGGGGGTATGACCACGACCCCGTCACGAATGTCGTCGACGTGTACGTCGGCTACCTGCGCCGCAAGCTCCGCTCCGAAGAACGCGGAGCGCAGATCGTCACGATCCGCGCGGTCGGCTACCGCTTCGATGCGAGCACTTAGCTCAATCTTTCCGACCGGTCTGCGGTGGCGGCTGACCGCCTGGGTGGCGACCGTGATGCTTGCGTCCGCCGCCGTGATATTCGTCGTCGTCTACGAGGACACCGGCTCACAACTACAAGGCCAGATCGACCGCGACGTCGTTGGCGACACGAGCCAGCTTGCTCAAGCCCTACGCCCGACCGCCGGTCAGAGCCCAGTGCAGATCGCGATCGTGGCCGCCCGATACCTGCGCGCACAGCCCTACACCGCAAGCTCGACGCTGCTGTTCGTGCTCCTCCCGGGGGCGCGCACGGCGAGCAATCACCTCGAGGTCTTCGGCGCCAGCCGTCCCGAACCGGGCGAGAGCGCTGCGCAGCAGGCCTTCGAGAACGGCGTCGGGCGCCGGCTGCTGGTGGCGCACATCGGCTACTGGACTCCCAGGATCCCGGATGTCGGGAGGGTGCGTGTCCTCGAGCGGTCGCTTGACCTGGGAGGGGTCAACGCTGTCGTCGGCGCGGGTGAGCCGCTCGCCACAGTCGCGGCCGCACAACACGACGTGGCGGGCGCATTCGTGCTCGCCGGCGCGGTCGTACTCGCGCTCGCGCTACTCGCGTCCTACCTCGCTGGAGCCCGCGTGTCAGCACCGCTGCGGCGGTTGTCGGCGGTAGCCGCACGCGTAGATGCGGGTGACCTCGGGCCACGGATGACGCTGTCGGGCCGCAGTGGTGACGAGATGCGCGTGCTCGCCGGCTCGTTCAACCACATGCTCGACCGACTCGCGGAAGCGTTTGCAAGCCAGCGCGAGTTCGTGGCCGACGCCGCGCACGAGCTACGTACACCGCTGACGGTGATCCGTGGCCAGCTCGAGGTGCTTGCCACGCAGCAGCATCCCTCCGAAGCCGAGGTACGACGGGTCGAGCGTCTAGTTCAGGCAGAGGTGAGCCGCATCAGCCGGCTGGTCGACGATCTACTAGTCCTCACCCAGGCAGAGCGGATCGACTTTCTGCAGGTCGAATCGATCGACCTGCGACCTTTTGTCGCTCAGCTGTGGGACGGCTTGAGCCTCACCGCCGACCGCAGGTTCGAGCTGGGGGCGATCCCCGATGGGGCACTGGAGGCGGATCCCGATCGACTCGCCCAGGCACTGCGCAACCTTGCCCGCAACGCAATCGAGCACACGGCCGATGGCACCGGGCTCATACGCCTCGACGGTGAACGCCTTGCGCCTGACCGGCTCGCGTTCGTCGTGATCGACGACGGACCGGGAATCCCAGTCTCCGAGCGCGACCGGATCTTCGAGCGGTTTCACAGGATTGACGGTTCTAGAAGCCGGGCTTCCGGTGGAGCCGGCCTGGGACTCGCGATCGTGCGCGCGATCGCCGAGGCTCACGGCGGCCAAGTCCGAGTGGCGGACCGGCGCGACGCTCCCGGCGCTCGCATTGAGCTCGTCGTTCCAGGCTTTACGCCAAAGACCAAGCCAGCCATAGACGCTCGGCATTCAAGGCCCTATACGCCTATGTGATCGGCTCGAGACGCTCGCGTATTTTGCGGCAATGCCGGTCCGGCTCGCTAACCCGGCTGTCAACCACTACCGGCTGACACCGCCATACGGCCTGGGCAAGTAACTGAAGTCCGAGCCGCACTGTCACTGCCGACGTGCGGTCCCGGAGAAACCGCCCTTAGGAGCGTCACCTTGAGCCCTTAGTGGTGGCTCTTCACCACCCGCGGCGTGAGTCGCCCGGCGGCGTCGGCTGCGCCCTTGGTCAAGGGTCTGCCTTCAGCGTGGCTACACCTGGCACGCGGCCAGCGCTCAACAGGTGCCGCATGGCCGCGCGATCATGATCGAGGTAGTACTTCAGGAAAGCGATCGTGACGCGTTCAACCACCCCGAGCTGAACCCTGTTGGTCGAGTATGGTCCGAGGTGACTTCCGCCCAGCAACTGCAGTAGATACTTGGGCGACGACGCGGGGCCGAAGAAGGCGGCGGTTGCTGACGGCAGGTTGATCGTGTCGGCGGTGCCCTGCGTGGCCATCAAAGGCGGACCGCCGGGCGCAATCTGAAACGGCGAGAGCATCGGGATCTCGGCGCCCGAGAGGATCACCGCAGCCTGCAGATGCGGATCGCGCAGCGAGGGATCGTAGGCGAGGGCCAGCGCCGTGTCCCCGCCGTCCGAATGCCCCGCTACCGCGATCTCATGCGGACTGATCAGCCCGCTCAGCCGGCCGCCTGGCTGCGCGTCGAGGTGTAGGAGGCTTGAGATCACAAAGCGCATGTCCTGCGGCTGGTTGGGCAGGTCGCTCCGGTTTAGACCACCTGGCGCCTCCGGGTTCTCCCGTGGGAAGATCGGCGCCGCCACGACAAAGCCGGCACTGGTCCAGTAACGCAGCAGGCGCGAGTAGGCGGTGGGCATGAGATCGAATCCATGGCCGAAGATGATCAACGGGAACGGGCCATCGGCGCGGGCCGGTCGGCTGCCACGCACGGCTGCCCCGGCGCCGGTTGCGAGCGTCGGATAGCGCACGACCGTCGTAACGGGGCGTGGCACCACCTGCCCGCTCGGCAGAGTGATCGTGCGCGTGGAGTCGATGAGGTGAAGCGTCATCACACCGACGCCGTAGCTCTTAGGGGCCGACGGTCGCCCTGCCCCGGGACTCGCGTCGTCCCGGTGGTGCGTTCCGAGCGTGGTCGGCTCACGTCCTGCGCCGTTGGCGGGGCGCGCTGTGGAAATCATGTTGGCGATCACGAGCACGAAGATGGCGACCACCGTAATGAGAGCCATGACCGCGGCGGCCCGCTGACGACGCACCTGCCGTCGCCGGCGGGATGACAGGACGTCGGTTCTGTTTTTGTGCGGGACCTGATCGGATCTGGGCATCGGCGGCCTGTTCCTTAGCAGTTTCTCATCAGTGCAAGCCCTGTAGATGAGACCCGTCTCACCGTTGCTTGAGCGTGCGCACAGCTTGCTGCTGTTAGGTGGCGCAAATGGCCAACCAACTCGATCAGAGAAACCTTAGCGTCGGCAGTCGGACGGAACCGAGTGCACATGAAAGTCGCGACGAACGTCACGCGCGCCACGTCAATGACCTGGCACAGACCCGCGGATTCGCGCTGCTCCGGGACCAGATAATCTCGCGTGCCCAACCTACTCAGGGCGAGCGTGTGCTCGATGTGGGCGCGGGCACGGGATTGCTGGCTCTCGCAGTTGCGCCGAGCGTCGCTCACGTGACCGCCGTCGACAGCTCGCCAGCGGTTTGTCGCCTGCTCGAGGCTAAGGCCCGAGACCGTGAGATCACCAACATTGACGTGGTGGTTGCGGACGCGCGAAAGCTGCCGCTCCCGGACGCCTCTATCGACCTCGTACTGTCCAACTACTGCTTGCACCACATCAATGATGTGGACAAGCAGGTCGCGCTGCGCGAGTTCGCTCGAGTCCTGCGCCCCGGGGGCCGGCTCGTGCTCGGCGACATGATGTTCAACGTCGGGTTTCGCACCGCGCGCGACCGGCGCGTCGTTGCCCGCTTGGCATTCGCGATGCTGCGCGGCCATCCGCTGGCCGGCCTGCGGCGGCTACTGATCAATGCGGTGAAGACCATCGTCGCGCCGTCAGAACGCCCGGCGAGCGTGGAATGGTGGGAGCAGGCGCTCGGCGACAGCGGCTTCTGCGAGGTCAAAGTGATGGCGCTCGAGCACGAGGGCGGGATCGCCTGCGCCCGGCGTGCCACGCCTCGGTCGTAAACCTGGCGGAGCATGACCGTTCGGCGATCCATCGAGGTTCGCTCTGGCAGAGCGTCCTCGACCGCCTACCGTCCTACGGCGACAGTACCGTCGGGAGGCTGAACTGGTCGGCGCACGCCCCTGCGCTACCGAATAACCGCGATGACCGCCCACCCTCCTAGAGCACACATTCGCCGCCGCCGGGCTGCGCGCACAAGACGAGCCGCGCTGCTGATCGGGCTGACGCTGATCGCAGTTGTCGTGTTGCTGAACTCTGGTGGTGGGAGTGCCGGTAACGTTGCTCATCGCAAAGCCCCGGCCCAGGCTGCCTCTCGGAGGCGGCCGGCGGCGCTCGCGGTTGAGTCCGGGTTGTTGCCGTGGCACATCGCCGCTCCGCTGAGCCGTGGCGTGGTGTTACCAGGCGCGGGCGGCAAGCTGATGCTGCTGGGTGGGTTGAACGGCTCGACGTCGGCGAGCGGCGTGTTCTCGCTGCGCACCGCCAATGGCGCGCTCCGTCCGGTTGGGAACCTGCCGGTCGGGATCCATGACGCGGTCGGCTCGGTCGTCGGCGGTCGTGACGTGGTGTTCGGCGGCGGCTCGCCGTCGACGGTCGGCACGGTCGAGACGTTCTCGGGCGCTTCGGGCTCCCGCTTGGGCACGCTCCCCGCACCACGCTCGGATGCGGGTGTGGCGACGATTGGCGCCTCCACCTACATCGTTGGCGGCTACGACGGGGCAAAGGCTGATCCGACCGTCCTGGTTACGACCGACGGGCACAGCTTCCGCCCGGTGGCATCGCTACCTGTTCCGGTTCGGTACCCCGCCGTGGCCGCGGCCGGAGGGAAGCTCTACGTGTTCGGGGGCGAGGCGATCTCAGGCACGGCAGCTGGTCACCCCGTTGATGACATCCAGATGATCGATCCTGCCAGCCATCAGGCCACGGTTGTCGCGCACCTACCGGAGCCTTTGGAGGCGTCGGCTGCCGTTGTCCTGGGCGGTCAGATCTACCTTGCCGGCGGGGACAGCACCACGCCACAGGCCTCGGTTGTGGGTCTCGGCACCACCCAGCTCGCGCCGGCGGTCTCTGCGACCGGCGCCGGCGGGCTAACGACGGTTTCGACGATCTGGGCCTTTGACCCGCGTACAAAGCGGACTGCGGCCGCCGGCCGCTTGCAGGTGCCGGTCTCGCATGCCGGGGTCACGGTGCTGGGGTCGCGGGCGTGGTTGGTCGGCGGGGAATCCGGTGGAACCCAGCTGACGGCGGTACAGATGATCACGCCCAATGCCGCATTTGGAAGGGCCGGCGCACAGGGCGCCGGATCTCCCTTCTTCGGCGACAAGCTGCTCGTCGCCGACCGTGCGAACAACCACCTGCTCGTGCTTGATCCGACGCTCCAGGTCACGTGGAAGTTCCCATCAGTCTCATCGCCGCACGATCCGCTGGGCTTCTACTTCCCTGACGATGCGTTCTTCATCGACCATGGCACCGCAATCCTGACCAATGAGGAGCAGAACGACACCCTCCAGGAGATCGGCTACCCATCGGGGAAGGTGCTCTGGTCCTATGGGCATCCCAGGCAGCCCGGCACCGCGCAGGGCTATCTGCACGAGCCTGACGACGCGTACCTGCTGAAGAACGGTCAGATAACAGTCGCCGACGCGGACAACTGTCGCGTGCTCGTGATCAATCAGAACCACACGGTGGCGCACCAGATCGGCGCAAACGGTGTCTGTACCCACAACCCACCGACCTCGATGGGCTCCCCCAACGGGGACACACCGTTGGCCAACGGCGACCTGCTGCTGTCCGAGATCAACGGCTCATGGGTCTCGGAGTACACACCCCAGGGCCATGAGGTATGGACCGTCCACCTTCCGATCAGCTACCCATCCGATCCTCAGCAGCTCGGTCCCGACCTGTATCTGATCGCGGACTACTCCCACCCGGGGGAGATTCTGGAGTTCAACCGTGCCGGCCAGATCCTCTACCGGTACGCACCCACAGCGGGGCCGGGGATGTTGAACCATCCCTCCCTGGTCGAACGGCTGCCGAGCGGCGTCTTCCTCGCCAACGACGACTACCGTGACCGGATGGTGGCGATCGACCCGGCGACCGGAGCGCTGGTTTGGCAGTACGGCACAACCGATCGTGCGGGAACGGGCCCCGGCAGGCTGAACACTCCCGACGGATTCGACCTGCTGACGCCTAGCGGGACGACTCCGACCCATCCGACCACCGGATAGCGCCGCCGCGACTCGAGGATCGCACGTCCAGGCCAACCCGCGCGGCCGACGACAACGTCTCGCGGCTTCGCGGCCGCGGGCCTGAGCCGAGCTCAGATCGCATGGGCGACGACAGGGCTCATACCGATCCGTGCTGCTTGTGGCGCGAGTTACGCGTCTGTTGCGGCATCGGCCTGAGAGGCATGCTTTCGCGCTTTACCGCGGGTGCGCAAGCTCCTCCTCGCGACCCTGGGGGAGAACTCGTGGCTACGACGGCGTCTCCCCCGAAGTGCTCTCCGCTGCCGAGCCGGTATGACGCGGCGGCCAGGGGCTAGATTGGGCTGCAGGCATCCAACGTCGCAGGCACGACGGCTATGGCAGGGAGTTGCAGAAGCGGAAGCGCCGACCAGCCTGATTGCAGGTTGGTGGTGTTCGGCGGGTGGTGGTAGACCAAGAGAGCGGCGGGCTGCTGCCGGCGGACGGCGATGTTGTCGAGGCGCTGCAACCGGGCTTGTGGGTCGGCGAAGAACCCGTCGGCACCGTCGATTTCGATCACTGTCGCGCCTCGTGCGGAGATCAGTCGGGGGGGGCCTCGGAGCTGGCGTTGGGGCCCCGTGACGAGGCCAGTGACTGCGGGTGGCGTAGTAGTGCTCCTCTGAGCCGGCGTGTGTCGCTACACGTGCGACGACCGGGTTGGCGGCCGTCCCGAACGCGAACACGGCGTGCCGTGGCTGCAGGAAAGCGGTCACTTGACGTGCGCGAGCGAGTTCGCCCGTCGCAATGCGAGCGCGTTATATGTTGTGGCGGATGGGGATCGGCGCGGAGGCACCTCAGGGTCGGGTGCTGGTAGAGCGCGAGGCTGAGCTCGCGGCGATTGACCGTGCGCTGGGCGGCGCCGCGGTGGGGCAGGGTCGGCTGGTGCTGGTGGAAGGGCCGGCAGGGATCGGCAAGACGGCGCTCCTGGACGCCGCGCGCGAGCGGGCGAACGCTGCCGGAGTCGTGGCGCTCGTCGCACGCGGTGCCGAGCTCGAGGGCGATTTTCCGTATGGGGTGGTGCGGCAGCTCCTCGAGCCAACCGTGCGGCAGGCTGACGCACCCAGGCGTGAGCGGCTGCTCGAGGGGGCCGCCACGCTTGCGAGGCCGGCAGTGCTGACGCCTGAAGCTGGTCCGGCCGACGCGGTCGACCGAGGGTTCGCGATCGCGCACGGGCTCTACTGGCTGGTCGCGAACCTCGCCGCCGAGGAGCCGGTCGCGTTGCTGATGGACGATGTGCATTGGGCCGATGCCCCCTCGCTGCGGTTTTTGGTATATCTCGCGCGGCGTCTCAGCGGTCTCGGCGCCTCGATGGTCGTGTCGGTAAGGACGGGCGAGGAAGGAGCCGACCAGGGCGTGCTCCGCGAGCTCGAGCGGTGCCCCGGCGCGGACGTCGTGTCCCCGCTGGCCCTCACCGACGCGGGTACCGTGCGTGTACTGACGGTCGATTTCGGACGCGCGCCCGACCCTGAGTTCGCGCGCTCATGCCGGCACGTCACTGGAGGAAATCCGTTCTTCGTCCACGAGCTTGCGGCGGCGCTGATCGCCGACGGGATCGAGCCTACTGCCGGCGCCAGCGAGCAGGTCTCAGCGGCAGCGCCGCGGGCGATCGCACGCGTCACGCTCGGCCGCCTCAGCCGGCTATCAGACGACGCGGTCGCGATGGCCCGGGCGATCGCGGTGCTCGGCCGCGACGCGCGCCTGCCGCGAGCCGCCGCAGTGGCCGGCCTACGAGAGGGGCGAGCGCTATCGGCCCTCGATGCACTTGTGGCCGCCCACCTCGTCCTGGCTGGAGATCGACTCGACTTCCGCCATCCGATCGTGCGCGCCGCGATCTACGACGAGCTGGCGCCCGGCGCCCGCTCGTCGGCACACCGGCGGGCCGCTGCGCTGCTCGCATCAGAGGGCGCGGAGGTCGACGCCGTCGCGGCGCACCTGATGCGCAGTGAGCCGGTCGGTGACCCGGACACGATCGCGACGCTGCGCGAAGCCGCGGCGCACGCGCTCGCGCTGGGGGCGCCCGACAGCGCCGCAAACTACCTGGAGCGCGCTTTGGCGGAAGGGCCCGAGCGCGAGCTACGCGGAGCCCTGCTGCTCGACCTGGGCCTGGCGGAGAAGCTCACCCGCCGGCCGGCCGCGATCGAGCGTTTCGAGGAGGTTCGCCGGCTCGCCGAGGACCCGGTCACGCGCGCTCGCGCGATGATCGAGCAGGGCGAGATCCTGTCGTACGTCGGTGACTGGCAACAAGCGCTGGCGCTATTCGACGGTGCGCTCCTCGAGCTGGCCGACCGCGACGACGCGGTCGCGCTACGGGCCGAGGCGTTCCGGGCGGTGCTGACTGCCTATGACCCGCGGCTAGTCGACGCGTTCGTGGAGCACTTGCCAAGGCTACGCGCGCTGGTGGCGAGCGCGAGCGCCAGTGCGCGCCCGCTGGCGATGCTGTTGGCCGCCTGGGGTGCCGCGCGCGACGAGCGCTCGGATCGGGTAATTGAGCTCGTCGAGCTCGCGTGGGCCGACGGCCAATACCTCGTGGTCGGCGACAGTATCGAGCTGCTGCCCCAGGGGATCTCTGCACTCGTGTTGTGCGAGCAGCTGGATCGCGCGGACGAAATCGTCGCGGCGGTGCGGGCCGCCGCTCAGCGAAGCGGCTCGGTGATGCAGCAGCTGGTCGCCAGCGCCCACGAAGCATGGATCGAGACGCGGCGGGGCGACCTCGCTGCCGCCGCGGCCGAGATGCGCGGCGCGCTTGAGCCCGCGCTCGAGCTCGGGCTCCAGTTTCCCGTCCTCATAACCATCTCGTATTGCGTCGACGTTATGCTCGAGCGTCCCGACGTCTCCGACCTCGCCGCGCTCGCCGAGACGATCGATCTGGGAGCGATGGCCGACGTCCTCGCCGGCGCGATGCTGATTGATGCTCGCGGGCGGCTGCGGTTCGCTGCTGGCCAGCGGACCGCAGCGATCGCCGATATGCGCCACGCCGGCGCGATCAACGATGCGCTGGGCTTCACGAACACGATCGGGTTCGCGTCGTGGCGCTCTGCGCTCGCGCTGATGCTGGGGCCGGCGGAGCGCGATGAGGCGCTCGCACTCGCCGGCGCTGAGCTCTCCGACGCGCGCCGAAGCGGCCACCCGCGAAGGATCGGGATCGCGCTCCGCGCGCTCGGGACCCTCGAGCCGGACCGGGACACGGGCCGCTCGCATCTGGAGGAGGCGGTGCACGTGCTGGAGGACTCGCCGGCCCGGCTCGAGCACGCCCGCGCGCTGGTCGAGCTGGGCGCTGCTCGCCGCCGCGCAGGGGAGCGCGCCGCCGCCCGCGAGCCGCTCCGGGACGGACTCGACCTCGCCGGGCGCTGCGGGGCCGTCCGGCTCGCCGAACGCGCCCGCGCCGAGCTCGCGGCGGCGGGCTCGCGTCCGCGACGCGACTACACCACCGGCCGCGACGCGCTCACGCCAAGCGAACTGCGCGTCGCCAGCATGGCTGCCGAGGGCCACACCAACAAGGACATCGCCCAAGCCCTGTTCGTGACCGCCGCGACGGTCGAGACACACCTACACCACACCTACACAAAACTCGACATCACGTCTCGCAAGCAGCTCGCCGTGGCGCTCGCACGAGCAAGCGACTAGCAGCCCTCCATTGACCTTCGTCACGCGACAGCGGCGACCGATCCACCGCGATGCCCGGGCTTGCCTGAGCGCTACCGCTTCAGCTTGAACTTCTTCAACGCTGTGACCGCTGGCGTCCCGACGGGTGTGAACGTGCCCTTAGCGGTCAGCGACAGGTGCTGAGCGTGCCTGAGCAAGCGCACGCCGGCGGCGGTCAGCTTGAGGTGCATCCTCGCGCTTCCGGCAGAGCTGAACGTCAGGCGGCCAGTGGCGATCAGTAGCGGCTTCGGCTTGTGTCTCGCCGTCGCAAGGCGCGCGCCACGAGGCACCTGGTACCACTGGATGACTGCCTTTCCCGACGCCAGCGCCTTGAACTCGAACACGTACCCGTCGGCTTTGAGCAGCCGCGTGATCAGCGCGGCTCTGCCCATGGGAACGATCTCGTGGAGCAGCAGCGCCCTGATCTGTGCCGCCGTGACTGCGCCCGCGCCGCCGCCGCCCGCGCCGCCGCCGCCCGAGCCGCCGCCGCCCGAGCCGCCGCCCCCGCCGCCCGAACCGCCTGTGCTTGCCGTCGAGCGCAGGTTCACGACGTAGGGTGCGCTGCCCGTGGGGCTCGGATAGATGGGCGTGTAGGCGGCGGCAGCCGGCCCAGTGAGCTGGCCGAACGCGCCCGCGAACGACGCGGAGTACATGTTCGTCGCGGACCCAAAGCCGTTGTCGACGTCGATCACTGGGTGGTCGACGCCAGCGGCGGGCGCGTAGCCGGTCGAGTCGACGTACAGCGAGCCGCCGTTGAGATTGAGCGCCCCTCCGACCTGGAGCTGGTCCATGTTCGTGCCGGGCGTGTTCCCGCGCAGATCGATGCGAAGCGTGCCGCCGCTGCTCTGCGTATAGCCGACGTTTCCGCCGCTCTCGATCGTCAGCGTCCCGACCGTCCCGTCGCCGCCGGGGCTGACGGTGCCGCCGTTGTTCTGAACGCCGCCCTCGATCGTGCCGTCGCCGGTCAGCTCGCCGCCGGCGAGGGTGAGCAGCGTGCCGCTACCGCCGTTGTTCCCGAGCGTCGCGCCGGCACCAATGTCGATCGTCCCGCCGGCGTTGTTCGTCCATGTGCCGGGGTTGGCGTTGACCATCGTGCCCTCCCCCTGGATCGAGATCGAGCCGTTGTTGACGAGTGTGTCCGGTCCGAGGCCAGCATTGGCGTTGCTGATGACGACGCTCCCATTGTTGGTGAACGTGCCGTGGGAAACGCCTGCGTTGATCGTCATCGTGCCGTTGTTGACCGCATTCTCGCCGGCTTGCACACCGAGGCGCCCGTCGATTGTCGTCGCGCCATTGAAGCTCGCGGTCGTCCCGTTGATGCCGTACGGATAGCACGGGTTACTGATCGTCGTGCCACCGACGACGAAGAGGTTCCCGGTGATATCGGCCGGTCCGTTCGCGCTCAGCGGGATGTCGTCGTTCACGCCCGTACCATCCACCCACAGCCCGCCCGATCCCGAGGCGATCGAGCCGCTGCCGAGGAGGCACATGGTGCTGCCGGCGAGCTCGACCGACGCCGCCACGACGCTTTCGTCGATCCTGATCCCGCTGCCGATGAAGACGTAGTCGCCCGCGCCCGGGACTCCCGTCGGGGACCAGCAGCTCGCGGTGTTCCAATCGCTGGTGTCGTCGCACCCCCACGTCTTCGTCGGCGTCGGCGGCCCGGAAGCCTGTGCCGCGCCCGCGAGCCATAGCGATGCCAGCGCCACGACGACAACCAGCAGCCACCGCGCAGCCGCAGCGAACGGCGTGCCCCCGATCGCCCGTCCCGTCACATAAAGCCCGGTGTCCAGCTGCGATCGGCGCATCGGAGACCCCCTGATCCGTGTGTGTAGTCCGGCGTGAACGGCGGCTGCATATCGCACCCACGCTAGGTCAGCAACGCCCCGTTCGCATCCATGAGCCTCATGGAGATTTGCGCGCATCGTCCGGGCTGCTCAACCGCCGTCGCCGGCCGAGACCTCGGGCTCTGCCTGCTCGTCGCGCACCCGAACCCGATCAAACGCCAACAGGAATCCCAACATGCCCTCGAACGACACCTGCGGCTCGCCCTCACGCGCGAGCGATCCGCAGATTGGCTCGCCGGGCTCGAGCTCCACGATGATCCGCAGGCCGTGCACGGAGCGCAACCTAGCCCGAGCTGGTCAGGCTTCGCATCCGTGAGGGTCATTGATCATGTGACACGTCGGAAAAATGACACCGCACATCTGTCAGCGAGCGTGCGTTCGACCAGCCGCCGAATCACAGCCCCTCCCGCGCGGAGTGGCGGAGTAGAGACGGGACGGTTCGAAGCCGAGAACGCCATACGGCAACGCGCCGTCGTAGCGCGCGCGTTCCCGAAACCACAGCTTGTCCTATCAGCGCTCGCGTGGGCGGTGGCCGCGCTTGCTGGTGGAAGCGATAGCGGCCGCCCGCCGGACAACGATCAGCCGTCGCAGGTCTCGTGCGGGCGCGTGCATAGGCAGCTGACCTCGGCTGTCGGAGCCCTGGAGTCGCCGCGATCAGCCACCCCGGCGGCCGCGACAGGGCAAGGCTCGCACGATCCGCCGTCCCTGCAGTCGCGGCAAAGTGGTCTCGCGACTTGCTGCTGCGGGCCGAGGCGGTGCCGATGGCCTGGCGTGCGCAGGTTTGGCGAATTGCGCGTTCGTTGCGGCGTCGGCCTGAGACATGCTTTCGCGTTGCCGTGGGTCGGCAGGACTACTCGCGACTCTGGGGGAGAAACTCGCCGCTACGCCGGCTTTCTCCCCCGGAGTGCTTGCTGTCGCTCATGGCGAAAAGCTCGTCGCTGCCGTCTGGGTATCGCGGACGTGCTTTCGCTGTTAGCGCGTGTACCTCGGCTGTCATGACGGTGCTGGCCCGCTGAACCCTGAGCTCGAGTCGCGTTGGAGATCCCGCGGCGGAGGCCAAGTTCGCGCGGCCAGCGATGTTCGTGGGCGGTTTCGACCAGGGCTTGATCACCAGAGCGTGTAGCCGCCGTCGACCACGAGCACTGATCCGGTGACGAAGCTCGAGGCGTCACTGGCGAGGTAGATGAGCGATGGGCCGAGCTCCTCGGGCAGCGCGTAGCGTTGCATCGCTGCGTCTTCGATCCAGTGGCGCCGGAACTCGGGCCGGTCGACCGTCGCCATCTCGGTCTTGATGTATCCGGGGGCGAGCGCATTGACGCGGACGCCGAAGGGCGCCCACTCGGCCGCAAGCGATCGGGTGAGATGGTGGACGGCGGCTTTGGACGCGTTGTAGGCCGGCTGCATCTGGGGACGGTTGACGATCAGGCCCGACATCGACCCGACGTTCACGATCACGCCGCTTCTGCGGTTGACCATCTGCTCCCCAACGATCCGGCTGCAGTGCCAGAGCCCCTCGACGTTCACGTCCCACACGGCCCGCCACTGCGCTTCGGGTACGTCAAGCGCCCGGGCGTGAAACGCGACGCCGGCGTTGTTGACGAGCACATCTATGGGTCCGATCGAGTCCGACACGCTGGAGACCATCGCTGCGACACTCACCGGATCGGTGACGTCCATCCTGAGCGCCGTTGCGCCCAGCTCGTCGGCCACGGATTCGGATCGAGCCTGGTCACGGGCCGCAATCACGACCTGGGCGCCCGCCTCACGGAGCGCACGCGCAAATGCGAGGCCGAGACCCCGGTTGCCGCCGGTGACCACGGCAACCTTGCCGTCGAGGCGAAAGCTGTCCAACACCGTCATCGAAACTCACAACTCAGCTGCAACATACGCCCACGCTACCGCGAAGAGACCTCCGTTCGGGGTTTCGCCCTGCGGCAGAGACCCGCTCCGTTTACATGACATGCCTCTCGCTGCTGCTCTCAGAACACCAGCTTTGCGCGGACTGCAGGAAGCTCGGCGTCGGCGGTGCCGAGCCTGAAGTCCTCGACCGCGTTCCGGGCGACACCCAGGTCTGCCGAGTGAGGAGAACTCGCACGTGTGGATGCCCCGCTCCGGTGCGGGGCATCGCGGTGAGCCACAGCCCCATGATGTCTCTGGCAGTCTCTGGGAGCAGATCTGGCACAGAACGAGGCGACGATGAACAAGCTGAGGCTTAGCATCACGATGTCGCTGGACGGCTACGTCGCCGGTCCAGACCAAAACGAGGAGAACCCACTCGGCACCGGCGGGCTGGATCTGCACGAGTGGTTCTTCCCGCTCAAGGCGTTTCGGGAGATGCATGGCGAAGAGGGCGGCGACGTCAATACCAGCTCGGCTGTGGTCGAGCAGCGCTTGGCGAACGTGGGCGCCACGATCATGGGTCGCAATATGTTCGGACCGGTCCGCGGTTCGTGGAGGGATGAGTCTTGGCGGGGTTGGTGGGGTGAGAATCCTCCGTTTCACCATCCGGTGTTCGTACTCACCCACCACCCGCGCGAGCAACTCCAGATGCAGGGTGGCACCACCTTCCATTTCGTCAGCGACGGGATCGAGTCAGCGCTGAGGCAGGCGAAGGACGTCGCAGAGGGACGCGACATCTCCCTGCCAGGAGGCGCGTCGGTGGTCAACCAATATCTCGCCGCAGGGCTGGTTGACGAAATCGACATCTCAATCGTGCCACTGATCCTCGGTACCGGTGAGCGCCTATTCGCGGGGCTCGACCGGGGGACGCTCAATCTCAGCCAGATCCGCGCAGTCGACGCCCCCGGCGTTACCCACATCAACTACGAAGTCGGCTGACCTGGTTTCCACCTGCCTCACACCGTCCGCTTTAGGGCCTGCCAGACCTCGTTTGCGCGGCCAGCACGGGCATGGGCGCTGCTCCACGATGGCGATCCGAGCAACAGTTAACCACTGCCCGGCGCTACGTTTCGACCACCGTCAGATCCGCGCAGACCAGATTCAGCGACCGGCAAGCGGGCTGACGTAGCGCAGGAACGCTGCGGCCCCAAGCGGTGCGCCGGTGGCCTGCGCAACCAGCGGGAGCGTGTCAATCCGGCGTCCGTGGCGATGCACATGCTCGGCCAGCCAGCGCTGAATAGGCGCCACTTCTCCCGCTCGTAGATCATCCTCACGCGGCCCGAGCTCGGCCTCGATCGTCTCCCACAGCTGTGCTGCAATCAAGCAGCCGAGCGCATAGCTGGGGAAGTACCCGAAGGAGCCGGCCCCCCAATGGATGTCCTGCAGGCAGCCGAGCGCGTCGGAGTTGACCTGCACGCCAAGCAGGCGGCGCATCCCGTCGCGCCATGCCGCCGGCAGGTCGGCTACGGCCAGCTGACCATCTATGAGCGCCAGCTCGAGTTCGAAGCGCAGGATGATGTGAATCGGGTAGGTCAGCGGATCGGCAGATCCGCGGATGGCGGAGGCCTCGACGCCAAGCAGTGCGGAGTGCAGCTCGCTGGGAGTCACCTTAAACCCGCCGCGCGCCAGTTCGGCGATGATCACCTCAGCGAATGCGGGGCTGCGTGCCACATGGTTCTCCCACAGCTTGCTCTGCGATTCGTGGATGGACATTGATGTCCCATGTCCAAGGTTGGTGCGCTCGAGCCTGGGGTCTACCTGTCGCTCGTACAGCGCATGGCCGTACTCGTGCAATGAGATCACCAGCGCTAACAGGTCGTCGTCGTCGGTGTACCTGGTAGTCACACGCGAGTCGCGGCGACCGATCCGAGAGCTAAACGGATGGGGCGACACATCTACCCGCCAACTTCCGGACTCGACCCCGAGCCGGCTCAGTGCACCTTCGACAGCTGCCTGCTTCGCGGCCGTGGGCACCTGCAGCTTGTGGCGCGGCGAGTGCAGTTGTCCATCGGCCACCAACGGTGGCAGCGTCTCCGTGAGTTCGCCGAACATCCGGTGCAGATCCTCGGTGCGTAACCCAAAGTCATAGTCGTCCAGCAGTCCGTCGTACGGACTCTCTCCGTCGCCGGCGACACACTCACCGTAAGCGCGCGCCAACTCGACGTTACGCGTCAGAGCCGGCGCAAAAGCGTTGAAATCGTCGTGCTCTCGTGCGAGCCGCCAACTCTCCATCCCATCGGCGTGAGCGCGAGCAAGCTCACCGGCAAGATCTTCCGGCACGCGACGCGCCCGCTCCCAGTCGCGACGCGCAATCCGCACGATGTCGTGGTTGAGCTCATCGAGTGGTACGCCGTCGAGTTTCGCCAACCAGCTCCCGATTTCCTCGGCTGTGCCCCGCTGATGGGCGATACGAGCCAGCGTCCCCAGCTGCTGCGCGCGTCCCGGGGCGCCCTCCGGCGGCATCATCACCCGCTGATCCCAGACAAGGAGGCTATGCACACCATCCAAGTCCGAAAGCTCGGCCATGCGGGCGTGCAGCTTCTCGATCGCATTCACGAACCACAGCGTAACGGGCACTGATCTTTGACCCAGAGCTTGACCCGAGACCCCCTAAACGATGAAACGCCCGTATTCTCGGGCGTTTCTCGAGTACCGCTCCGGGATTCGAACTTTCCGTACAGGACATGGCTCAGAAACTGTCCCACGAGAGCGATCGCGGCAGACTTGCTTGTAGTGGCCCACTGATGCAAGCCGGCCACTCGCCTGTCAGGCCGGGGGAAGAGTGAGGTTTTGCTGAGGCAGCGGTTCTCGCCGTCGCGGAGGCGGTATCGCGGACCGGGTTGTCCCATTACGACCAAACGCTGTCGCCGTGGCGTATGGGCGACATCCGGTTTAGGGCGCGACGATCGAAAACCCGTCGCTGGTGCGCCCGGCGCTCCCGTCTTCCCCCTCAGCGGAGACGGCGACTGCGTAGGACTGGCCGGGTATCCAGGCGTATCCGCTCCCGCCGCCCTGTTGCGTGCCGTTTGTCTCGCACTCGCTGAGGTTCACGGTGAACTCGATGGGTCCAGGGTTGTTGGCTTCGGCGGGATCGAAGTCCTGAGTGGTGTTATCGACGAGCGGGTACGTGCCGAAGTTGTCCGGCTGGCTTGCGATCGTTGCACCTGAGACGTTCGAGTAGGCTGCGGGCGGGCAGTTGGCGCTCAGACCACTGATCGCCCCGGGTTTATTGATCGACACCCAGTAGTTCAGGCCGGAGGTGTCCATGAGACCGCTCGAGCTCGTCTCGCCAGGCATGGGAAGGCGTTCCGGGCGCTCCACCTTGAGCGTCAGCGTTCCCGTGTTGGACGCGCTCACGAGACTCCCGGTGCTGTCTGCCGTCATGAAATTCGGGCCAGCGGAGTCGGCGCCGCCCAGTGTGGAACCTTCGATGTAGGGCGTCGAGGCGAAGTACGGACCAACCTCCATCATCGTTTGGGCGGTGGCGCCGGAGCCTGTCTGCGTGCCGTTCAGGGCGATGAGCTGGCCGGGAACGATCTCGTCGGGGACGTTCGTCCCGACCGGCGGCGTCAGGATAGCCCCAAACGCGTCTCCGAAAAACAAAGCCGCCAGTGCGTACGGCGGTGACGTTTGTGCCCAGGGGTGCTGGTCCGCCACCATGTTGTTATATACCGTCGCGTTCGCGCACCACGTCAACGTGCCGCAGTCAACGCTCATCGTCACGTCGCTACCGGTCGTATCACCAGGAAAGAGCTGATCAGGCTGGACGCCGACACTGAAGTCGGCGGGATTTGTGTGAAAGTTTCCCGGACCGACCGGCTGCGGATCAAGGAACGTTGCGAGACTGGCCGGCGTGAGCCCGCCCGGTGCGTAGTAGCTAACGGCCTGCGACTGGTTATCCCCAATCGTGGCGCCGATGGTTACCGTCGACGCGGCGATCGACGCGGTGGACGGGTCGACGTTGTTCAAGACGCCGTTTCCGTTGACGTCGACATTGAGTACGTTCGGGATACCTGAGCAGTCAAGTTCTTGGCCTGGTGCCGTGCCCGTCGCGCCCCCGCTCGTCGCTGGGCAGCTATCCGATGTCGTATCGGTCGTCGAAATAGGCCCTCGAGGCAGCATCCGGAACAAGATCGCCTTGGCCGACGCTTTGCTGACGGCCCTAGTCGGAATGCCACCTGGCACCAACCCAAGGTTGCCAGCACCGTATGGGCGTCCGTCACGTGCGGCTGCTCGTATCCTGTCGCGCGAGTCAGTTCGCGACGCCTTCGATGCGAGGTACCAGGTTGGCTTCGAACCGCGCAAGTTCTTGCCCACGAGCCGCCCCAAGGAGATGTTGCCTGACGGGGTGCCGAGGCCAATAACGTCGTCCACGCATGCGGGCTGCCTCGCCTTACCGCAAGCGGACCTGCCCTTCCCCGACTTTTCAGTGATCTTCGCGAGAACCACGGGCCCAACGTAACTCCCGGACGCGGAGACGACCTGAACCGTGGCATCGTGCAACTTGACATGGTCTCGCAACGGGATCCGGACCCTGAAGGAGCTGCCGTGAACGACGCCTGTCCAACCGGTTCCTCGCTTGGACAGCACAAAGACTTGGCCGCCTGAAAGCCGCGCGACCGAACCGGAGACCACGATCGACTTCAACCCGGCCGCGTCACTCGCAGCTAAGAATCCAGACGGCGCCACGACCAGTCCGGACAGCCCCAACAGCCCGCAGAAACAGCCGCGTCTCAACATCCGTGAGAATGCCCGCCCCACCATTAAGTTGCACCTCATGCGCGTGCGATCGGCGCCATCCCCCGGACCTTAGCGTTGCAGGCAGGCCTCCCCCCGGCCCTAACAGAACCGCAACCGCCCATCGAACGGACGGGCTCCGGCGCGGCCGGAACCCGAGCACTCCGACTGGTCTTTCCCGCTTCGTTCGGATCGATCGCAGTACGGAAGGCGTCTGTAAGTCCGGCGCGGGCACTGTGGATGCGAGAATCTCGGCGTCGCGCGCGGCGATCGACCGGCCACCAAACCGCGATCTGCTTGCGCATACCGAAGTGGTACCAGTGCGGATGCAAGCGTCAGGACGCCGCGATAGGCCAGAGAGATCCCCTGTTGCCGAGTCGGGGCACATGAGCATGACTTCCCCTCGTCGGTCTAGGAGAGCCCATCCGAACCCTCGAACCAACAGGTAGTGACGACGAGATCCTGATCCGCGAGAGCGACCTGCCCGTCCGGATGGCCGAGGAGGAGCGAGCTCAATTCGCCTCGGCCGTGCCGCCGGCGGGGCGACGCGCGACGCCGCTGGCCTCTGCCGCCCGCGCGACCGCCAGAGCTACTGCCTTGACTACCTCGCGGTTGAACACGCTTGGAATGATGTACTCGGCGTGCAGCTCATCGTCCGCGACTACGCCAGCGATGGCTTGCGCGGCGGCGAGCTTCATCTCCTCGTTGATAGTCCTGGCTCGCACGTCCAGCGCGCCACGGAAGACACCAGGGAAGGCCAGCACGTTGTTGATTTGATTCGGATAATCCGAACGACCCGTAGCCATGACCGCGACGTCCCCGCCGACGGCCTCCACGCGCACTTCGGGCTCTGGGTTGGCCATCGCGAAGACCACCGATCTCGCTGCCATCCGGCGCACGGCCGCTTCGGACACCGCACCCGGCCCAGACACTCCGACGAGTACGTCCGCGCCCGGCAGCACGTCGCTGGCCATGCCACGTTCATTGCTGGGGTTCGTGCGCGCGGCGAGAGCCTCCCGTGCTGAGTCCAAGCCGGGCCGGCCGGGATAAAGGGCCCCCTCGATATCGCACACAATGATGTTGCTCACCCCGTGGGCCAGCAGAATCTCGGTACACGCGGTCCCCGCAGCGCCAGCGCCGACGACCACGACTTTGACCGCCGCGGCATGCTTCTCGACGACCCGAAGCGCATTCATCAGCGCGGCGAGCACGACGATCGCCGTTCCGTGCTGGTCATCATGGAAGACCGGAATGTCGAGTTCGTCGCGCAGGCGGCGCTCGATCTCGAAGCAGCGTGGTGCCGAGATGTCCTCCAGGTTGATCGCTCCAAAGGTGGGCGCCACCGCCGTGACGAACTCGACAATGCTGTCGGTGTCCTGGGTTGCGAGGCATAGCGGGAATGCATCGACTCCGGCGAACTCCTTGAACAGGAGCGCCTTCCCTTCCATGACCGGCAGGGCGGCCTCGGGGCCGATGTCGCCCAACCCGAGCACCGCCGTCCCGTCCGAGACCACCGCCACCGTGTTGCCCTTGATCGTCAGCGACCACGCTTTGTCGACGTCCTCGTGGATGGCCAGGCTCACTCGCGCGACACCCGGCGTGTAGGCCATCGACAGGTCATCGCGAGTCTTGACCGGGATCGTGCCGTTCACCTCGATCTTACCGCCGAGGTGCATCAGGAACGTGCGGTCAGAGACGCGCTCCACCGTCACCCCGTCCAGCTTTCCAACCGCCTCCGCGACGGCCTCGGCGTGCGCCGCGTCCACACACGCGACGGTCACGTCGCGCACCACCCCACCGCCTTCGGCCCGCACGAGATCGATCGCGCCGAGAATCGCGCCGGTCTCACCGATCGCGCCGGCGACCCGTGCGAACGCCCCCGGCCGCTGCTGCTGGCGCACCCGCATGGTGATGCCGTAGGACGCCGACGGACGGACGGCCAGAACAGGAGATGGACTCCCCGCCGGCGCGGGGGACATCGCATCCCCTGGCCCGACGGGATGAGCGCCGTCTGGCGTCATGGACGGCGACTCGGGATCTGTCCGCGGGCGCCACTGCACGCGCCAACATCAACTGATGCACGGACGGACACGCAGCTGATGCTACCCCCCGCCGCCCTAGCGATCGAAGCCACGAGGTCGCGATAGCCACGGATCCGAGACCCTCAGGCCGGCGGGCTATCACTCGGCATGGCTCCGTCGGGGTCGAAGTGCGTGTCTTCCCAGCGGACCGCCGCTGCTTCAGCGCTCGCCGGGTGCCCGCCGGCAGTCGCGCGCACGGTGGAGGAAACTGGCGTCGCTCGTCGCACGGCTGCCGCCGCGACGGACGTGGCCTGAGCCAGCGCGGCTGGCTAGCAGCCGCGCAACCGGTGCTGGAGGAAGAACCGGATCATCTGGGCGGAGGCGTCGGGGCCGGCCGGGTCGGTGTAGGACCCGACCGGGTTGCCGCCGTACCAGGCGTGGCCGCCGCCATGGACGATCCAGGACTCCGCGACGGTCGTGCCGCTGGAGTCTCTGTGCACCGTGCGGCTGTATGGACGGCCACTCTCGCCTCTCGTGGTTGTCGGCTGATGCCGAACGGCGCCGCCGTTTGCGGCAAGCCAGGCGCCGATTAACTTATCTGCGTTGACGGGTGCCACGATCGTGTCTCGGTCGCCATGAATCACGATGGGCGGCGCGGCGCTGGCCGACTTCGGTACACCACCGGTGCGCATAGCGGCGAACGCGGACTCGACGTCATGAGCAGCGCCATAGGCGATGCCGGAGTGCACGCCCAGGGCGGCATACAGGTCCGGGTAGGTCGCTGCCATGACCGCTGCCATGGCACCACCTGCGGAGAGCCCAGCGACGTAGACGCGGGTGGCATCGACGGCGAGTTTACGCATGACTTGGAGCGTGATGCCGGCGATGATGGCCGGCTCCCCGGCCCCGGCGCGCTGGTGCTCGGCCGAGAACCAGTTCCAGTAGTTCCCGTGGTTCGCCGCGCGCGACTGCTCCGGATACGCGACGAGGAACGTGTGGCGCTCGGCGAGATTGTTCATGCGAGTGCCGGCCGCGAAGTCGGCTGCGTCCTGCTGGCCGCCGTGGAGCATGACGATGAGGGGGACCGGGTCGCCGCTGTAGCCGCTGGGGAGGTAGAGGTCGTAGCGACGCGTGCCCGAGTCCTCGGTGTGGGTTAGGTGGCGGATCTCACCACCGGGGGCGGCCGCGGCGGCGCTCGCCGCAGTCCCCCAACCAGACCCCGGTCCGCGTCCGGGCAAGCCGGCGACAGAGCCCTGCAGGAGCGCAGCGGCCTCGGTCAGTTGTCCGGACCGCGTGAGTCGCAACGCCTCGGCCATGATCGCGTTCTCATCGATCTTCATCCCACGTCCTCTCAGGTTGGTCGGACGCGAGCGATTGCTCACGTCGTGCGCGATGCGAGCGCTGCCTTGACCGCTGGCGACGCGCGGAAGGCGCCGAGGACGTCGACCGCAGCGATCGTGTCCAGGGCAAGCTCGGGGGTGACGTCATCGTCGATGATCGCCAGCCCGAGGACTCGAATCTCCACCATCCGCCCGGAGTTCCGGAGGCTCTCAAGGTCGTTGCGGCTGTGGTGCTCACTTCCCAGCGTGAGCTCGCGCCGGGCAACCGTCCGTTCAACGCTGCTCGAGCGAGTCTCGAGCAGTCGGCGAATGGCCGTACGGATGAAATCCGTACGGTTCGCGAAGAAGCCCTCGTCGACGAGCAGGTCTATGTGGCCCAGATCGACGACGCCGACGTTGATCGTGATCTTCTCACTCTTGTCGACATCGGTTATGAGCTTCGCCATCGCCCGCCTTTCCTGCGCGCCATCTGGCTACCAGCCCTGCACCATCCACACAGATGGTACAGGAGAGACGCTCGGCTGCGTTGGCGCCGTTGCACAAAGCCATTCGGTGCCCTACGACGGGACCTGAGAGAATCGTCAGAACGTTCGAGCTCCTTGGACGCAATCGAGGCATTGCGGACCACGGACTCACACACGCCTTCATCGTCAGCCTCTCGGACGACGGCTGGAAGGTGAGCTGGAACATTGCTGACCGTGGACTTAAGTGGCGAGGCCGGCTTCACGGCGGATCTGACGACGCCGGAGGGCAACGCCGGGGCGGTCGCGACGGCCGTCGAACGCTTCGGGTGCCTGGACGCCGTGATCCCAACCGCGGGCTTCCAGCGCGTAGCGCCGGTGTCGGGGTTTCCCGAGGATCGCTGGGACGCGATCCTCGCGCTGCTGCTGACCAGCCATTCCTGCTCGCGCGGTATGCCTGGCCGCATCTGTGCGCGGCGGGCGAGGTGCGAGTCGTGGCCATTGCCTCGGTCCACGGACTGGTGGCCTCGCCGTTCAAGTCGGCCTACGTGTCGGCCAAACACGGCATGCTGGGTCTCGTAAAGACGCTCGCGCTCGTGGGCGCGGCAGAGGGAATCAGTGCCACCGCCGTGTGTCCGGGGTATGTGCGCACGCCGCTCGTCGAAGCCCAGATCGCCGACCAGGCACGCGCGCGTTTACCGGCGCTCCGGTGACCATGGATCAGGGCTGGACCGGGCGCTGAACGCGGCTATCCTCGAGTCATGCCGAAGTCGGCCAGCGCCCTGGGAGAGTTCATCCGTCGGCAGCGCGAGCTCCAGGACCTCTCGATGCGCCAATTCGCCGAGTTGGCAGGCATCTCCAATCCCTACCTCTCGCAAATCGAGCGCGGGCTTCGGGCGCCATCCGAGAACGTCCTAAACGCGATCGCCGGCTCGCTTCAGACATCCGCCGACGCACTGCGCGAGCAGGCCGGCGTCCCGCGGGAGCCCGAAGGAGTATCGCCGGTGATCGAGTCGATCCGCACAGATGACCGGCTCACGTCCGCCCAACGGCGAGCCCTGCTCGAGGTCTACCGGTCCTTTACCGAGTAGGGCGTGAGTAGCGCGCGACCCCGGCCAGCAGCTGCGGCCAGTGCTCGCTGAGCGCCTCGCGGCCCATGAACAGACCGAGGTGTCCGCCGCTCGTCGTCCGGCGCGTAACTTCAGTCTCGGGCGTGCCTGCGGCGCCGGCGAGGGCAAACACCTGGTCGGGTGGGGTGATGTGGTCTCCCGCGCCGCCAAGCAGGTTCAGCGGACAGCAGATGCTGCCGAGGTCGACGCGCTTTCCACCGACCTCCAACTCCCCATGCACGAGCTCGTTGTCGCGGAACAGGTGCTCGACGATCCATAGATAGAACGCGCCGGGAATGTCCTGCGTGTGCTTGAACCAATCTTCGAACTCGCGATAGCGCGCCACGTGCTCGGGATCATGCATATTGGCCAGCAGTTGCGCCTGGCGGGCAACCTCGTCGTCCGGCTTGATCAGGATGAAGCTCGCGAGCATGTGCTCGCCTTTCAGCGTGCCACCGCCCGCGGCCACCAGGGCTCGGTAAGCGCTGAGATCGCCGCCTGGCGCCATCCGCTCCATCACGGCGCCAATCACCGGCTCGCCGGCATGGAAGTCGATGGGCGCACCGGCGATGGTCAGCGTGTTGATGCGCTCGGGGAACAGCGCCGCATAGAGTGTGGCCAGCCAGCCGCCCTGGCAGTCGCCGATCAGGTTGACCCGTCCGCCGACGTGGTCGACCGCGCGGTCGACAACGCCGAGGTAGTCGTCGATCGTCGCGTCGCGCGTCTGCGCCGACGCTCCGATCCAGTCGAGCGTGAACGCGCGGGTGAGACCGGCGTCGGGGATCGTCCGCATCTGGCTCTGCTGCGGCGAGTAGTCAACGATGCATGAATCGTGCCCGGCTTGAGGCGGGAGCACTAGCGTCGGTAGCACCCGAGTCCTCGAGCCAGCCGTCGAGAAATCCCGCAATCTCGCGACCGGCGTCTCGAACACGATCTCGTGCGGAGTCGACCACGAGGGACGCTCGCGTGCGGTCGAGACCTCGAGCCAGTGCCCCCATTCACGAGCGAGATCAAGCGGCGTCGCCCCGCGCGCGAGTGCGCCGGACCAGTAGTCGCCAACGCTTCGGGTCAGCGCGGTCCAAGCCGCGAAACCGTCTTCAAGCGCGATGTCTTCGAAGCTCGGCTGGCAGGCCGGGGACATTTGAGGTCCTTTCTCTGGGGGGAGAGCGCCGTCGTTGGCGCTCCGAAAAGCCTGGTATCCCGAGTAGGCCTACGCCGCCGGTCGGGACACCTTAGCGATGCCCAAGAGCACGGGCGCTCCTGGCGCTCGTGCTCTCGGGACAAGCGCGACCGCCGCGGTATCCGCGGCGGTAGTCGCTTACGAGATCAGCTCGCGCGCGGCGGACGTGTAAGCCGACGCCAGCTGACGCGTGACATCGACCTGGGTCGCGACGACAGACTTGACGGCGTCGTTCTGCGACTGCTCGGCCAGCTTCTGCTGGAACGACGTCACGCCTTCAACGAGCTGGTCATAGCTATCGAGGTAGAGCTTGCCCGCGCGCTTGCCGGCCTCGACGAAGCGCTCGTTGGCCTGAACGACCTGATCGGTCGCGTCATTGAGGTTCTTGGGGGTTCTGGTGGCGGTTGCCATGGTCATTCTCCTTTTGGACGTGAGAAACAACTGTGCTTGCAGTTTAGCAAGCTACTTGCTAAATAGCAAGCACTCACCTCCTTGAGGAGGATGGGCCCGAGAACCTGCTCAGTCGTCAATGGCCGCGAGAAGTCGTTGACCTCCGCCGGCGCGATAGCTGGTCGCGGGCGCAGTCGCGCCGTTTGGCGTGGTCGACATGCTGCTCCATCGATTTTGGAATCGCGGGGTCTGTTCAGGCGATCGCGGGTTGAGGTTATTGTGCTTCAGCGCCGTTTCGGATCACGGCGGCCTGCCCCTGGCCACCACCTACGCACAGCGTGGCCACGCCGCGGTGGACGTTGGAGCGCTTCATCTCGTGCAGCAGCGTGACCAGGATCCGGCCGCCGCTGGCACCGATCGGATGACCGAGGGCGATCGCACCGCCGTGCGGATTGATGCGCCGCTGCGCGATGCCGAGCTCCCTGATAACGGCAAGCGACTGCGCCGCGAAGGCCTCGTTGAGCTCGAACAGGTCGATGTCGGCGAGTTTCAGCCCGGCTCTGGCGAGCGCCTTGCGGACGGCCGGCACCGGGCCAATGCCCATAATCCTCGGTTCAACGCCGACCGAGGCATAACTTTCGACAACGCCCAGCGGGTGCAATCCGCGCTCGCGCGCGGCCCGCGCCGACATCACCACGATCGCCGCTGCGCCATCGTTGACGCCTGAAGCGTTCCCGGCCGTCACCGTCCCGTTCTCGCGCCGGAACGCGGCTCGCAGCCGCCCGAGCGTCTCGGCGGTCGTCCCCGCCCGGGGATGCTCGTCGACATCGACCAGGCGACTGCCGCGCTTGTCCGGGACCTCAACCGGCACGATCTCGTCGTTGAACACTCCAGCCTCGATTGCCCGCTCGGCTCTGAGTTGGCTTTCGGCCGCGAAGTCGTCCTGTTCCTCGCGGGTGATCCCGTACTGGTCGGCGAGGTTCTCGGCCGTGACACCCATGTGAATGTCGTTGAACGCGTCGGTGAGACCGTCGTGCACGATCGAATCGATCAGCTCAGTCGACCCCATCCGGGCCCCGAATCGGGCCGCGGGCATCAAGTACGGCGCTCTGGTCATGTTCTCCATGCCGCCCGCGACTACGACGTCGACATCGCCGGCGCGGATCATCTGCGCAGCGATCGCGACCGCTTTGAGCCCCGAGCCGCAGAGCATGTTGATCGTGCTTGCCGGGACCTCCTTCGGGATTCCGGCGGCAATCGCCACCTGGCGGGCAGGATTCTGCCCCAGGCCGGCCTGCAGTACGCAGCCGAGAATCACTTCGTCCACGTCCTCGCCGGCCAATCCCGCCCGCTCGAGCGCCGCGCGTACCGCCACCGCCCCCAACTGGGTGGCGGGCACATCCTTGAACTGGCCCCCGAAGCTCCCAACCGGGGTGCGCATGGCACTTACGATCACGGCGTCATCCATCTCGACCTCCTCGGTCATCCTCGACTGCGTACGGGTGCGCATCACATGTCCATCCCGCCGTTGACGCTCAAGATCGCACCGGTGATGAATGCGGACTGATCCGCGACCAGGAAATGGACGGCGCGAGCGATTTCGTCGGGGCGACCGAGTCGTCCCACCGGGATCTTCGCCCTGATGCCGTCGAGGACTTTCTCCGGGACGTGCTCGAGCATCTCGGTCGCGATGAACCCTGGCGCGACGGTGTTGACAGTGACGCCGATGCCATCCTCTTCGAGCTTGCCCGCCCGCCCGAGCTGGAACGCCGCCTCTCGCGCGAGCGTCTTGGTCAGACCGAACAGCCCAGACTTCGACGCTGCGTAGTTGGCCTGACCGACGTTCCCGATCTCACCGATGATCGACGAGATGTTCACGATCCGACCCGAGCCGCGCTCGATCATGTGCGGCAGCACCGCCTGGGACATGAAGAACGCGCCCGAGAGGTTGACCGCGATCACCTTGTACCAGTCCTCGTCGCTCATCTTGAGGACCGTCTTGTCGATCGTGATGCCCGCGTTGTTGACCAGGATGTCCAGGCGCCCGTGCGTGGCGATCACGTCAGCGACGGTGCGGCGACAATCGTCGCCTGAGCCGACGTTGCCCTGGTGGACGCTTGCGTCCACGCCGTGGTCGTGCAGCTGGTCCAGCAGCTCGTTAGCGCGTCCCTCGTCGCGCCCGTAGCCGGCTGCGACGGTCGCGCCCTGCTCGGCGAAGCTGCGGCAGATCGCAGCGCCGATGCCGCGCGTTCCGCCGGTGACGAAAGCAACGTGGTCATGAAGTCGCGGCCGGTGGCGATCGGCGGGAAACGACTCGGTCGGGGCCTGGGGTGTGAGGGTTGTGGTAGCGCTCATCGATGTCTCCTCTAGTTGTCTCAGCGGTCCGAGCGCTCGGCAAGCCAGTCGCCGAGTTCGGGCCAGATGTCATTGGCCGCTGCCGAACCGGCGATCAGGCCGATGTGGCCTCCGGGGCGGTCGAAGTGGGTGACGTCCTCGCTGGAGACGAGGTCGAAGATCGGCATCGTCCCCGCGCGCGGCGCGATGTGGTCGGCGGCGGCGGTCACGACCAGCAGGTTCTGATCGATCCGCGCCAGGTCGACCCGGTTCCCGCGCAGGCGCACCCGACCCCGCGCGAGCGCATCGTCCCGGTACATCATCCGAATCCACTGCGCCCAGGCGCGTCCGGGAAACGGGGGATTGTCCGCGATCCATTTCGCCATCGGCTGATAGCTCGAGCGGGAGAAGGTCCCGTCGGCGATCCCATCCGCAAGCCGGCGATACGTCGTCCAGAAGTTCGAAACCGGCTTGAGCAGCTTGTTGGCGAAGTCGACCGCGCCGCCCG